>DASYJY010000236.1:0-21157 GCA_035995985.1 Thermoanaerobaculia bacterium | reverse complement strand
GACAACTCTTTGTCATTCCGGCTGCTGCTGTCGGGGCAGCACTCGCCGCAGCAGTCGCCGCGTGGATCGCACGCTCCACTCGACGCAGAACGGAGAACGTTCGATGATCGGGAAGAAGCTGCTGGATCTCGCGAAAAGCTGGGGGACGGGGCTCATCGTGCCGCTCATCCTCGGAGTTCTCATCGGCAAGGGAGACGTAGGGAAGGAGATATTCTCCATTATCTTCCCGGATCGGGATTCGATCGGAGGCGTCTCGTTTCCGTTGGCGCACGTTCCATCGGCGACGAAGCAGCAGCCCGGGATTGAGTTGGTGCTGGTGCGACATTCGTTTAAACCAACTACCAAGATCGAATTCCTCCGGCGCGGAACGATGACGCTCTCTGGCCTCTTTGCCGGCATTGCGACAGAACACACAGGTACCGCGCTGCCACTCACCGGCGGCGTCAACGGCACACGTTTCCTCGAGCTGGAAATCCCTGAAAAGACGCTCGGGGGAACAGGTCTGATCCTGAGTACAAATGCCGCGCAGAAGGCGCGCTACGTCGTCACCATCGGCGACATCACGAAGGACCTTTCCGATCCCGATGACCTCGTCGTATACACGAAAAACGAGTCGCGCCGGATCACGCTCGTTCACTGTTTTATTGCCGGCGCGCTCATCATGGTGGCGTTGTGGGTGCCGCGCGCGACGCCTTTGGAGCATCCCACCCAAAAGGATCTCGAAGACCAGCAATGGGTGTGAAGTCTGTCAGATCGTCCGCAGCAGGAGTCGATTGAGGTTGAACCACGCCTCGACGTTAAATTGGTGGAACGATGAGATGACCTGGAAACAGCCCAATTCACAGCGGCTGCAGTCTTTCGGTTCGACGTGTTGCACAAAGCAGCCTTCCTCCAACTTGCCCTGCGCGTTGACCGTAACGGCCAGCCAATCGTAACAGGGCTTGGCGCCAGTCTCCGCACGTAGATGCGAGGCAGGATTCAGGATGCGGAACCGCCGTTTCATCGCCAAAAGCCGGTTCTTCGTTGCGCGTACTTCCTCGCGCGTCATCGTCTCGGCTGCAACGCTTGCGTACGGGTAGACGAAAGTGAAGAGCATCGCGTCGACGTACGGCTCGATCCCGGTCGCCATCTCCTCCAGCGCGTGCATGTTGTCGCGCGTGATGACGGTGATGCTGACAACGCGGTGATTTTTCCGCTGCGCGAGGTTGTCGAGAATGTGGCGATAGGTGCCGCGGCCACGAACCTGATCGTGGAGAAGCTCCGGCCCATCGATGCTCACCGTAAAAGCGGTCGGCTGAAAGCGCCATATCGACCCGGTGCCGTTTGTAGCCAGAATCGTGTGAGCGCCGAGGGAGTGTGCATACTCAATAAGTACGGGTAAATCCGGCCGCAACGTCGGCTCCCCGCCCTCAAGCACGAAGATCTGAATACCGCGTTCTACGAGCCGGTCGATCTGTGCGATCCAGACAGCGGTTTCCTGCTCGCCCGCAAAGTCCGAAGGCGCCGTATGCCACGGGCAGTAGTAGCAGTCGAGATTGCAGCGCTTCGTGAGTTTCAAATACGCGACGATCGGCGAACGGTCGCCGAGAAGCCACTTAGCCCGGCGGCCGAGGTAGTGGAGAAGTGACCGTTTGTCGTAGCTGAGGTTGAGAGGCTGGGGCGACTGGTGCAAAAGACCTCCCTCGCGGATAATCCCGAGTTATCTGCGCGCGAGATCCTCCCTACCTACCCCCTCACAATCCCCCTTCTCGGATGCTTCTCCGTGATCCGCACCTTCAGTGCGGAGTCGGCTACTTGCGTGTACATCTCCGTCGTTGAGATGCTGCGGTGGCCGAGGAGGCGTTGGACGTAGCGGATGTCTACGCCTTCTTCGAGGAGATAGGTGGCGACGGAGTGGCGGAACATGTGGGGGGTGACGCGGTCGCGGACTTCGCTGCGTTCGCCGTGGAGGCGGACCAGGCGGCGGATCATCTGGGGGCTGGCGGCGTCGCCGCGGGAGTTGACCAGGAACGTTTCGGCGGTTGAGGGGGAGCGGTCGCGGGCGGTGCGGTAGTCGCGGAGGAGGGACTTGATGTCGTCCGGGACGTAGACGCGGCGCTGGCGGTTGCCTTTGCCGATGATTGTGATCGTGCCGTCGTCGACGTCCACCGCGGCGTCGAGGAGGCTGGCCAGCTCGCTGACGCGCATGCCGGTGGCGAAGAGCAACTCCGTGGCAACGTAGGCGGTCAGGTCGGCGAACGATGGAGGCTGTTCGTGAAGGAGAAGGCGGCGGAGGTCGGCGCGGGCGATGACGCGTGGGAGACGTTTGGGCATCCGGATGCGGATGCGCGCGCCGCGGAAGGGGTCCTCCGCGACCTGGCCGTCCTCCTCGAGCCAGCGGAACATCGAGCGGAGCGTGGCCAGGTGTCGCTTCACGCTCGACTCTTTCAGCGTGCGCACGTCGAAGAGGTGGCGGACGTAGTTGTGAATCACGGTTTTGTCGCACGCGGCGACGGCGGCTCGCTTGCCGAGGAATTGAGTGAAGCCGGCGAGGTCGAGCTCGTAGGCACGCGTGGAGTGAGGGGAGAGCTTCCGGATCGACTGGCAGTGACGGATGAATGCGGATGCCGCGTCTCGGAACAGCACGTCAGTACGACCTCCCAAAATTGGTGAGCGGCGCACCTTACCCGAGGGAGGAGGCGGCAGCGACCGGAGTTACGGAGGGGTGGACGGGGCTAGAGGCCGGAGGCCATGACTCTTTCGGCGGCGTCGAACATCGCGAAGGCTAACGCCGCAGGTGTGGGTTGGCCATGCGTGACTTCGAGGGCGCTCTGGATCAGGCGAGCGGCGGCGCAGCGGATGATGGGCTCGCGCGCGCCAGGGTCATAAGCGTCGATGAAGGCGTCGATGGCGCGATGGTCAAGCGGCGATTGGATGGTGATCGAGTTGCAGAGGTAAGCCTGCACGACGCAGCCGGCGTCCCAGTGCGGATCGCCGTTGTCGGCAAGCTCCCAATCGATCCAGTGCAAACTGCTGGTGGCTGCGGTCCAGAGGCAGTTCTCCCATTTGACGTCGCCGTGAATCGGGTGTTGCGGGCGCGCGTGGCCGGTCCAGTGTTCCGCCATGTGATCGAGGGCTGAGGCAAGGATCCGGCTGGCCTTGACGCGTTCGATGATCTTCATCTGACCGGGTCTGAGCCACTGCAAAAGCGGACCTCCGCGATGCGCGGTGTAGATGCCGGGAGGCTGGAGGTCCAGCAGGCCCGAATCGAATGGCGGTTGTCGATGGAGCAGCGCCAGGGAGCGCGCGGCGGCGCGGGCGAGGGCGGTCGACGTGGTGCGGTCTGGCAGCAGCGCAACGGTTTGCGCGCCGGGAAGGAGCGCGACGATGAGCGCCTGTGCGGCCGGGTCGAATCGGACAAACGGCGGCATCAGCGTTTGCAGAGAGTCGTTTGCCGTGGCTGATTGGTAGATCGCGCTCTCGCGTTCCATCATTCGGAGCGAGGCAGGGTTCTGTACGCGCAGCTGCTTGATGAAGTAGCCGCTTTCGTCGCTTCGGGCGCACGCGAAGTTGAAGTTGCGGCTGGAGCGGTCGAAGACATGCCATTCGTCCTCTCCGGCCAGCCCTTGCCCGCGCAGCCAATCGATGACGGTGGCGGGCGTGAGCAGGATGCGATGCGACGCGAGGTGCGGCCGGCTCCAGTCCAAACCCGCTGCCTCGAACCGGCGCTTTACGGCCCGCATCCGTCCTTTGCAATCATCGTCTCCGCCTTTCCACGCGTCGACAATTCCTTCGGCCACGAAACGGCTGCGTTGCATGCCGAAACTCTCGCCGCCGCCTGGGCTCTCCGCCATTCCGATCCCGGGGCCGAGTGGACGGGTAAACAGCGGAGTTCCGGGCCCGAGGCGGGAGCGAAGAGCGGGCGGAAGCATGCCGAGCACCTCTTCGACCTGCGCGTAGTGATCGCGCTCGGCATACAGAACGGTGGCATCGCGGCGGGTGCGTTCTGACGCCGCAAGCATCGTTTTCATCGTGAATGGCAGAGCGCGGCGATTGAGCTCGCCTGTGATGCGTTCGTAGAGCTCCGGTAGCGCGCCGGCCGGCGCCTGAATGTAGATTCGAGCCGGACGCGATTCGTCGGCCTCCGCGCTCGGAGGCGTTTCGCCGAAGGCGTAGTAGACGTGCGACTGGAGCGTCAGCGACTGGCGGGGGAAGAAGAGCGTTACTGCCATGCCGGCGCGCGGCGGGAGATCGCGAGCGAAGGTGGCGGCGTACTGGCCCGGTTTCGCGATCCGCTGTCGTCCGCCCTGCGACGCGACGATGCGGCCGTCCTTTTCAACGCGCTCGATCCGCCATCCCGCCAGCCAGCGGTCGCGGCTCTGATTTGCAGCCGAGAGACGGCGCGCAAGATCGGCCTCCGTGATGTCGTCATCCGGCAACGCATCGTCTCCGAGGCCTCGCGCAAATCCGGCGGAGTAGATCGCGTCCGTCAGCGCGGCTACGAGCGGTTCGGCGCGGACAGGGGGCGTATCGGCTGGGAAACTGAACGAGCCGTCGGCGTGAATGGTGATCGCCTCGAGGATCGACGCCAACTGGTCGTTCACGGCGCGCTCAGGTGCTCCGCCATAGCCCGCGTCAGGTGTCCATCGCACGCATTGTCGAATGCCGCGAACATCGGGCCGTTGTTGATCTCCAGGAAGCGAAGTGCTCCCGTTTCAGGGGAGGCTTTGAAATCGGCGGCGCCGTAATCCATGCCGAGTCGTTCCATCAGGCGCGACAAACCCGCAAGGAGGGAAGAGGGGAGAGTGGCTTCATCGATCGGTACGACGGTGCAGTCGGATGTCGAGCGGTAGTCGAGCGCGTCGGCGACCAACTGGAAGGCGAAGAAGTGTCCGCCGATCGAGTAGACGCGGACCTCCGGTGGAACGAGCCGTTCCTGCACGAACGACGGCGCGGAAAGGCTGCCCTCGCGATGCGGCGCGGTCTTGAGGATGTCGGGAAGCTCGCGTGTGTAGTCGCCGCCGTTGACCGGCTTGGCGATCAGCGGCTCGCGTTCGTTTTTCGAAGTCAGCAGGGCGTGGTCATTCGTGACGAGCGTTTCCGGGATCTCCAGGCCGGCCTCACGAGCGAGATGCAGGACATGAAGCTTGTTCGTCACGTGCAGCGCGCTCTCGCGATTGAACATGCGCACCTCCGGATGAGCGATGGCCCAGCCGGAGACGACGGTGTACCAGGCCAGCGCACGGAACGCAGGAGCGCGCCGCGGATCGGCCATGCTGGTGAAGACGTCGTAACGGATGAACAACGCCTCCGGCCGTCGCGCTTCGCCGTCGATCATCAGAACGTCGCGTTGAAAATCCCAGGTAATCCTCGGGTGCGTATTCGGACCGACGAACAACGTTTGATACGGAGTGCCGGTGCTTTCCAGGGTGCCGGCGAGCGTGGCCAGATCGGGATCGGCGTCGCCTCCGGCGACGAGGACGGTCCGGCGGGCAGAGTTGGTGATGGGGAGGCTCCTCTCTATCGACGCGAAACCGTGACTCCGCGGAGCGGCAGCATAGTCGCCACCGCTCCGCGAACGATGTCAGAAATTGCCGAAAGGACCGCCTTCGCCTGCGATGGTGGTCGGGTTTCCCTCTTCGCCGATGGCCGTGGTCGTCTGCTGACCGCCACCGCCTTCGCCGAGGAGCGTCGTGGTTGGGCCCTCTTCTCCGACAACGGTCGTCGTTGGATAGCCGCCGCCTTCTTCGCCGAGAGCCTTGGTGGTTCCGTGGTAACCCTCTTCGCCGACGACAGTCGTCGTGAAGTGATGCTGCTGTTCTTCGCCGATGACGGTGGTGGTGACCGGAGGATAGCCGCCCCCGTGCTCGCCGAGAAGCGTAGTCGGCGGGTAGCCGCCGCCCTCTTCGCCGAGCAAATGGGTGGTGAATCCTCCGCCCTGTTGCTCGCCGGCCACGGTCGTTGTGCTGACGGCTTGCGGGCTCGCGGCTTGAGCGTCGGGGCCGTCTTCACCGGCAACCGTCGTGGTCGGGTTGTGCTGCTCTCCCACGACCGTCGTCGCAGACCCGCCGCCTTTGAACACTCCTTCGTAATCGGAATGGGGCTGTGCCTGCTCGCCGACGAGCGTCGTGATGACGTGCTCCTCGCCGATGGCAAGCGTGGTGATGGGTGCCTTGTCTTCGCCGACAACCGTGGTGATTCTTGAAGTTTTTGCCGCCATGTGCTTCTCCTTTTGTTGAAAGGGTTGGAAAACTGGCCATGACACGAGATGGGGGGGCGCCCCGGGCCTCACCTGTAGGAGTGTCGCCGGAAGGAGAACCCCTACCCACCTTTACGGATTTATAGCGATTCAGTCACGGCGGAAGAAGCGTTTTACCTCGGATGATCGGGGTCAGCGTGTCGACGTTCAAAAACTGGGAACAAGCCCGCCGCCAGCCGCACGGTCCGGCGCGCGCTCTTCTGGTTGTGGCATCGAAGGCACCGGATGTGGTTGCAAAGGCACTCTCAAATTTTTCGCGCCGTCACGCTTTATGACACGTGGCGAAGTGACCGCGGTACTTTCGTCGCCATGTACTACGGCGCGAAGTAGCCTCGTATCGTCCTTGCCGTGAGTTGCGGCGACTTCAGCATCACGTTCACTTTGCGCCATTGATTGTGGCGGGCCAGGTCGGTGATCTGGTAGGTGATCGCGTATTGGGCTCGCAGATCCTTTTCGATGTCGGCGTAGCGGGCCTGGAGATTTTGTGCCGAGGATGTGACCAGGAAGCCGCCGGTTTCCGCAGCGAGGTATTGCAGGCGGTTCAGGTCCTGCGGCGGGTCGTCGTTGACGCCGCTGTCGTACGCGATCACGTAGATCGGGATGCCGGCCTCTTTTGTCAGCCGGTCGACCTCATCGAACGTCGAGATCGATGAGGTGTCGCCGCCGTCAGTGAGGATGACGATGCCGCGCCGGTTCTTCTCGTCGTGCAGTTCGCGCTCGGCGCTGGCGATAGCGTCGTAGAGCGCGGTGCGGCCTTCGGCGTTGATGGACTTCACGACTTTTCCGATTGCGGCGCGGTCTGTGGTCAGTTCCATCTCACGGCGCGGACTGGTACGCACCGAATAGACGGCGCAACGGTCGCCGTCCTTGAGCGTCGTCTCCACGAAGTTGACGGCGGCGCGCGTGGCCTTCGGCATCTCGTAGGTCATGCTCATCGACGCGTCGAGCAGAAGGGCGATCGAGATCGGCTGATTGAATGCTTTCCCGATCTGCAGGATGTGCCCCTCGGTGCCGTTGTCGACGACTTTGAAGAGCGCCTGATCGACGTCGTCATGCGCGGTGCCGTTGCGATCGACGACCGAGACGAAGAGCGGGACGGTGCGGACTTCGAGCGCTTCGCTTTTGACGTCGCCGGCGGCGGACCAGAAGTCGGCTACCTCATCGCCCGACTTCGTGCGCGCGGTGATCTGCACGGTCTTCTTCGCGAAGTGCTCCGCAGGAATCGTGAAGCGATACGGCGGCTGCTCGGCCGTTGCGATCGGCTTGCCGTCGTCCCACGCGGAGACGCTGACGATTGGGTCCTCGTCGGGCGAGGTCACGTTCGCTTCGAAGATGCGGTTCTCGGCATCGACCGGCGCAATCTTAACGCCGAGGGTCTGGTGGCCTTTGTTGATCGTGGTCTGCCACTGCACTCGTTTGTGGTCGGCGCCGTTCGCAGTGACGACGATCTTGTGCTCGACCGGCAGAGGACCGAAATCGACGGCGACGTGCCACGGCGAGCGGAGGGCTTCGACGATCTTCTGGCCGTCCACGGTCACGGTGACGCGCGCGTCATCGAAGTCGGGAACGATGGTGAGGTCGATCGGCCCCTTGATGTCGGAAGGGGGCGCCGTATCGCGTCCGAGAATGAGTTGGTCCGGAGCCGCGGCCGCGGTGGTGGCGAGTAGGAGAGTGAGTGTGATCGCGAGAGTGAGATGGGTGCTACTGCTTGGGTGCTGGTGCCTCATAAATCCGCCGATATTCGAATCGATTCCGGCTGACTGTCTTCACATAAAGCCGGGTTTCGGCATACGGAATCGACTCTACAAATAAGTCCTCATCATCGACGGGCGTTTGAGCAATCCATTTGCCAACGGCATCTTCGCCGGCGTTGTAGGCAGCGATGGCGAGCGTTGTGTTGCCGTGCTCGGCCGCGAGCTTTTGCGAGAACTCGGCGACGCCGATGGCGATGTTCAACTTCGGATCGAAGAGCTGTTCGCGCGTCGGCGGCGTGAGGCCCGCACGCGTGGCAATCGCCGCCGCCTCGGCAGGCATGATCTGCATGATGCCGATGGCGTCGGCGTTGGAAACGGTGGTGGGCTCAAAGCCGGTTTCCTGACGAATGATCGATGCGATGAGATAGGGATCGATCTGGCGCTGCTCGGCCTCCGTCTTGATCGTCTCCCAGTAGTTGAGCGGGAAGAGGATTTCCCAGAAGCGATGTGGGATGCCGGTTCCGCCGTGGCGGACGAACTGCCGGAACTTGCGCTGCAGAACGTTGTTTGCCGAGAACGGCTCGCCGCCCTGCACGTAGAGATCGGCGAGCATGAACTGCATGCCGAGGTTGGTGGGGTTCGCGGCGGCGATCGACTTCATCTCGCGCGTCGCTTCGCGATAGAGGCCGAGCCAGGCCAACTCGCGGACGGCGTCGATGCGCGGCTCGTTCGTGGCGGCGAGTTGCGCGTCGACGTCGGGGAAGACGTTGCCGTTCGCGATCTCGTTCGGTGCGAGCATCGGCTCGCCGATGATGGCGCGAGCGCGGTAGCTGAAGTAACTGTACGGATAGAGCGTTTCGAGCTCGTGCAGCGCGGCGTCGCGTCCGGCGATGTCGCCGCGGCGTTCGTCGATTTTCGCGGTCCAGAAGAGCGAATTTGAGAGGTAGTCGCCGTCGGGAAACTGCTTTTCGTAGCGGCCGAATGTTTTCAGCGCGTCGTCAGGACGTCCGGCGAGGAAGTAGGTCCAGCCTAGGGTCCAGAGGTTCTCGCCTTCGTTGCCGAGGGCGCCGGCGGCGATGGCGGCTTCGAGATCGGCGATGGCGAGGCCGTACTTCACCTCATCAGTGACGTAGTACTTCGCGCGCAGAATCTTCGCCTCGGTGGCTTCAGGGCTGGACGGATATTGCTTTTCGACCTGCCGCAGTCCCGCCAGGAAAAGTTTCGGCTGATTGGCGCGCCAGGCGGCGCGGGCGCGGGTCATGATCAGCGCCGGATCTTTCAGTTTGGCGCGATCGGTCTCCGCGAGGAGGTCGGAGTAGCGCCGCGAGTTGAAGAGCGCGCGAAGACGGACCGCGCGAAATGCGCTCGATGCTGCCGACTCTTTCGGAAAGCGCGCAGCAATCCCTTCGAGGAGATCGAAGGCGCGTCCGTAGCGATCGTTGCGTCCGAGTTTCTGCGCGATGGCCAGCTCGTCGTCGAAAGAAAGCGCGTCGAGCGGCGACGGGGTGTATTGCGAAACGTGGTCGTACGTGTCCTCGGTGAAGCGGCCTTGCGTGAATTCGGTGAGAAGGCGCATCCGCAGCGGATTGGCGAGATCCATCCGGCCGGCTTTGGCCAGCGATTTCGCCAGCCAGACGAAATCCTCCTCGGTGAGCGCATCGATTGTGATGCTGTTCGCGGACTTGAACGCGTCGTCCGTGTTCGAAGCGTCGCCGGCAGCGGCGTAGAGGGCGGGAAGGCGGAGCCGCGCGATGGCGGCGGCAGAGCTCGCGGGTGTGTCGTGAATGATGCGGATGGTGGTGAGGAGCGTGTCCGCCCACCGCTTGTCGGCGGCATCGATGTCGAGCGCGCGCAGACGAAGCCACGGAGCAACGAGCGGATCGGCATTCGCGGCCTGCCCGAGAACCGGCAGCGCCTCGGCGGTGCGCTTCTGATCGATGTAGAAGAGCGCGAGCAGCGTCAGCGCGCGGCCTTTGGTCTGCGCGTCGGCCGACTGCGAAAGTGTCTTCAGTCCCGCTTCGTAAAGATCGAGTTGATTGTTCGTGCGTAGCGAACGAACTTCGTCGAGCGTCGGCACCTTCACCGGCTCGACGACGGCAACGGGCGCCGCAATCGGGGCGGGAGGCGGGAGGGGGGCGGTGGTGGGGGCGGGGCTGGAGCAGGCGATGAAAACCAGAAACCAGAAACCAGAAACCAGGACGCTGACGATCGATCGGTGCTTACTTCTGGTTTCTAGTTTCTGGTTTCTGGTTTTCACGTCCCCTGCTTGCACGCCATTTCTGCTTTCTGCTTTCTGCCTTCTGGTTTCTCGTTTCTCGTTTCTAGTTTTCACGTCCCACCCTCCGCTTCATCACGCCTTGATCTTCAATGAAACCGACGCGCCGCAGGAACTCGGCGTGTTGGACGTCCGCAATGAGCCAATTCCGCTCCAGTTTTTGCGCCAGCGACGCGAGCTCGTTCAGCATGACGCGTCCGATGCGTTTGCGGCGCAACTCTTCGGCAACGACGAGATCGACGACGCGAATGGCATCGCCTTCGACGCCCATCGCCAGCACCGACACCAGCTCTCCGACGAGTTTGCCGATGAGTCCGGCGTGGAAGTCGCACGATCCGCCGTGCTGCGCAGCGAAGGCGCGAACCGCATCGGCGTCGGCGGCTTCGATCGGGCGGACGAAGAGCTTTTGGCCTTTCACGATGGTGTCAACGGATGTTTACGACGCGAAGCCTTCCGGCCTCCAAATGGGCTGCTGTCATGCTTTTACAGCATATCGCGGTCGGGCAAATAATTCTTGACAATCAAATGGCGGGAACTAGACTGCCCGTTGTCCCCCAACCAGCAATAAAACTATTTTTCTAAGAGTGTGATGATGAACGTGCAAGAAGCGATCGCCGATTTTCTGCAGCATGGGCAGGCTGTGCGGAATCTATCCGATCGCACGATCCGCGCGTATCAGTCCGACCTGAGCCAGTTTCACATTCATGTGGACGGGGCAAACATGGTCGACATCACGCCCGAGCACCTCGAGCAGTACCTCGACAAGCTGGGGACGGGACCGTATCGCGATACGTCGATCCGCCGTAAAGTCGCCGCGCTGAAAGTTTTCTTCCGCTACATGGAAGAGAAGGGCGTTTTCCACGAATCGCCGGCGCGCAAACTGAAGATCCGCAAGCCGGTCGAGAACCGCGTTCCGACCGTGCTCTCCTCGCGCGAAGTGCGCGCTCTGCTGGCCGCTCCGAAGGACCAGATCGGCGCCTTGTCCGGAACGCGCGATCACTCCGCGGGCGGCCGCAATCGCTACTTCTGCGCCATCCGCGACAACGTCATCCTCGAGCTGCTGTTTTCGACCGGCATCCGCATTGGCGAGCTGGTGGCACTGAACGTTACGGACGTCGGCGTCGAGAACAACCAGATCCACATCATCGGACGGGCCACGCGCGGCCGCACGGTCACGATCACGTCGCACGTGGTCATCGAAGCGCTGATGAGTTACCTCGACATGCGCGCCGACCGCAGCCTGACCACCGACGCGCTCTTCGTCGGCCGCTCCGGAACGCGCCTGACCATCTACTCGATCGAGAACATTTTCAAGAAGCACGTGCGCCTGGCGGAGATCAAACGCCACATCACGCCGCACTCGCTCCGCCACACGATGGCCGCGATGCTGGTCTCATCCGGCGCCAACATCCGCGACGTCCAGGAAATCCTCGGGCACGCCTCGATCCTGTCGACGCAGGTCTACACCCGCCTCCCGATCCAGAAACGCCGCGGCAACACGGTCGCCGACCCCGCGCGCATCCTGGTCGAGCCGCACGCGGCGAGGCTGTCGATCAAGAAGGTGTAGCGCTGTCATCCTGAGCCGCCGAAGCGACGGAGGCGAAGCCGAAGTCGCGGAGGACGGTCGAAGGACCCCCTTCCTGCTAACCCGGATCGGGCGGCGGCTTTTGAAACATGGCAAGCACGGAGGGGGTCCTTCGCCGTCCTGCGCCACTCCGCGCTTCGCACTACGTGGCTCCGGCGGCTCAGGATGACAACTACGGCAGCCTCTCCTCCGGCGTCCGCACCGGCGAACGGTTTCCGTCCTTGTCCACCGCCCGCACGCCCATGAAGACGTTGTCGATGGTGAAGTCTTTGAACGTGTACTTTGCCACCTTGCCGACGGGTATGACTCGCTCCCAATCGTCGACGGTCGTTTCGCGGATGACGATTTCGTAGCCGGCGAGATCCGCCTCGGCGCCCATGTCCCAGCTCAGCGTCGTGTCGTTGGTGACGGCGCCGCTGGCTTTCACAGTCTTCGGTGCGGCGGGAGCGCAGGCGCCGGTCATGAGCGCGACGGTATTCACGGACGCGACGAGGCGCATATAATCGCCGGAAACGAATTGCGGCAGGTCGCCGTACTGAACGCCGTTTTCGACGCGCACGGTCTGGTGCTCGTGCTTGTAATCCTCGTTCGCCTCGCTGAAGCGAATGGCAGGGAAGCCCTTCTCGAAGAACGGCACGTGATCGCCGCCGCGTCCGAAGCGATCGAGACGGTAGACCAGGCGCGGCTTCACGCTCGGAAGGTAGAGGCGAACGCCATCGCGGACGAAGCGCGCCCAGTGGCGCGCCGAACCTTCGCCGGCACCTTTCGGATTCGCGGAGAAGATGCGGATGGTGCGGTTGTCGACATCTCCTTCGCCGCCGACCGTGCCGCCGACGATGTCATTGGTGATCATCCCCTCCACGTTCCACTTCTTCGCCGCTGCTTCTTCCGCGAGACCGCGCGACCCGAGGAGTCCTTGCTCCTCGCCCTGAACGGCGACGAGCATGACGGTGGCTTCGAGCGGATGCTGCGAGAGAACGCGCGCGACTTCCATGATCACCGCGACACCCGAGGCGTCGTCGTCCGCGCCGGGGGCATCGAGCGTCGCGTTCATGACGTCGGAGTTGATCGAATCGTAGTGGCCGGTGGCGATGTAAATGCGATCGGGATCGGTGGTTCCGCGGATGGTGGCGATGACATTGATCATCTCCACCGGCACGTTCTTCGTGCGCGCCGCCTGCTGCATCGACGACTGATACGCGACGGTCATCCGCCCGTTGCTCGCCCCGGCTAAGCGCGAAAGCTCGTCGAAAATCCAGCGACGGGCGGCGCCGATGCCGCGCGTCTCCGAGGTCGTGTCAGACAGCGTGTGCCGCGTTCCGAACGAGACGAGCTTGTCGACCGTCTGCTTCATCCGCGCCGCATCGAGTTGTCCGACGACACCGGCGACGTCGGCGCATTGGGCGTGCAGGGTGGCGGTGGTGAGGAGGACGACGGCCGCGACGACGATTCTGCGCATGGCGCAATCGTACCGGAACGCTATTGGGGCTTCGAGCTAACGCGCAGTGCCGGCTCGCGCTGCGGCGCGTTTCTGCATCCAGACCAGGATGCCGTAGTACCTGATCTCCTGGTTCCGCTGGTTCCGCTACGACCCGCGAAGCGGATCGCTACGTTGACCGTCCCGGTGCTCATCGTTCAGGGAACGACCGACCTGCAGGTTACTGTCGACGACGCCAAGCGCCTCCCGGCGGCGAAATCAAAAAGTGAAGTTGCTTCTGATCGAAGGGATGAACCACGTACTCCAGGAAGTCTGGACGATCGCGACAAACAGATCGCCTCCTACAGCAACCCCGACCTTCGATTGGCTCCGGAGTTTTTTGGTGGGCGTCGTCGATTTTGTCCGGAAGGTGGGGAAGCAAAGACGGCTTACTCGTCACTATTCATCCGGCAGTGAGATAAGGGATGTATCCCAGGCTTTTTCAAATTCGGCATGCATGTTCGCCAGCGTTGCCGCTCCGTCTTTGGC
Source organism: Thermoanaerobaculia bacterium (assembly GCA_035995985.1). GTDB lineage: Bacteria > Acidobacteriota > Thermoanaerobaculia > Gp7-AA8 > Gp7-AA8 > JADGNZ01. The sequence continues at coordinate 7,399 of DASYJY010000236.1, read as the reverse complement.
CGACACGCGGAAGGAAGGCCAAAATCGTTGACCCTGATAGAAATGAACGCCGAGATGAGCGAGAGCGCTTGCTGGAGTGTCTGAATCTCTAACCCACATCGTATAGAGGAGCGGTCTTGAGTTCCAGCGGAAGTCGATCGTGCCGGGATAAGCTTTCCTGTCGTGCAAAGTTTCGGCCTTTATCTCTTTAAGGCGTTCGTGGGTAGCCTTGTTGCCAGCCAGGCTCTCGTCAAATTCCGGCACCTGACTCGTCGCTCTCATGAATGCCTCGTACTGCGTTCGATTGGATGCCGTGTAGGTCCAGAGAATAAATCGGACGCGCGCACCACGACGCAGTATCGTTCTTATGTTTTCCAGCTGATCGGTGCGGACGAATTGGGCGTTATTCGCAAGCATGTCGAACGACTTCGTCGTTCCGAGAATGTCGCTAGCGAGGTTAGTGTCGGCGCGTAAGCTCGTGTATGTTGAGATTGGTCGTGCAATATCGTAGAGGCCATTCTTGGAATGATTGAATAGCACTGGATCGTAAAGGGCAAGAAGGCTAGAAAGATAGCGAACGCGTTGAATCGGACTCTGGTATGCGTACACTCCATAAGCTAGGCAGCCGATAAAGAAGAGGAGGATCAAGCTAAGGCCGCTCAATATGAGCTGCCGGAACCTGCGCGCACGGATGGATTCTTTTGTAACTACCCACCGCGCGAGTGCTGACTCAATCCGGAGGGACTCTGGTTCGGAACCGAAGGTCGAGATACCTCGTTGCTTACGTAGCGTCTGTCGCCACATCTCAACGCCGTTATCACTAGAGCGTTCGTCGTATTTATCGCTCAGCGACGGCGTTGCTGCGATTGTGTCGTCGAGGAGGAATGGAAGGACATCAATGCCGCGTCTCTTGGCCTCTTCGTATTCGATCTGCGTAATGCTTCGGGTCTCGTTCTCCGGGATGTAGCCTCGGCGAAACCCTACAAGGAGAATGCAGAGGCTGCATCCTTTGAGCCGGTCGACGGAAAACCGGCGCGGCTCGTCAGCATCCGCGCTCCAATTCTCCATTGGATCAACCGCGAAACCTGCGGATCGCAACGCGTCAATAACTTGTGCACGATGCTGTTCAAGGTCATAGAAAGTGGATGCAACGAACGCTTTGTAGGTCATGTCCCGATGACGTTCTCGTCTGCTGAGGAGTGTCGGGAGCGCCACTTTTCCCTACCCTTTCGAATTGAGAATGAGGAATGGTTCGGAAGACCGTAGCGTCGAACCTGCCGAACGTCACCGATTCGTTTTGCTCGGTAAGCTCCATTACAGTTGACAACAACAGCTCCCGCCGGTATGGCTGCAATTGGCAGATGATGAGGGATTCAAGCTCGCGCAGCGGCGCGTTTCTGCATCCAGACCATGATGCCGTAGAGGATCGCGACGGCGACGCCGAAGCCGACCAGCCACATCGACTTTGACGACAGCGCGTGGCGGAGGGCGTCTGGGTCTTTCATCAGACCCGGTTGATCGCCAAGGACTTTCATCCCGAACCAGGCCAGCGCGCCGTTGAAAAGGCCGGCGCCGAGAATGGTCATAAGCGAGAAGCGGGCGAACGGCATCCGGAAAAGGCCTGCCGGGATGGAGATCACGTGGCGGATGACGGGGAGCAATCGCGCCACGAAAATGCCGCCGGAGCCGTACGTCTCGAACCAGTGGTCGGCGGCTTCAATTTTCGCTGGCGACATCAGCACGAAGCGGCCGTAGCGGTTTACAAGCGGGCGTCCGAGTTTGTAGGCGATCCAGTAGCTGGCCGCAGAGCCGGCCCACGATCCCGCGGTCGCGGCGACGATCACCAGCGCGAGATTGAAACGTCCCTGCGCCGCCCAGTACGCGGCAGGCGGCATCACGATCTCGGCGGGGATCGGCAGCGCCGTCGACTCGAACGCCATCATCAGGAAGATCCCGAGGTAGCCCCAGTCGTTAATGAATTGCATCCAGGTCAGGAAGAAGTGGTGGAACCAGCTCATAGGGCGCGCAATCCTACTCGAAACGTGAGTGCTACGATCGCGCCATGGATCCCGATCGCTACGACGTGATCATCCTCGGCGGCGCCTTCAGCGGCGCGTCGACGGCGATCCTGCTGCGCCGCGATCATCCGCAACTTCGCGTGCTGGTCGTGGAGAAGGCCGAGGCGTTCGACGCGAAAGTCGGCGAAGCGACGACCGAGATGTCGGCAATGTTTCTGACGCGCCGGCTGGCCATGTGGCATCACCTCGAGTCGGAGCAGCTGCCGAAAGAGGGGCTGCGCTACTGGTTCACGAACGACAAAGTGACCGGTCACGCCAATGCCACGGAAGGCGGCGGATTCCTTCGCAGTGCCGTGCCGGCGTTTCAGTTGCGGCGCGATGCTCTCGATGAGTATTTGCTGAAGACCGCTGTCGATGAAGGCGCCGAGTTGCTACGTCCCGCGAAAGCGCGCGACGTCGAGCTGAATGACTTCGACAACAAGTTGACGATCGAAGTCGGCGACGAAGTTCGCGAGCTCCGCTGCCGCTGGCTTCTCGACGCCACAGGACGCGTCAACTTCCTCGGCCGCCGTCTCAATCTCATCGAGCGCAATGACGAGCATCCGGTCGCCGCGATCTGGTGCCGGTGGAACGGCGTGCGCAACATCGACGACATCGCGGCACGCTCCGGCGATCTCGCCGCGCGCAACATCAGCTCGCGGCGTCTGGCGACGAATCACTACACCGGATTCGGCTACTGGATCTGGGTCATCCCACTCGGCAACGGCGAGACGTCGATCGGTGTCGTGTTCGACAAGCGGCTCATCGATTTGCATCACAGCAAAGACCGCGCGGCGGATTTCATCGCGTTCCTCAACGCGATTCCGGCCTTGGCGGAGCTGCTCGACGGCGCCTCAGCGCGCCTCGACGATCTCCGTTTCTATTCGCACCTTCCGTACGTCTCGAAGCAGTACATGGGCAACGGCTGGGCGCTCCTCGGCGATGCCGCGGCGTTCCTCGATCCGTACTACTCGCCGGGACTCGATCACGCCTCGTTCACCGCCGAGGCAACGGCGGAGATCGTGGGGATGGATGCGAAAGGGGAGGACGTCGCGAAGCGCATCGTTGAGCACAACGAGGCGTTTGCCCGTTCGTACGTCCGCTTCTTCCGTTCGATTTACAAAGACAAGTACTACTACATGGGCGAGGCCGACCTGCTGACGGCGGCGATGATTCTCGACACGGCGCATTACTACATCTTCGTGGTCATCCCGGCATATCGCTTCGCGAAGAAGTTTCAGTGGATGCCGGTGCTCGGGCCGAAGCCCGCGTTTTTCAGCTACCACTTCATCAAGTTCTATCACCGCCGTTTCAAGTCGATCGCACTGACGCGGCGTGCGGCGGGCGAGGCGGGCGCGCGCAACAACGGGCGGCGCATCAAGGCCTACTTCAATCTCAACCTCTCGCCGATGCACATGTTCCTGCGCGGCGTGAAGCTGTGGATGTTCGCCGAGGCGGACAACGCGCGGCTGCAGTTGCGGCGGCCGTTTCGCCGCCGCGCTGCATCAACTCCGGCGGCCGAGGGCGTCGAAGCACGCGGATGAGCCGGCGTGTTGCCATCGTGTTCGATACCGAGTTCGGCGAACGTCTGCTGACGATCGTCATGCGCACACCGGTGTGGATCGTGGAAAGCAGCGCCAACCGGAGCGCGGTGGCCGAGGCGATGAATCGCGCCACCGAATGGCCGCACATCAGCGTGACGGTGTTTCGTCCGACGGACGATCTGAAGCATCTCCTGTCGCAGATCGGACACGCGCAACGGGTGGATGTGATCGGATTGCGGCTCAGTGAGGATGTGCGCGAGGCGATGCGCGCTGCGGGCTTCACGAACGTTGTCGAGACTTCGGATGGCTTTCGCGCGACGTGAAGCTGCCGTGCTACCGTTGGCGGATGGAAGTAATCGAAGCGGAGTTCAATGATGGCGTCCTCCGTCCGATGCGCCATCTGTCACTGCGCCCCGGCGAAAGAGTAGGAATCGTCGTCGTGCGCCGTCCCGATCCGTCGCGGTGGGACCTCGCTCGTCTATCAAAGGTGGTTCCGGATGAGGAGACTTTGACGAAGGCGGGTCTGAGCGAGTGGGAGGCGGCGCTTCAGCGTGAGGACCGGAGTTGAAGCGCGGCGAGATCTGGTGGGCAGATTTGGGAGAGTATCGGCCCCTGGAGCAGACCGGACGTGTAGAGCCGGAACATGAATGAGACTTGGATCTATAGCGCCGCCAACGCTGCACGCTTCACCTTGCCCCGCTCGTCGACCGGAATCGATTCGATCAGCTTCACGATGCGCGGCACTTTGTGCGGCGATAGGTGCGCCAGGCAAAAGGCGCGAATCTGTTCGCGCGTGATGTCCGGGTCGGCCACGACCGCGGCCGCGACGACGTCGCCGCGTGCTCCGGCTGGTTCGCCGTAGACCTTCGCCTCGCGCACGCCGGCGATCCGGAGCAGCACCTGCTCGACTTCGCGCGGGTTCACCTTCTTGCCGGCCGTGTTGATCAGCTCACTGGCGCGGCCGGTGATCGCGATCTCGCCGTCCTCGCGAACGTCGATGAGATCGTCGGTGATGAAGACTCCGTCGTCGAACGGCTGAAACGTCATCGCATCGTGGAGATAGCCAAGGGCTACGTTGGCGCCGTGGACGGTGAGACGGCCGCGTTTCGAAGTCAGCGTCACGTTCTCCATCGCCCGGCCGACCATGCCGCGTTCCACCGCCCCGCCCTCACGGTCGTAGGTGATGCCGCCGCATTCGCTGCAGCCGTAGAACGTGTGAATCGGGATTCCAAAGCGCTCGCGAAACTTGCGCGACACCGTTGGCGGCAGCGGCGCGCCGGCGGAGAGAAACGTCCGGACGGTTTGGAAGTTGCCGTCGCCGGCAGTAATCAGATGATCGAACACCATCGGAATCAGCGGCGCGACGGTGCACGAAAAGCGGTTGCACAGAGTTACCACCGACTGCGGCAGGTAATCGTTCGAGATCACGACTGCAGTCCCCTGCACGAGGAGCGGCGTGACGAGATTCGAAAAGCCGTACGAATGCGACATCGGGATCGCGCCGAGGTTGATGTCCTCCGGGCGGATGTCCATGGTCGCGCAGATGTTGACGCAGTCGGCGAGCAGGTTCGCTTCCGTCGCCACGATCCCTTTCGGCATGCCAGTCGAGCCGGACGTCAGCTTGATCAACCGCGCGGAGGCGGGGAGGTTCGGACGAGCCGCCCGCCTCGTTGAGATGCCGTCCCGATAAACGAGACCCTGGGCATTGAAGTGACCGAGCACGTTGCCAACCTCGGACTCCGTCGCGTCGCGATCGATGAGGATCGCCACGAGCTTCCGCCTCAGGACCGCGCCGAATGCGGCGATGAAATCGACAGAGTTCGGGAGCTGGATGGCGACGACGTCACCCTCGTGAAAATCGCCGAGTCGCGCAGCGAGATCATCGATTCGCGACGCGAGTTGCCCTCGCGACGTCACCTCACCGGTCTCGCCGTCGATCACTGCCAGCGCCTCGGGTGCGCTGGCCGCTAACGCGAGAAAACGGTCGAACATGGGCTGAGGAGGATAGACGATGTTTTCACGCGGAGACGCGGAGAAATCGAGATGGCGGCGCGTGCGTTACGATCCCGCTCATGATCGACGTTCTCGTCATCGGAGGCGGCCCGGCCGGTTCGACTGCGGCGACGCTGCTCGCGCGGAAGGGGTTCTCCGTCACGCTGCTGGAGCGCGAACGGTTTCCGCGGTTTCAGGTCGGCGAGTCGCTGCTGCCGTACAACAACGATCTCTTCGCGCGCCTTGGCGTCACCGTTCCGCTGACGAAGGGGTCATTTACGCCGAAGTACGGCGCGGGCTTTGTTACCGCGGACGGCGCGCTCGGGTACACCTTCCGGTTTCGCGAGAATCTACCCGAGGCGTATCACAGCTCGATTCAGGTCAAACGGGCGGAGTTCGATGAGCTGCTCCTGCGCAACGCGGCGGCGAATGGTGTCGACGTTCGCGAGGAAGTCGCGGTGACTGCGGTCGATCTCGATGATCCCAAACGCGCAATCGTCACGACATCCAACGGCGAGCGCATCGAAGCGCGTTTTGTCGTCGACGCCAGCGGACATGGCGCGTTTCTAGGCAATCGTCTCGGTGGGAAAGAAGACGTCGAAGAGTTGAAGAAGGTCGCCATCTTCGCGCACTACAAGAACGTTCCGCGTCCCGAGGGGCGCGACGCCGGCAACACGATCATCGTCGTCCTGCGCGACGCCTGGTTCTGGCTGATTCCCGTCAGCGCCGACACGATGAGCGTCGGTCTTGTGGTTGGCCGCGATCATCTGCGGAGCTGCGGACTGACCCCCGAGGAGTTGCTGCGGCGGACGATCGATGGGGCGCCCTACGTCGCGGAGCGGATGAAGGATGCGGAGCAGGTCTCGCAGGTTTACGTCCGCCGCGACTTCTCGTTCCTGGTGAAGCGGCGGACCGGAAAGAACTTCGCGATGATCGGCGATGCGGCCGGTTTCCTCGATCCGATTTTCTCCACCGGTGTTTTCATGGCCATGAAGTCGGCCGACATCGCCGCGGACGCGATCGAGCAGCGATTGCGCGACGGCAGCACGCGGCAGTTGCAGCGTTATGACCGTTCGTTTGAGGCCGCGATGAACAAGTACTTCCGCTTCATCGCCAACTTCTATCGCCGCGAGTTCCTCGAAGTCTTCCTGCAGCCGAAGGCCGACTACGGTCTGATCCCGGTCATCACCGGCATTCTGGCCGGCAACATTTTCGAGACGCAGAACCGGCTGAAGCTCGCGCTCTTTTTCTTTTTCGTGCGCATGCAGAAGATGTTCGGCGTCATCGCGCCGCCGATCGCATGGGAGGCCTTGCCCGGCCCCGCAAGTATGTGAGAATGCCGCAGCCCATGGATGACCTGAGACGAAAACTGAAAGAGCTGCTCATCGAGCGCCTGAAGTTCGAAGACATGACGCCGGACGACATCAAAGATGACGATCCCCTTTTCGCCGGCGGCCTCGGCCTCGATTCGATCGACGCGCTTGAGATCGTGGTGATGCTGGAGACGGAGTTCGGCATCAAGGTGAAAAACGAATCGGCGGCGCGCGACAACTTCCATTCGGTGGCGTCGCTCGCGGAGTTCGTGAAGCACCGGATCGCCGACCAGCAACAGGCGCCGGTGTGAGCTGGCTGGCCAGCCTGCCGCATCAGATTCCGTTTCGCGCAGCCTCGGCCGCCACACGCATCGACGACAAAACGATCGAGGGCGTCTACGTTTGCACCGCAGACGATGTAATGCCGTCCGCGGTCATGGCAGTCGAAGCGATGGCGCAACTCGGCGGCGGACTGGCATTCGCGAATTCGCGCTCGCACGCCTTCCTCTCCGGC
>DASYJY010000235.1:0-40746 GCA_035995985.1 Thermoanaerobaculia bacterium | reverse complement strand
TGGACCGAACAGCAACTTTTGGTTGACTGCGGCAATGTACTGCCGCCCTTCCCGCAAAGCAACATCCAGTTGTGACTCCGCTCACCTTTTCGTTTCTTTTTTCTTTTTTCTGGCTCGGTCGGATCGGGTGAGGGATGTGGCGGCGTGACAGTTATTAGCGAACCGTGGCACGCTCACTGCAACCCGCGGCGATGTGCGAATTCGCCTCCTTCGATCACTTTTCACGCTGCTCGTTGCTGTGGCGGGAACCGCGGCGTACGCGACCTCATTCGTCGTGCCGCCCGATCGCGATCTGATTCGCCGCGCTGACGCCGTCGTCATCGGCAGGGCGCTCTCGTCCTACACACGCCTCACGCCGCAGAACACGATCGAAACCGTTACGGTGCTGTCGATCGAAGAATCGATCAAAGGGGAGGCTACCGGCATCGTCAACATCGTTGAGCCCGGCGGCCAGTTCGGCTCGCGGGCCACGATCCTTGCCGGCGTCCCCCGGTTCGAGGAAGGAAAGCGCATGCTCCTCCTCCTGCTTCGGACGGGTGTCGACCGGTGGGCGGTTTCCGAGTTGGTCCTGGGCAAATTCAAGTTCGAAACCGATATCAACGGCCAGGCCCTCCTGGTGCGGGACGACGCGGAGATCGCAGGTTGGGATCCAGATCTGCAAGTGCATCGCGAACAGCACCGGTTGGCCGGCCGTTTTCTGAACTTTGTCCGCGCCGAAGCAGGAGCGCAGATGGCGCCGGCGGACTACTGGACCGAGGTGGCTCCGCTGCGGATTCAGACCAACCCGACCACGAAATCAACGTCGCCGCGGGTGCCGGTGCCCGCGGTCGCTCCGTTCACCGCCAACTCGTACACGATGTTCATCAGCGGCAGTGCCGGCGGGCGCTGGGCCGTGTTTCCGAGTCCGGTTTCCTGGTTCAGCGGTACGACGCAAGAACCGGGAGCGCCGGGCGGTGGCGTGACCGCGATTCAGGCGGCCTTCGCTTCGTGGGACAACGACTGCGGTTCGAATGTCAACTACGTCTACGCCGGCGTTGATGACGGCACCCATACGCAAGGATTGCACGGCGTCGACAACCGGAACACCGTGTTGTTCGAGCGCGACCTCAGTTCGTGGGGTGTTGCACCGTTCACCTGCAGCGGCAACAGTTACAGCGGCACGCTCGGAATCGGTGGTGTGACGAGCGCTTCAGGCACGAACACCGTGAACGGGGAGACGTTCGCGACGACGTCGGAAGGCGACGTCGAGATGAACCGCGGCATTGCCAATTGCACTCTCCTGTTCAACAACGGCGACTTCAACAGCGCGGTTACTCACGAGATCGGCCACACCCTCGGCTTTCGGCACTCCGATCAGGACCGCAGCAGCAGCGGCGCGTGCACGAGCGATCCGTCGCTGGAATGCTCCAACCAGGCCATCATGAAGTCGTTCATCTCGACCGGCCTCAACGCGGCGCTGCAGGCATGGGACCAGCATGCTGTACAGGCGGTCTATCCGGGTAACGTTTGTGCGCCAGGCGGGTGTACCGCGCCGGCAATTACGCAGCAGCCGGCGTCATCGACAATCCCGCCCGGCGGTGGCGTGACTCTGAGCGTTAGCGCAAGCGGGACGGCTCCTGTGAGCTATCAGTGGTACATCGGAACGTCAGGCAACACGGCCTCTCCGGTTCCCGGAGGGACCGGCCCGCAGCTTGTCGCGACTCCTTCGACGACGACAAACTACTGGGTTCGCGCATCGAACTCCTGCGGGTCGGCGAACAGCAACACGGCGACAGTGACCGTTAACAATGCTTGCACGGCGCCTGTGATTACGCAGCAGCCGGCGTCATCGACAATCCCGCCCGGCGGTGGCGTGACTCTGAGTGTTAGCGCAAGCGGGACGGCTCCTCTGAGTTATCAGTGGTATATCGGAACGTCAGGCAACACGGCCTCTCCGGTTTCCGGTGGAACCGGTCCGCAGCTTGTCGCGACTCCTTCGACGACGACAAACTACTGGGTTCGCGTATCGAACTCGTGCGGATCCGTGAACAGCAATACGGCGACGGTGACCGTTGCGGCCTCCTGCACGGCGCCTGCGGTTACGCAGCAGCCATCGTCATCGACGATTACAGCAGGCGGCGGTGTGACTCTGAGTGTCAGCGCAAGCGGGACGGCTCCTCTGAGTTATCAGTGGTACATCGGCACTTCGGGGAACACGGCCTCTCCGGTTTCCGGTGGGACCGGTCCGCAGCTCGTTGCGACTCCTGCGACGACGACAGACTACTGGGTTCGCGTATCGAACTCCTGTGGCTCCGTGAACAGCGCTACGGCGACGGTGACGGTCGTTCCCGCGGGAGGAGTGGCGTCCTCGTTCTATCTCGTCAATCCGTGCCGCATCATCGATACGAGAAACCCGAACAGCCCCGGTGGCGGCCCCAACCTTGGGCCGGGACAGGTCCGCAACATCAACGTGGCAGGCGTTTGCTCGATCTCGCCGCAAGCCAAGTCGCTCGCGGTCAACGTGACTGTCGTCTCGGCTTCGGCGAGCGGTTATCTGGTTCTTTATCCGGGTCCGGCGTCCGCGGGCGTCCCCGGCGTCAGCACTATCAACTACACCACGCGCGTCCTCGCGAACAACGCCATCATCCGTGTCGGGAACGATGGAACGATCAATGTCTACAACAGCGGGCCGAGCACCGTGAGCTTCATCATCGACGTCAGCGGGTACTTCCAATGAAAAACTACATCGCCTTCCGAACTTTCTTTCGTATCACCGCGTTCGCATTCTTCGCTTTGGGAATGGGAGCGGAAGCTAGCGCGCAGACAGGACCGTATCAGTTCTATGCACTCACTCCCTGCCGCGTCGTCGACACGCGCGGCGCGACGGGCGTGAACGGCGGTCCAGCCCTCGGTACGGCCCGGCGCGACTTTCAGATTCGCGGTTTTTGCGGAGTACCGACGACCGCGAAAGCTGTCTCCCTAAACGTCACGGTGACGAACGCCACGGCGGTCAGTTACCTGACGCTCTGGCCGGCGGGGCAGGCCCCCCCCGGAGTGTCGACGATCAACTTCGACGCGACCGTGAGCGCTCTCGCCAATGGAGCGATCGTCGGTCTGTCGACGGCGACCCGCGACTTGTCCGTGACCAACGCAAACGGCAGCGTTCACGTGATCCTGGACGTTACCGGATACTTCCAGTAGCCGGGCGTTCCGCCAGCGCGAACATCTGACCGGCCAGCGGGCGGTACGGCAGGCGTAGATAAAGCGGAACGAGAAACGACAGCCCGCCCGCGCGGCTCTTGACGGACAGGGGAAGGAAACGCGGGATCATCTTCACGATGTCGAATCCGCCGGCGCGCAGCCAATCGCCGAGGGAGACGTCGGTGAAGATTGTCCGATGGGTGTAGTCATCGAAGTAGCGCCCGGCCGCGAGGCGAAAATTCGGCTGGATTACCGCCAGGCGCCCTGACGTCTTGAGAGCGCGAAAAATGAGCGCAATCATCTCTTGCAGTGCCGGCCATTCGAAATGCTCGAAAAAATTGCTGGCCAGAATGAAATCGAACTGCTGCGGTTCGATGCCTCGCAGATACTCCAGCGCATCTCCAGAAAACGACTCGACTCCCGGCCCTTTCCATCGTTCGATCTCCGGCGAGAGATCGACGGCTACTCGCCTCCCCGCGCGGAGTCTATTGATGAAGTAGCAATAGCCGGCCCCGAGCTCGAGAACTGACGCGTTCTCGGGCACGAATCTCTGAAGATACGGCGTCAGGTATCTCCACACCTTCTCCCGCCGCTCGTCGTGACCGAGTCGCGTTGTGTAGTACGCGTCGCTCATGCGCCGCTCTCTACCAGGGGCAGCGAACCCGCGTCTCCGACCGGCGGTTTGGATGCCTGCTCATAGCGGTGCTTCGTGATGAGCCAGATCATCTGCAAGCCGAGTTGAAACGCTTTCGCCTGGTCGCCGGTGACGGAGGAGACGCCGACGCGTTCGAGATAGTTCACCGGGATCTGCACGACGCGGTAACGATGGCTCAGCGTGAGAACCATCATCTCGGGTCCGAACTGGCTGCCGTCGACCTGGAATTCATCGCGGAGAGCCTCCGCAACGTCGCGCCGGATCAGGCGCATGGTGCAGCCGACGTCGGTGAGGCTGGTGGCGTTGAAGAGAAACTCCATGTACTTCGCCACCGCCCAGTTTCCCCATCGCAGGAACGTGCCCATATTGGCGCCGCGCCAGACCAGTTCCTGCGACGTCCGGCTTCCATATACGACGTCAAAGTCGTCCGCGTACGCGAGCAGCTTGAGGGTGTCGCGCGCGAGGAAGGTGCCGTCCGGTTCGCAGATCACGATGTAATCACACGTTGCCTCGCGGAGTCCCCGGCGGGTCGCGGCGCCGTATCCCTGCTGCGGCTCGAAGACTTCGCGGGCGCCGGTGCCGGCGACCTGTTCGGATGTTCCCGCCGCCGCGTTGTTGTTCACCACGATGACCTCATCGACGACTCCCAGGCTGAAGAAGTCGAGGATGACCTGGCGGATGGAGTCCTTCTCGTTGTACGTCGGCAGGATGACGCTGACGCTCTTCCGGCCGCGAGGAAAGTGGCGGGGAATGACGGCTTCGCGGACGACCGTCTGACCGCGGTGCGGCAGCAGGAAAGCCGCTCCGGCAGCGAGGATGAAGTGAAACGGAAGGACTGTCTTGTAGCCGTACGTCCACGGTGTGGCGACGACCATCGCCGCGAGATGCGACAAAGCGAACGAACAGATGGCGACGAGCGCCGGCCGCGGAATTCGCCGCGCTTTGACGGCGACCGCGAAGGCGATGGGGACGAAGATCAGCAGGAGCGGAAACGAATACTCGTAGTTGGCAACGAACATCAAGCCCAGTGTGAAGAGCACTTTTCGTAACTCGATGAGCACCGTGTGCACGGGATACCGCCGCAGAATCATGAGAGCCATGCGAATGGCATCTCCCGTCGAGCCGGCGTGAGCGATCCCAGCCACCGGCTCCGGAGGATAGAGAAACAGCGGCAGCATGACGTTTCCCGAAGTGACCAGCAGAACCAGCTGCTTCGCGACGACCCAGTTTCGAATCGTGAACGGCGCCACGCCGGCAGCGAAGCCGAACGCGAACACTGCGGCAGCGACGCCACGCCGGACGTAGCTCGACATCCAGAACAGAAGCAGCGTCAGGAAAAAAATCGGAGCGTGAAGGATTAGCGAAGGGCGCACTGCCGCGCCGAGGGCGGTAAGGATGCCGGTGATCAACAGCCATGTGAGGCTGCGTTTCTCAAACGCCCGGGTCGCCGCGAGGACGACTGCGACCGCTAACGGCAGAAACAGATTGTCGGTGAATGGTGCGTGCGCGTAGGGTCCGGCATACATCCCGATGAAGAATCCGAAAGCGACGAGAGCGAGGATCAACGAGCCGGGCGACAGCCAGCGGCGAAGAAGGCTCCAAGCCAGGATCAGGCTGGCTGCAAGGCAGGACCAATTGAAGAAACGAATCGTGCCGTAGTCCTCTCCAAAGACCATGTGTGCGCCTGCGAGCGCATAGGAATAGAGCGGATACAGGACAAACGCCTGCCCCGGATTGGTGATCATCAGCGGGCCGTCGAAGAGCGCGGTGCGCGCCGCTCCTTCGTAGCCACGCGGATCATCGCCGAGGCCGAGAGGCATGGTCGACCCGCGCACGAGGACGCCTTGTTTAAGCCCGGAGAGGAGAACCAGCGACACGAGCGCGGCGAGGGCGACTCGGTCGGGGTCGGTCCAGATGTCCTCGAGAAGAAATCGCACCACGGGCTGATAGGCATCGACCAGAGCCGCGAAAAGCATCGCGATCGCCATCAGGCCGAGAAGCTCAATCGCGTATCCGGCCAGGCGTGCTTTCCAAAGCCTTGCCGAATCCACCGGCATCGGAGTCACCGGACCCGGCCACGGAGTTACCGTCATGGACGGCGATTCGTTGGCCGGCTTTTCGTAGGTGATGTCGATACGGTGCGTGCCGGGAGTGAGGGTGTCGCTGACGGCCACCGCCTGCGGCGAGACGCCGCGAAAGACCTTGACGCCATCGACCGCGATCGAGGCCGAGCCGTTGGCAGTGACGGCTGGATTCATAGTCATCGGCGATTTTGCGTTGACATACCCCGTCCACTGAACGCGTAGCGGGTGCGCGAGATCATCCGATGCTTTGAGCCACTGCCGCTCCTTGCTCGGAAAGTCGTTCACGTAAAACAACGCGAAGTTGATCCCGTCGAACTCGATGGCGCGATCGGTTCGATCGGTATGAATACCGCGCCGGAAAAAGCGGACCGGCGTCATCGGTCCCACGTGAGGAGACGGGCCGGCAAGGACGTCGGCGGTCCAATAGCGAGCCCGCCAACCCTCTTCAATCAACGCTGACCCGAGCGCCACCTTCAGAAGCGTCAAGACGATCAACGCGATCAGCCAGCGTGCCCGCACTTTTGTCCGCGCGGGAAAGAGAGCCAGGCAAAGGGCGAGTACCAGAATGAGGACGACAAGAGCATGCGCTTTGGAAGAGAAGGGGATTCCTGAAAACGGCGAACGCGAGCGGCCGGGCAGGCTGACAAAAATCGTGAACAACAAGAGGGCGGCCCAGGATGACCATCGAACGCTGTTTGCCTGCCGCATGTTCGGTGTTTCTCCTGGACAGCCGTGCCGCATCGGCAATGAGCACGGCGTCACACTCTCGGAATTGAAACGAAGGGCGGAGTATCGCAGGGCGCCAGAACGATGTCCAGCAGCCGGCTACGGTCTGGATGGTGTCATCACAAAGACGTGCGTTGCGGATCCGAGGAAGGTCGCCAGGCGACGCCGTGTGGCTACCGACGCGTGGCGCATCATGCCGTACCCCGTGTAAAAAAGGCCCCCGCCCTGAATGCTGATGACGTCGAACCCGCCTTCGCGGAACACCCGTCGCCACCGCCGTGTGCTGAAGGTGTAGAGCTCCGCAAGGCTGGACGGATATTCGCCGTGCGGGCCGGGGAAAAGTGCCCGGCCGATCGCACCCATCAAGCCGCGTTTCCTGACGATGTCGCCGGGCGAGTTGACCTTGGCGTGCGTCGGAATCGAATGGGTTCTGGTCAGCGCGTACCTAACGACATACGGGTAGTGCGTCACGTTGGTCCAGAAGCGCCACGCCGTGCTCGGCAGGACGTGAATGGCAATTCCGTCTGGCTTCAATACCCGTCGAATCTCCGCGTTCATGAACGGCAGATCCCGTACGTGCTCCAACACGTTGGATGAATAGACGCAGTCGAACTCGGCCGGACCGAACGGAATCGTGCGGCCGTCGTAGATACGCACGTCAAAGTACGTTCGAGTTGACGATTCCACTTCGATCGACTCGACGTCATACCCCGCGGCGGCGAGCATCGACGCCTGAAAGCCGTCGCCGCCGCCGATGTCGAGGATGCGTGCGCGGGCAGGGAGCAACGCGAGAACCTGGCGCAATTCCTCCGCGCGTATGACCTGTAATGTGTCTGATCCGCCGTGGCTCATCGTCTCGCGGTGCTCGGGCCTTAAAACGGGCGGCGGAGTATTGCAGGTATGCTCGCGGCTGTCCACGCAGGCCTGCTGCGGCGCGGCATTTGCCGGTTTGGCACAACACTTACAATCGAGGGATTCGCAAGGCATGATCGATTTCGTTCCGCACCGCGCCGCCTGGACGCCAGAGAAGAGCGCTCGTTTCCGTTCGCAGCTCGTTTCGCCGGCGCGCGGCCGCGAGGACCATGGAGTCAGCAGTTCCGTGGTCCGTTTTGCACGCGCAAATGGTGCGGACGTCAGCGGCCAGGTGCTCGAGATTGGTAGCCAGTCGAACCGCCTCGCCGGCGCGCTCGGCGAAGACGCTTACGCTGCCGCCTTCGTAGTCGATGCGGTCGAAAATCTGCTCGACGACGAACTTCGCCCGTTGATCGCGAAGCTGCACCGAGCACTTCGTCCTGGTGGTTCGCTCGTCGTGGTCGCTCCGAACGCCGAGAAACTGAAAATTGGAGAGACCGTCTGTCCCGATTGCGGCTGCATGTTCCACCGCCTCCAACACGTCCGCTCATGGACGGCGGAAAGTCTCGCGTCGTTCCTGTCGGAGTGCGGGTTTGATCGGGTCGTGGCGGTGCCGTGGTACCTGGACGAGCGCCGGTGGAAATCACGGCTCATTACCGTTGCGGCGCGCGCGTTGGGGAAAAGGCTGCCACACCTTGTCTACGTCGGAAGGAAGCGCGTCATTCGCTGACCATGATTCGGGTTCTTCATGTGATCGTCGCGCTGACCGCCGGTGGCGCGGAGGCGATGCTCGCGAAGCTGGTCGGACGTATGGATCGGACGCGTTTCGAGTCGACGGTCGTGTCGATGACGGATCGCGGGGCGCTTGGCGACATCATCGAAGAGACTGGAACCGAGTTGATCGCGCTCGGCATGCGCAGGGGATTTCCCGATCCGCGCGGATTCATCCGATTGCGCTCACTGTTGCGCGAACGACAACCGGACGTCATCCAGAGTTGGATGTACCACGCGGACGTTCTGACCGCGCTGACGTGTCGCGGGACAGCGACGCCGTTTCTCTGGAACGTCCGGTGTTCCGATATGAACATGGGTGACTACTCGGCGCTGTCTGCGCTCACGATTCGCGCGGCCGCGCATTTGTCGCCCTGGCCGGCAGGCATCGTTGTCAACTCGATCGCCGGGCGTGAATACCATCAGAGGATCGGCTATCGGCCGCGGGCGTGGTACTTCATTCCAAACGGATTCGACCTGACGCGTTTCCGGCCGAACGCGGAGGCGCGCCGGGAGATTCGCGCCGAGGCCGGGATTCATGAGCAGACGCCGCTGGTCGGATTGATTTCGCGCTTCGACCCGATGAAGGATCATGCCGGCTTTTTCGAAGCGGCTGCGATGGTGGCGCGGCGGACCGGCGCGCACTTTCTCTTGGCTGGAGCTGGCGTTGAGGAGTCGAACGCCGCGATCTGCCGGCTCTTCGCCACCCCTGACCTTCAGGGCCGCGTTCATCTCCTTGGCTATCGCGGGGACGTCGATCGGATGATGGCCGCGCTCGACGTGAATGTCCTCTCGTCGGCTTATGGCGAGGGATTTCCGAATGTCATCGGAGAGGCGATGGCCTCCGGCACGATCTGCGTCACCACCGATGCCGGCGACGCGGGGATGATCGTAGGAGATTGCGGCTACGTCGTTCCACCGCGAGAACCTGCGGCGCTGGCTGATGCAATCACGGCCGCGCTCCACTTGCCGGCCGGCGAACGGCTGGCGCTCGAACGCAAGAGCCGCCAACGCATCGAGGAGCACTTCTCGGTCGACGCGGTGGTCCGGCAATATCAGGATCTGTATGAAGCGATCACCCGAGGAACTGCTTCGTGACCGGTGATTCGCGCTCGTCGCCGTTTACCCGCGCCCTCTCGCAAGTGACCCTACGTTTCGGACTCACGCGGGCAGTCGTCAACTCCGTTCTCGCACGCGTGTGGTCGGTGGTGGCTGGCCCGATCAGTCTAGTGTGCGTGGCGCGGTTCCTTTCCCGCGAGGAACAAGGGTTCTATTACACGTTCTGGAGCGTGCTGGGACTGCAAATCGTCTTTGAGCTCGGCTTTTCTTTCGTCATCGCGCAGTTCGCGAGCCACGAACGGGCGAACCTGCGATACGTCGATGGGAAAATGACCGGCGACGTTCGCTCCCATCAGCGGTTGGCGTCGCTGCTCCGGCTGTCGGTGAAGTGGTACTGCGCTGCCGGATTGTTCATGATCGTCGTCCTCCTTCCGGCAGGAGTCGTGTTTTTCGCGCGTTACGCGCGAGGTGCCGGAGTGCAGTGGACGGCGCCATGGATCCTCGTGGCGGTGCTGACGGCGTTCAACCTGATGCTGATCCCATTTGCAGCGTTGCTCGAAGGTGCCGGACAGATTGAAGATGTCAGTCTGATGCGCCTCCTGCAGCTCGTGACCACGAACGTCATGGTCTGGATCTGCCTGGCGGCGGGCGCGCGGCTCTACTCTGCCGTCGCCCTGAGCGCGACCATGGCGTTGTTCGCGACTTGCTGGATGGCCATTCGTCATCGCGCGCTTTTCCTCGACCTATGGCACGCGTCGACGGATGCTCATCCCATCGACTGGCGCGCGGAAGTGTGGCCATTCCAGTGGCGAATGGCCGTCAGCTGGGTGAGCGGTTACATCATCTTTCAGCTCTTCAATCCGATTCTCTTTGCAGCGAGGGGAGCGGTGGAAGCGGCCCAGATGGGGATGAGCCTGATGGTCGTCATATCGATCTCCACATTCGCTACGGCATGGATCAATGCCCGCGCCGTGGATTACGGAGCGCTCATCGCCCGGCGCCGGTTCGAAGAGCTCGACGCGATCTTCCGTGCTTCGCTGTGGCAATCGGTCGGAGCCATGTCATTGCTCTCCGCCGGTTTTCTTGCGGCGGTTGTGTTCCTGCGGAGCCTCCATCACTCGTTTGCCGATCGCCTTCTGGCGCCGTTTCCTCTCGTTCTGCTGATCGCCGGAACGGTTCTCAATCATGTTTTCGTCGCCGAAGCGGCCTACCTCCGTGCCTTCAAGCGGGAGCCATTCATGTGGGTGACGCTCGTGCTGGCCACGCTGTCAGTCGGCGGAAGTCTGCTCGTCGCGAGACGCTATGGCGCAACCGGCGTCGCTGTGGTGTTCTTCGCGGTGATGGCGGTCGTTGCTGCAGGAGGCGGGACGGCGATTTTTATGCGGTCGCGGCGGAGCTGGCGGGGCGGTCCGATCGACCCCGTCATGGAGCCGTTGACTCCCGACACCCGCGGTGTCGACTCGCCGGCCGGATGAGCCCGGAAAGCGGTTGACACTGCCCGTACAATCGCCCGCGCAATTCAGGAAGATCGATGACGGACTTCAACCCACACCGCGTGATCTGGACGCGTGAAAAGAGCGCGCGATTCTGGGATCAGCTCACATCCACGGCGGGAGGGGATGAGAACTATTTCAGCGCCGAAATGGGAGACTCGATCATCCGGTTCGCGCGCTCTCACGGTGCGGACCTCGGCGGACGCGTGCTCGATTTCGGCTGCGGGCCAGGCCATCTCGTCCGCAAGCTGCTCGCCGCGGGCGTGAATGCCGAGGGCGCCGATTTCTCGCCGACGTCGCTGGAGCGGCTGGGCCAGTTCGCCGCCGGCGCGTCGAACTTTGGCGGTTCGCACCTGATCGAATCAATCCCGACGACACTTCCCGGCGACGCGTTTTCCACGGTCTTCTTTATCGAGACCATCGAACACCTCCTCGATGACGACCTGCGTGCCACCATTCCGGAGTTGTTCCGGATCGTCCGTCCCGGCGGCCACGTCATCGTGACGACGCCGAACGATGAAAACATGGGCGGGCTGGAAACGGTCTGTCCCGATTGCGGCTGCATTTTTCACAGCGTTCAGCATGTCCGCTCGTGGAACGTCGCGACGATCTCCGACTGCATGGCAAATGCGGGCTTTGAGGCCGTCGCCGCCAAGACGTGGTATCTCGACCAGCGCTGGTGGAGGTCACGCCTGATCACCGCTGGTGCACGCGTTCTCCGAAAGCGTCTTCCGCACCTCATCTATATCGGTACGAAACGCTTTGCTCGCTAACACGATGAAGCCGATTGCCGTTGCCCCTGTGCTACTGTTTTTCGTTTACCAAACTTCGGCTGTTGGCTGGCTTCTATGACCTCGACGATTGTCCAGATTCTTCTTTCTGTAATAGCGGGTGGCGCAGTGTTTTTCATGTGGAAACGCGTGGCGGCATCGAGCCGTGCGGTGGCGTGGCTGGTGACGGCGGGCATGCTCATTCGCGCGGTCGGCGGCCAAGTCGTTTTCTGGATCTCGTATCTGCATCTGCCCGTCGCGCGTTCCCTGCAACTCGGGGATGGATTCTGGATCTTCGGGCTAGACGCGATGACGTACTTCCAACAGTCAACCGATCTGGCTCACTCAGGGCCGGCCGGGATTCTGTTTGCCAATCCTGCGTTTGGCTCTGTCTTTTATGTGCAAACCCTCGCCACAGCGATCCTGCTTTTCGGAGCGATCGCGTCGACCGCCCTCCTGCTGAACATCGCGGCATACCTTGGCTGTTGTCTCGTAGCGCTTTCTTTCGGCGATCCGGCGAAACATCGCGCCGTGGTGTTCACGATCGCCGTGCTGAGCCTGGCGCCGTCGACGGTAATGTGGTCGCTCCAACCGATGAAGGACACTTGGTTCATCTTCCTCGTAGCAGCGTTCTTCGGCGCCGCGCGTCTTTGGCAGCAGGCATGGAGCGGCCCGAACGCTACTTCGAGACGAATCATTTGGACGCTGGTGATGATTGCGACGCTCTACGGGATCTCGGGGATTCGCTGGTACTTCGGCGTCATCGCCGCGATCGCCAGTCTGCCATTTTTTGTGCTGACGATCCTGCGAACTTCACCCCACGCCGTTGGTGTTGCCGCCGCGCTGGGGCTCGGGCCGTTGCTGTTCGCGGCTGTGATTATCGGTTCAGGCCCCTCCATCGAGCCAATCCTTCGGGCCGTCGGCCATCCCGAAGGAAGCCGGGCATTAGCGTTGCCGCGAGCGCTTCTCAAGCGGCTGCATGACGCGCGTGCCGGTTTCGAAAGTACGGGCGGAGCGACGATCATCGGCGCGGGTCACGCGATCAGTGCGGTCGACTCCCAGCTCGGGAATCATGAGGTGCGCGTTTCGCCAGTCCGCATCGATCCGCGGACGCTCGCTCCGCCGCCGCCGGATCAACCATCAGTAACGAGTGGGAAGCCGGAATCGAAGCCTGTGAGAACTTCTGAGTCGACGTCGACCATCGCTGCGGTACCAAGGCGAGTGATCGCGCGCCCCGTGATCGCTCGGCGTCGCCCCATTCCTCCCGAGGTGGTGGCGCCGGTCGAAGTCGAGGGCGGTACGTCATCCGGAACCGTGTTGATGCCCGCTTCGCACGTCGCGCGCTTCCTCGCCGGCTCGGCAGCGATGATCCTTCCGCGGACCGTTGCCCAGAGGCTGGGGATTCTCGACGTCCGCGGTGGCCGTGGTCTCTGGTTGTTCGTCGAGCTTGATACGCTCGTCTTCGACGTCGTCTTCGCGTTCTGTCTTGCCACACTCATCGGTGCAGTCCGCCGGCGCGATCTTCGCGCACCGGTCTTCTGGCTGATCCTGATGGTCACTGTGGTCGTGGGAGTCTTGCTTGCCTACACCGTCAGCAACTTTGGAACGCTCTTCCGTCACCGCGAGATGGTTCTGTTAGGACTCCTGCTGCTCCCGCTGGCGGTCTTGCCCGCGGAGTCACCGGCGCGTGTTCCCGAGGATGTACGCGATGTCGTCGGTGGCGTGGCCGATGCGTTGGGCGGGACGTGAGCGGCTACTTCGCCGCCTGCAGCAGCCTCTCGTAAAGCGCCTCAGTGTCCTGAATTGTCTTCACGAGAGAGAACTCGACCACGTGCGTGCTCGCGTTCCTGGAAAGCTGGACGCGCAGCGCATGGTCGGTTAGAAGCCGCTCCATCGCCGACGCGAGTGCGGCCGGGTCATTCTTCGGGATCAGCAGGCCGTTCACGCCGTTCTGCAGCACGATGGAGACGCCGTCGACGTCCGTGCCGATGACCGGTTTTCCGGCCGCCATGCCTTCGAGGATCGTCTTCGGCAGTCCTTCATGCGTTGACGAGTGGACGACGACGTCGGAGGCGGCCACGATCTCCGCGGCATCGCGGCGGAGACCGAGGAGAACGACGCGTGAGCGCAGGCCGCGTTCCTCGACCAGCGCCTCAACCGGCTCACGGAAGACGCCGTCGCCAACGATGACGAAGCGTGTCTTCGGGTGCCGCGCCGCCAGCAGAGCCGCCGCTTCGACGAAGACTTCCGGCGTCTTCGGCGGCGACAGGCGGCCGACGAGAACGAAGACCGTCGCGTCATTCGGTGCAAGCTCTGCGCGGTAACGCGCCACGACATTTTGATCGATGTTGCGCATCCGGTCGACGTTCACGCCGGAGCGGATGATGCTCACCTTCTTCTCGAGCATGCCGATCCGCCTACCCTCTTCGATATCCGACTCCGCCACCATGACCGTCCAGTCGTAAAATCGTGTGGCCATCTTTTCGGCGAGGACGTACATCCAGCGCTTGTTGTCGACCTCCATGTTGAAGGACCAGCCGTGCATCGTCTGCACGAGCACTTTGACGCCGGCGAGGCGTCCGGCGAAAGCCGTCAGGAAACGGGCCTTCGCGGTGCGTGCATGGACGATGTCGGGTTTCTCCTTCCGGAAAAGGCGGTAGAGCCGGTAGAGCGTGATCAGATCCTTGTGTGGCCGGATGGCGCGAACCATCGACGGCATCGTGAGCGTCGGCGCGTCGACGTCGTAATGTCCCTCGCGGCCTGCTTCCTCGCCGGTGACGAACAAGACGTCGTGTCCCTGCTGATGGAAATACTCGGCGGTGTGCTTGGCGGTTTCCTGGGCTCCGCCGATCACCATACGGGTGATGGTGTAGATGATCTTCATGCGGTAACGGCTGCCGTGCTCAGTTGTCCACGCTCATTCGTGCGAAGTCATGGACGAGCGTGGCGTCTGCGCGCCGGGAGATCAACGGAATGGCCGGCTGCTGCTCCGCAGAATCTGCCATCACCCATCCGAAGTCGACCGGTTGCAGCGGCTCGAAAGACATGGACGCGCGCCGCGTCAGGAGACCGGCGGCGGCGCACTCGCCGATGATGGCCGTCAGTCGCTCTTTCGTGATCTTCGCAGTGGAGATGAGAACCTCTTTCGCTCCGAGCTTACGGCAGATTTCGGCGAGCGACGCGGCCGGGGAGTAGACGCGCACGCCGTGAATGAGGCGGCCCGCCTTCGCTGCGTCATCGTCAATGAATGCCACCGGCACGTAGTGAAGCGTCGGGTTGTTGAGTAGTTCGCGGAAGACGAGCTCACCGCCGTCTCCGGCGCCGTAGATGACCACCGGAATGCCGCTGACGCGATGGCCGGGAAACAAGCCTCGCAGCAAGCGGAACGCGAAGCGGCTGCCCGTAACTGCCATCAGAAGAATGAAGCCATCGAGGACAAACACCGTCCGCGAGAAGGAATTGAAGCGGAAAGCGAGAACGATCGCGAGCAACGCGGACGCCGATCCAATCGCCACAGCCCGTGAAAACGTGACCACCGTGCTCAGGCTGGCGTAGCGCCAGATCCCGCGGTATACGCCGGCGGTCAGGAACGCGACCAGCTTCACCAGGACCACGAGCGGTAGCGTGGTGAGGAAGAGTTGCCAGTCGGTCGACTCATGGAACGGACCGAACTTGATCGCATACGCCACGTAATACGCGCCGGAGATGAGCACCACGTCGAGAAGTACTTCGAAGATCCTGCGTTTGTGCGAGAGATCGAAAAGGAAGGCCACCAGCGGCTTGTTGCGGGCCGCGGCGATCTCGCCTTCCGAATAAACGCGCACGCGCCCGAGGTAGATGCCGATGAACGTGAGCACGATGATGAAGCTGCCGATGGCGGCCAGGCTGACGTCGAGTGATGCGCGCCGCGCGATGATCGCAAGCGATCCGGCGGCGATGGAAAATGCGTACAGCATCCAGACGGCATGTTTCTCCGTCAGACCGAGCGCAACGAGACGATGCGACGTGTGATCGCGGCCGCCCTGCGACGCCGCGCGCCCCGCTAGTTTGCGCATTACCGTGACGAAGGTCGTGTCGAAGATCGGGACGCACAGAACGAGCACGGGGACGGCGAGCACGGCCAACAGGCTGCGCGAACGGCCTCCCCCCGTCCCGCTCAAAAGCGCGGCGCTGGAGAGAAAGAAACCGATGAACATCGAGCCGCAGTCGCCCATGAAGATCGTTGCGGGATTGCGGTTGTAGATGAGGAAGCCCAGCAGCGCGGCAGCGAAGCCGGTCAGCAGCAGCGCCTCATTCGGCTGGTGGTTGAAGAAGAAGTTGATGCCGAGGAACGCTGCCGCGAGCGCCGCGGTGCCCGCCGCCAGGCCGTCCATGTTGTCCAGCATGTTGACCGCGTTCGTGATGCCGATCAGCCAGAGCAACGTCACGAACATGTTCAGCGTTGGCGAAGACGTCCATGGCAGCACCAGGTGCGCGTTGAGAATGATTGCCGCGCCGATGACCTGCCCGATTAGTTTTTGATACGGCTTGATGTGCAGGAAGTCGTCGATCAATCCGATCGCGAAGAGCAGTGTGCTGGCGCCGAGGACGATCCAACTCGCGCGCGAGGCCGGTGCGAAGATGAGAAACGTCGTCACGACGGCCAGAAAAATCGCCACACCGCCCATCATCGCCGTCGGCTTCTTGTGCCAGCGGTCAGCCTTCGGCGCGGCGACGATTCCGAACCGGCGCGCCAATGCGCGGACGATCGGGGTAAAGATGGCGCACAGGCCGATGCTGGTGATCGCGATCCTGCCGGCGGCCAGCCCGAATATGTAATCCATAGGGAGCCGGCTAAGTTATCTGATGTCCGCCGATCGCGCAACCCTAATTTTGCAAAATCGATTGATGGGCTTGCCGAATTTGCGCCCTATGCAAACGGCTCCTAACCGCTTTGTCGGCCCGAATGGTACGCAATCACGCTCTTCAAGGTGGTGTCCAGCGTGGTTTCCGGCCGGAAACCGATCAGAGCGTGGAGCTTGGTCGTGTCGGGCACGCGGCGCGGCATGTCTTCGAATCCTTCTTCATACGCTTCGCTGTACGGGATGTGCACGATCTCCGAGTCGGAGCTCGTCAGCGTCTTGATGCGTTCCGCCAGCGTGTTCATCGACACCTCTTCGGTGGAGCCGATGTTGTAAACCTCGCCGACTGAATCCTGACGATCCATCAACGCCACCAACGCCTTGACGACGTCCTCGACGTATCCGAAGCATCGTGTCTGCTGGCCGCCGCCGTACACGGTGATCGGACGGCCCGACAATGCCTGCTTGACGAATGTGGGGATAACCATTCCGTACTGGCCGGTCTGGCGCGGCCCGACGGTGTTGAAAAGCCGGACCACGGTGGTCGGCAGCTTCTTCTCCCGCCAGTAGGCCAGCGCGAGAAATTCGTCGATCGCTTTCGAGCAGGCGTAGCTCCAACGCCCTTTCGTCGTTGCGCCCATGACCAGATTGCCATCCTCGCGGAACGGCACATCCGTGCTCAATCCATAAACCTCGGAGGTCGACGCCACGAGCACGCGCTTCTTCTTTTTGTTTGCGACGGACAGGAGCACTTCCGTACCCCGGATATTCGTTTCGATTGTGCGCACCGGACTTTCGACGATGAGCTTCACGCCGACCGCCGCAGCGAGGTGAAAGATGATGTCGCAATCATCCGCCAGCTCCGCCACCAGGGGCGTGTTCTGAACCGTGTCGATCGTGTAGTGGAAGCGAGGATTCGCCTTCAGGTGGGCGATGTTCTCAATGCTGCCCGTCGACAGATCGTCGATGATCGTGACTTCATCACCACGGCTCAGATAATGGTCCGAGAGGTGCGATCCGATGAAGCCTGCTCCTCCGGTGATCAGAACTCTCAATGCGTCTCCTCGTGCGCGGCAGCGCTCAATGCGGCGGCGGATTATACGGTACGGCTTTATTCACCACGGCCACGCGCGCCTGCATTCCGGCATCCAGACTATCGAGGAACCCCGGATTGAAATGAGTGGCCAGCGCAATGTCTGCGGTCGCTGGTTCGAGCTTCCGCTCTTCCAGATACGTGATGCCGCGGTCGAAGTAGATCTCTGGACGGTGGTCCGCGGACAGCGCCTCCGTGTAGTGCTCGATCGCTTCATCGTTGCGGCCGAGGATGCGGTCGTTGACGGCGTAGATCAGGTGGTAATCGATCGAGAGCTGGCAGGCGTTGGTGATCGTCTGCAGGAGCGCGATGTTGTCGCGGGCGGCGAAGATAGCGCGGTCGCCGCCGGTGCCGGCCGCCGTTTCGGTACGGGTCTGCAAGGTCTTCAGAACGTGATTGGCGTGCGCGGGCATCCATGAGTACCAGTAGAACGCCGCCGCCGCGGCGATCGTGGCCGCGAGGCGGCAGACGGCGCGCGCGAACGGGTTAGGCATCGGGCCGGTCCCAGGAGACCGCGATCGCGCCGAGCGTGAGGAACATCAGACGCGGCGCCGCAATCTGCAGCGGAAATTGTGCAAGCGCAATGACGAAGAACGTCGCCGCCAGCGGCGCGCGGAAGGCGTGTGCCACCGCTTGTTCCGCCGTCCGCGGCACGGGATTGCTGCGCCGCCGCCGTGCCGGAATGGTCAGCAGCGCAATCGCGCCGACGAGCAGCGCGTAACCGGGCAGGCCCGTTTCGGCCGCGACCTGCAGGTGATCGTTGTGCGTCTCGCCGAAGTTCATCGGCCAGCCGCGCGTCCACGACGCCGGATAACGCTTCTCCAGCTCCAGCCGCGTGAACATGAAGTGATATTTGAAGCATCCGGGACCGACGCCGGTCACCGGGTGCGCTCGTACCATCTCTACCGCGCTCAGAAACGGGACCACGCGCTCCGAAAAAAGGACCGGATAATCGCGCTGCCTTGCCGCGGTGACCAGTTGGCTGAAATGTTCGCGGATTCCGAACGACGGACGAAATGCCACGGCCACGAAGATCGCCAGCAGGGCCGCCACGGCCAAGGCCTGCCGCCCGGGACGCAGCAGAGCGGCCACGATCGCTCCGGCCACGAACGCGATCATGGCGGTTCGCGTCTGACTCATGGCCACGCCGCCGAAAAGCACGACGGCCGACAATCCGTACCATAGGCGTTGCCAGCCGTGCACCGTCACCGCTGCGACCAGCGCCACGATGGCCGGCCCGGCTAGCAACGTGCCGACGTCGTTCGGATTGCCGAGGAGACCGACGCTCTGCCCGTGGCCGGTGATCTCGATCGGGAAGACGAACGGATTCCAGATGCGCAATTCCTGCAGCGTCACGAGTACTGCATTCGCGAATGCGCCGATGAAGACGACGAAGAGTACCCAGACCCGAAGCGCCGGCGCGATCAGCCGCGTGGCGATGTACACGATGATCGCCGCCGCGACGGTGATCAGGCTCGCTTCGCTCAACGAACGATTCGATGACGTCAGCGTCGTCACGATGCACCAGACCGTGATTGCGCCGAGGAGGAACCACTCGCGGCGAGGCAGAGTTTTGAGCGCGTCGCGCCACCGGCTGTGTCGCGCGGTCGCCGCGAAGGCTCCCGTCAGCGCCAGTGCGATCGCCTCCGCACGGAACGCCATCTCCTTCGGGAGGCGGAACGTGTCGAGCGCGCCGCCGGTGTAGAGAATCGGAATGAGGACGATGCCCGCGCCGAGCAGCGTCATGGCGACGAGCCGGTACCACTGGCGATCGGCTTTTTCGCGCGCCGCGGACCGTCGTTCGCGCATTGCGGCGCAGAGTAGCATGACGATCGAGCGCCCTTCGGACATGGTTTCTTCCGACGCCATCGAGGCAATCCGCCGCTTCTCATCGACCGAGCTGGCCGCGTTCGTCGCCGCGAACGCCTCGTCGCTGCTCGAGGACGAAGCGCTGGCGCTGCTCGACAACGCGCATTGCACGGCGGTGGTCTGCGGAACCCTCGCGCGCAACCAGCGGCTGACCGCGTTCTACTCCGTCCGTTTGCGTCTGGTGCGACACCGCGCCACGCCGCTGACGCATGCGGTCAAGCTGGTGCACTACCTCCACTGGCCCGACCTGTTGCGGCTGTCGGTCGATGTGACAGTGCAGGCGCAGGTGAGGCGCGCCATCGACACGCAACTCCTCGCTCGGCTCTCCAAACTGACCCTCGGCGAAAAGATCGCGGCGGCGAAACGCTGCAGCGCCGCGCTGATCAAGGTGCTGCTCTTCGATCCCGATCCGAACGTGTTCGCGTCGCTGCTGATGAATCAGCTCATTCGCGAAGAGGATCTGCTGCTGCTCGCCACTTCCGAATCCGCCTCGGCGGAAAAACTCCGCCTCCTCGCGGCGGATCCGAAGTGGTCGTATCGCTACGCCATCCGCCGCGCGCTGGCCGTGAATTCGTCCACGCCGCGCTCCGTCGCCGCATCGCAGTTGCGGTTTCTCTCCCGGCGCGATCTGCGCAGCATCCACGACGATGCGTCGACCTCGACGTACCTCCGCCGCTGCATCGAACGCAACGAGCCAGCCCTTTTCCCGCGCGCGACGGAACGAATTGACTAAAATGGCCGGACGCCGATGCCGGACCAGGAACCCCAGCCACCATCATCCGAGCTTGCGTCGTTCGGCGAAGAGCTCCGCCGCGAGCGCGAAATCCGCGGCATCTCGCTCAAGGAAATCGCCGACTCCACGAAGATCAGCAAGCGCTTTCTCGATGCCATCGAGCGCAACGATCACAAGACGTTGCCGGCCCCGGTGTTCACGCGCGGCTTCGTCCGTGAATACGCGCGCTACCTCGGCCTGAACTCCGACGAGATGGTCAACCGCTACAACTTCGCCGCCGTCGGCGACGACCGCATCGAGCAGTCCGCGCATCTCGAACGCCTCACGACGCCGCAGGCGCCGCCGCCGGAGCGCAAGAAGGCGCCGCCCAAAGGCATCCCGCCGGCGTACGCGCGCGTCGACCGCAACGTCTACATTCTCCTCATCGTCGTCATCGCGCTGGCCGGCGTCAGCTACTGGGCGCTGAAGCACCGCCGCGAAACGCGCGCGAACGAGGAGCGGCTCGCCGCGGAAACGAAAGTCGCACCGCCTCCCGTTGCTTCGCCGCCGCCCGCGCCGGTCCAGACGGCGAGCACGTCGACGCAACCGCCGGCGGCAAACGGTCCGGCCAAACTGATCCTGAGCCTCGAGATTACGAAGACGTCATGGATCACACTGGACTCTGACGGTGAGCGACTGATCAACGACGAACTTCACCGCGGCTTTCATCGCACCGTCGAAGCGAAAGATGGATTCCGATTTAAAACGATCGGTAACGCAGCCGGCGTCACGATGACGCTCAACGATCTCCCGGTTCCATCCCTCGGCCACGACGGCCAGGTACTGCACGACGTCGTCTTCGATCGCGCCGCGCTGCAGCGACTGCAGACGCCTTCCACTCCGGCCCACCAATGAGCGACTTTCCCGCCGAGCTTTCCGGCGCCGGCATCATCGAGCGGATCGAATCAGGCCAATACCCGCGCGAAATCGTCGAGACCATCGCCCGCGGCTTTCTCCCGTTGCCGCAGGACGATCTCATCGCCGTTCTGGCATTTCTCACGACCTCACCCGATACCAGTATCGCAGCGGCCGCGAAGACGTCACTGACTGACGTTCCCTCGCGCAGCGTTCACGGATTCGCGTCGAACGAGGCTGCGCCGGCGGAGCATCTGGCATTGCTGATGCGCGCCACCGACGATCCGTTCATCCTCGAAGCGCTGATCCGCAATCGCGCTCTGCCTGACGCGCTCGTCGCCGAAGTCGCCGCCGTCGCCGATGCCGCCGTGCAAGAGATCGTGGTCATCAATCAAGCCCGCATTCTTCGCGCGCCGGAGATTCTCGACGCGCTCCTCGCAAACCCCGCAGTCACCGCTGACGTTCGCCGCCGCGTCATGGAAACGCGCGAGGAGTTCTTCGACAAGAAAGCGCGCGCTGCCGCAGTAGAGCCGGTTGAAGTCGACGAAGACGAGCCGATGCTGACGCTGTCGGAGGAGCCGATCGCGGATCTGCTCGAAAAGGCAGCGTCGGAGCCGGGCGATGCGCCGCCGCCGGAGTTGCTGGAGTCGGAGAAGACCGACGAAAAAAAGCTCTCCATCTTTTCCCAGATCCTGGTGATGAGCGTTTCCGACAAGGTCAAGCTCGCGTTCAAGGGCGGGAAGACCGAGCGGGTCATCCTCGTCCGCGATCACAACAAGCTCGTATGCAGCGCGGTGATGCGGAATCCGCGTATGAACTCGCTGGAAGTCGAAGGCATCGCCACGATGCGCAATGTTGAAGAAGAAGTCCTGCGCATCATCAGCATGAAGCGCGAATGGGTTTCCAAATACAACGTCGCTCTGAGCCTGGCCCGCAATCCGAAGTGCCCGGTGGGGGTTGTCCTGTCGCTGATCAATCGATTAACCTTGCGCGACTTGAAGGGCTTGAAAGACGACAAGGGCGTGAGCGATACGGTCCGCAGCCTGGCCCGGAAGATGTACCTGCAGCGAAGCCACAAAGCCTGAATGAAGGTCAACTACTACGAAGTGCTCGGCGTTGATCGCTCCGCCTCCGAGCCGGAGATTCGCGAGCGGTTCCGCCGTCTCGCGCGCGAGAAGCATCCCGACCGCTACTCCGGCCTCGACAAAGCAGACGCCGAGCGCAAGTTCCAGACGCTCACCGAAGCTGTGAACGTGCTCACAAATGCAGCGCGACGAAAGCAGCATGATGCCGAGATCGCTTCGCCCGGACGCGCGGCCGGCGGAGCGGCCGATTTCGCGCAGGTCGGCAAAGCGTATTTATCAATCGGTGTCAAAGCGTACCGCGATGGCGACTATCGTAGTGCGTACGAAAACTTCGACATGGCCGCCAAACACAATCCGCAGGACGGCAAAGCCTTCCACTACCTCGCGCAGGCCGCGACGCGCATCCCGTCGTACGCGCGCCAGGCAGTGCAGGCCATCGAAACGGCCGTGCAGCGCGAGCCGATGAACGCGGTCTATCTGAAGGATGCGGGTCTGATCTGTAAACGCGCCGGCCTCGCAGCAAAAGCAGAGCGATACCTCGAGGAAGCGTTACAGTGGGACACCGAGAATATTGAAATCCGTACGGCACTCTCCGAATTACGGCAGCGCACCGAGACCAAAGAAGGCGGAAAGGGGTTTACCCTTTTCAAAAAGGGCTGAGTGGGAATGGACGTGAAGGCATACGGCCTCACCGATGTCGGACGGCAGCGCCAGCACAACGAGGACACCTTCCTCGTCGCGGACGAGGCGCAGCTTTTTCTCGTCGCCGACGGCATGGGCGGCCACGCCGCCGGCGAGATCGCCTCGCGCATCGCCGTCGATTCCATCTCCGAGTTCATCGTCCACACGAAAGAGGACGACGGAACCTGGCCGCACGCCTACGACGAGCACTACACCCGCACCACAAATCGCCTGATGGCCGCGCTGCGCATGGCCAACACACGCGTCCTCGAAGCGATGCGCAAAGACGCCAAGCTCCGCGGCATGGGGACGACCGTGGTCGCGTGCATGGCCGACGACGGCAAGATTTCAGTCGCGCACGTCGGCGACTCGCGCGCCTACATGATCCGCAACGGAAAAATCTCGCGAATCACCAACGATCACTCCTGGGTCTACGAGCAGGTGCAGGCCGGAATGCTGACCGAAGCCGAAGCCGAGAAGCATCCCCTCCGCAACGTGATCACCCGCGCCCTCGGCGGCGCGCTGGCGGTCAATCCGGACGCATCGGAGATCGAAAGCCGTCCCGACGACATCTACCTCCTCTGCTCCGACGGTCTCACTGGCATGGTTCCCGAAGAGGAGATCCTGAAGCTCGTCACCGAGAACGCCGACGATCTCGAGAAAGCCTGTAAGGAGTTGATCGACACAGCCAACGCCCGCGGCGGCCTCGACAACGTGACCGCGATTCTGGTGAAGACGACGTAACCATGCACGTTCGAATCGACTACTGCGGCGTTTGAAACTATCTCCCCCGAGCCTCCAGTCTGGCGGCTGAGATCAAACGAGAATTCGACATCGACAGCGAGATCGTCCGCGGCAGCGGAGGCATCTTCATCGTGTCGGTCGACGGGAAGCAGATTTTTTCGAAACGCGACGAAGGCCGCTTCCCGACCGAGCGCGAGATCCTCGAAAAACTGCGCGCGTAACGTCCTGAGATCACAACTCCCGCTTGCACCACGCCGACGCGCGATCGCGCAGCTTGTGCCCCGCCGTCCGCGCACGCCAGCGTTCCAGCGTCCACTCCTCGGAGTTCTCGACATCCGCGTCGAACGCCGCGCGTAACTCTGTGGCGATCTTCATATCCAAGATCGCCACGCTGATCTCCTCGTTGATCCGGAACGAGCGCGGATCGAAATTCGTCGAGCCGATCGTGCATAACTCACGGTCGACGATCATCACCTTCTGATGCAGTCCGCTCAGCGTGTGCTCGTAGATGCGCACCCCCATCGCCAGCAGCGGGCCGTAATAGAAATGACTGGCGTGCTGCACGATCGAAAAATCGCTCGTCACTGACGTCGGCAGCATGATCGACACCCGCACGCCGCGCGTCATCGCCGCTGCGAAAAGCTCGACGGCCTGCCGGTCGGGGAGGAAGTACGGATTCTGCAGCACGATCTCCCGCTTCGCCGCGGCGATCGCGAAGTAGTACAGCCGCTGCACCGCGCTCGGACTCTCCGGCTGACGGAGATAGGCGGCGAACACTGGCGTCTCACCCGCGGCCGCCAACCGCGGAAAATACGCATCACCGGCGAGGACGCGCCCCGTCGTCACCGCCCAATTTTCGAAGAACGCCGCCTGCAGCTCGCCGACGATCGGACCTTCGAATCGGGCGCCGGTATCGCGCCAGCCGTCGGGATGGTCTGCGTCGCCGCCCCACATATCATCGATCCCGTGCCCGAACGTGTAGCCGATGCGGCCGTCGATCACGACGATCTTGCGGTGGTCGCGCTTGTTGTAGCGCGCGAACTCGCGAAACCGCATACGGTGATAGACGCGAAAGTCGACGCCGGCTGCGCGCAAGCGCGCCCACGTCTCTGGCGATGTCTGCTTCGCGCCTCGCTGATCGACGAGCACGCGCACCTCGATCCCATCCTTCGCCCGCGCCGCCAGCGCCTCCGTGACGCGCTCGGAGATCGCGCTGTCGCGCCAGAGAAACGTCTCGAGGTGAATGCTGTGCGTCGCGCGCGCGGCATCGTCGAGCATCGCATCGAAGAAGCCGCTGTTCTGCACGATGGTCACGCGATTCCCCTCCGTCACGTGACCCCACGTCAACGCGGCGAACGAGCGGAAGACGGATGCGAGCTCGTAATCGGCCGGCAGCACCAGCGTGATGCGCTTGCGCCGCATTCGCGACCAGACGAAGTAGCTGAGAACGAGCGCTGTCAGAAAAATGACGATCGTCGCCAGCCGATGAACGTGCATCGTCAGCCGCTCCGCTCGATCGCGGCGAGGAGCGGCCAGTGGTCCGACGGCCCGCGGGCGATGACGCGCGCATCGCGGATCACCCACGTCGGGTCGGTGAAGATGTAATCGAGGCACTGCTTCGTCGCGCGATGCGTGACGATCTTTCCGACGAAGCACGAGGTCACGACCGTCCCATCGTGAAACACGCGCAGCTCCTCGCTGGTCGGATTCGTGTTGAAGTCGCCCATCAACACGAACGGCAACTCCGATTTCCCCACCATCCGCGCCACCGCCTCGGCCTGCATCAGCCGCGTACGCGATCCGAATCGCGCCCACGCAGCGAGGTGCGTGACGTACGCGACGAGACGAATTCCGTCGACGTCGACCGTGGCACCGAGCAGCGAGCGTGGCTCGCCCTTTCCCGGCAATGGATCGATACGCGTATCGACGATCGTCCCGCGCGTCAGCACCGCGTTGCCGTACTCGTTGCTGCCGTTGCCCATCGCGCGTCCGAAAAAAAGCTGCATGCCGGTGAGCCGCTCCAGCTCCGCCGCCTGATCGCGAAAGCGCACCTTCCAAGTCCCGCGATGCATCTCCTGCACGCCCACGATGTCCGGCTTCGTCTCCCGGATCACCTCGGCGATCCGATCGATGTGCCGCGGACGCAACAGCGCGCCGTGACCCTTGATGTTGTAGGTCATCACATGCAGCGGCATGCACGCCCACGAAGCGAAAACAGTGCCGCGCGTGACGCCGCACGACGCCGTTGCGTCTTAGCTACTGAACGACGCGCCGGCGCAGTCGCACGTGAAGGAGAAATTCTGATGCTCGCTACTTCTCTGCTCCTGCTGTCAGCCGCTCTAACCGCGCACGCTCCCGATCCGCTGATTTTGCGAGCCGTCAATCGCGATCCCGCCATCGCCGGTCCTGCCGTTGCCGCGCTCCGAAAAGGCGGTCAGCCGTCGGTCGACGCAATGCTCGCCGCTCATGGTTCCCTTGCGCGCGATGCTCAATCCGAGGAGCGCTTCCGCACGGCGCTCGATCGAGTTTGCCGTCAGGCCGATTGCCTTTGGTCGGGTCTTTACTGGTTTACCGATCTGGATGAAGCGAAGCGGATGGCCGCGGCCACGCACCGCCCGATCCTCTCGCTCCGTCTCCTCGGCGACCTCGGTATGGAGATGAGCTGCGCGAATAGCCGCTACTTCCGCACCGTGCTTTATCCCAATCGCGAGATCGCGGCCTACCTTCGCGACAACTTCGTTTTGCACTGGAGCTCCGAGCGGCCAGTGCCGTCGGTGACGATCGACTTCGGTGACGGCCGCGTTCTGCACCGAACGATCACAGGCAACAGCATTCACTATCTGCTCGACGCAACAGGACGGCCGCTCGATGCGCTGCCGGGTCTGTACGCGCCCAAAGCGTTCCTCGCACAACTTCGCGAGATGGTCTGGCTGCACGACCGCTGGACGCATTCACCGGCAAGTGACCGCGAGCGGCGTCTGCTGATGTATCACGCGCTCCGTGCCCGCAGCGCCTCGGAGACCGCAGAGCGTTACGACAGCCCCGAAACCGCGGCGGCTGCGCGGCGCGCGCGGCTCCAGCATCCGGCCTATGCCTGGGAAGCGACGCGCCTCACATTCTCCAAGGAAAGCGGCGAAGAGCCGATGTTCAAGAGCATCTCGTTCGGTACGAACTCTATCGTCCGAAAAGCCCAAACCGTGGCCGAGAGGTTCGATCCTGACGAGCAGTTCTCCGCGATCGACGAAAATGCACTGAGCTTAATCCGCGAGAAACGCGCGCCGTTGCACGAGTCGCCTGCGGCTCTCGCGTGTCATCGCATCATTTCGCCGGACGCTTGCCCTCGATACCCTGCAGAACGAGTACGTGCTGCGGCCAGCGATCCACCGAGTCTTCGTCGACAAGCCGGAGGTCGCCTGGGCAGAACTGAACGGATACGTTTACAGCGAGGTTTTCAAAACACCCAGCGACGATCCCTGGCTCGGTCTTCGATCCGATGAAACGTTCACAGCTCTCACCGCCGAGGGGGTCGAGCAACGCCGCGATACACTTCGCGGCCGATGAAAATCGATCGCGACGAAGCGAAGCGGATCGCCGATCTGGCGCATCTGGAGTTTGACGAACCCGCACTGGAACGAATGGCGGGGGAGATGACGAAGATCCTTTCGTACATCGATCAGCTTCGCGAGGTAGACGTAGCCGGATTCGAGTGGACGGCCGCCGCAGAATCGACGCCGCTGCGCGAGGACGTGCCGCGTCCGCCCGTCGCGCGCGACGCGGTCGCCGCGAATGCGCCAGCGTTCAGCGAAGATGGCCACTTCATCGTTCCGAAGGTGATCGGTGACTGATCTTCTCAACCTGCCGTGGCATGAAGCGCGGACGGCGGCGAGCGGCAAAGAGTTGGTTGCCGCGTCGCTCGCCGCGATCGATCGTCTGAATCCGAAGCTGAACGCGTTCCTTCACGTCGCGCGCGACGCGGGCGAGGGAATGCCGGTCGCGGTCAAGGACAACATCGTCACGACCGACATGCCGACGACCTGCGCGTCGCGAATCCTCGGCGATTTCCTTTCGCCGTTCGACGCGACGGCAGTCGCGCGCTTGCGTGCGAACGGTTGCAGCATCGTCGGCAAAACGAATCTCGACGAATTCGCGATGGGCTCGTCGACGGAGCACTCGGCATTCGGTCCCGCGCGCAATCCGTGGGATCCGTCGCGCGTTCCCGGCGGCTCGTCCGGCGGTTCTGCCGTCGCCGTTGCCGCGCGCATGGTCCCCGCCGCCCTCGGCTCCGAAACCGGCGGCTCGGTGCGCCAGCCGGCCGCGCTCTGCGGCGTAGTCGGCCTCAAGCCGACGTACGGCCGCATCAGCCGCAACGGCCTTGTGGCGTTCGGATCGAGCGTCGATCAGATCGGCATCATCACCAAGACCGTTCGCGAATGCGCCGATCTCCTCGGCATGATCGCGGGCCACGATCCGCTCGACTCGACGTCGGCCACGAACGCCATCGACGAATACGCGGCCGATCTCGACTCCGGCGTGCGCGGGCTCCGCTTTGGCGTCATCCGCGAGGCGGTGGCGCAGTTGGAAGGAGAAGTTCGCGCGAACTTTGATGACGCGCTGGCGGTTCTTCGCGGCGGCGGCGCGGTCATCGAAGAAGTCAGCGTGCCTTCGATCGGATACGCAATCGCCATCTACTACATCGTCGCGAATGCCGAGGCCAGCACGAACCTGTCGCGGTTCGACGGGATTCGGTTCGGGCATCGCAGCGGCCGCGCGAAATCGCTGCGCGAGGTCTACTTCGAATCGCGCGGCGAAGGCTTCGCCGACGAAGTGAAGCGCCGCATCATGCTCGGTACCTTCGCGCTGTCGTCCGGCTACTACGACGCGTACTACAGCCGCGCCCAGGCCGTGCGCGCCAAACTCTGCGCCGATTTCGACGCCGCGTTCGCGCGTTTCGACTACTTGCTGACGCCGACCACGCCCGAACCAGCCTTCCCGATCGGCGCGAAGACGGACGACCCACTTGCGATGTATCTGAGCGACATCTTCACTGCTCCGGCAAACCTCGTCGGCATCCCTGCCATCGCCATCCCCTCCGGCTTTTCACGCGAACACCTGCCGCTATCGCTGCAGATCATGTCCCCGCGCTTCGCCGAACGCGCCCTCTTCCGCGCCGCCAACTTCTTCGAACGCGAAACCAACTACTGGCGCGAAGCGCCGCCAGCGTAGTGCGATCCCGCCAACGTGGGAAAAAGCAAATGTTGAATGTTGAATGTTGAACGGATCGAATCTGCGCCTTCTCATTCAACATTGAACATGCGCCATTCAACATTCAACATTGAGCTTTTGACTCTCTGCTACACTTTCCCTCGTGCGTAAGTGGTGGGTGGGCTTCATTGTTGCGCTTCTTCCGGCCGTACTTCTGGCCGCCTCTCCTCCAAAATTGATTACGCCCGAGGTGCGCGCGTCGCTGACGGCCGACTACACTATCGACGTCGTCGTCACGCCGCATGAAGGCGATGCGTGGAGCCGGCTGGCCAAGCGCGTCACCGGCGACGGCGATCGCTGGAACGAGATCGCATCGTTCAATCACGCCGGCGGCAATCTCACCACCGAGCAGCGCGTCCGCATTCCGTTCAACCTCCTCCGTCCCAATCTGCAGCGCGACGTTGCTGCGGCGCTCTTTCCGTACGACAGCGACGTCGCAGGCGGACGGCGCCATGTCGTCGTCGGCAGCAGCGGCATCGAAGGCGAATCGCTTTGGAACATCGCAGAGTGGTTTACCGGCCGCGGCGAGAACTACGCCGCGATCCGCGCCGCCAATCCGGCGCAGGGACTCTCGACCCGCAAAGGTGACGTGATCCTCATCCCGAAGGAGTTGCTCGCCGCGGCATTCCGCCGTGGTGAAAGGGAGGAACGTAATGCACCGAAGACAGCCGAGGTTCGGAAATCGGAAGACGATCCGGAAGAGCGTACGGGCGCGGATGGTCATGCTGCGGCAACAGTTTCGCTACCTGAAGCAGTCACCGTTCCCGGCCAACCGTCGCTGACGTACGACCGAACCTCCGCCGAGCCGTTCGCCGTCTATCGATTGCAGAAGGGGGAGGCGCTCTATTCGTCGGTGGCGATTCGCTTCACCGGCCGCGTGTATTCGAAAGACGTCGGCGATGTGCTCGATCGCATCGTCAAATTCAATTCAATTGACGACGTCGCGCGCATTCCGATCGGCTATCGCGTGAAGATTCCGATGTCGCTGCTGTTGCCGGAGTACTTGCCGGCAGACGATCCGGCGCGCGTCGCGAACGAAGAGGTCAAGCGCGCCAGCGCGAAGCTGGCCGTGCGTCCGCGCGCGAAGGGCCTCGCCGGTGTGCGCGTGATCCTCGACGCCGGTCACGGCGGACGCGACGTCGGCGCGACGTACGACGATGTGTGGGAATCGAACTACGTGTACGACGTCATGTGCCGGCTCAAGCGCATCCTCGAGAAAAAATCGGGGGCGACGGTCGCCACGACCACGAAGTCGAAGCAGGCCGGCTACGACATTCCCGATGACGACGAGCTCGAAGAAGCGACGGATCACATCGTCCTCACCTCGCCGAAGTACGTCATCGGCGATCCTGCGGTCGGCGTCAATCTGCGCTGGTACCTTGCGAATTCGATCTTCCGCCGCGCCATGAAGGCGAGCGTGGCGCGCGAGAAAGTGGTCTTCCTTTCCATCCACGCCGACTCGCTCCATCCCTCGCTTCGCGGCGCCATGGCGTACATCCCCGGCCAGCGTTACGTGACCGGCTCGTACGAAAAGAGCGAGCAGGTTTACCTCGCCCGCGCCGAGGTGCGCGAGAGTCCGGTGGTGCGTCATTCGGAGAAAGAGTCGCTGACGTCGGAGGGGTTGTCGCGCGATCTGGCGGAGTCGATCATCGATGCGTTCGATGCGGACGGGCTCAAGGTTCATCCGTTCAATCCGGTGCGCGACAACGTCGTTCGCAACGGCCGCGAATGGGTGCCGGCGGTGATCCGCTACAACCTGATCCCCACGCGCCTGCTCCTCGAGATCTGCAACCTCGGCAACGACAAAGACCGCGCGCTGATGAAGACGAAAAAGTATCGTCAGCACGTCGCGGAGGCGATTTATCAGGGGCTGGTCAACTACTACAACGATCGCGAAGATGATCGTCCCGCGCCTGCAATCGCCAGCGGACGGTAGCGCCGCAAATCGCCGCATATAATCCGCGCCGCTCATGCCCCGCTCTTTTGAAGGTGATCACAATGCTGAAGGTTTGCGCTTCGCCGTGATCGCCAGCCAGTTCAACGACGAGATCGTCGATGGACTCCTTCGTGGCGCGCTCGATTGCCTGTCGCGCCACGGCGCCGCGGACGACGCCGTTTCGGTCTATCGCGTTCCCGGCGCGTTCGAGATTCCGACGCTCGCCGCGAAGCTGATCGACGCCGGCGCCATCGACGCGGTCGTCACCCTCGGCTGTCTTCTTCGCGGCGACACGCCGCACTTCGACTTCATCTCCGCGCAGGTCACGAACGACTTGTCGCGCGTCGCGACCGAGGCGAGATTCCCCGTCGCCTTCGGCGTCATCACCTGCAACACGCTCGAGCAGGCGGTGGAGCGGTCGTCGCCCGGCAGCGGCAACAAGGGATGGGAAGCGGCGCTCGCCGCCATCGAGATGGCCAATCTGTGGCGCGCACTTAGCAGCGAGGAAAACTTCTAGATGGGAGCGCGTAGAAAAGCCCGCGAGCTGGCCGTGCAGATGCTGTATCAGTACGACCTTTCCGGCAATGTTCCGGACATGATTATTGATACGTTCGAGGATCTGCAGAAGTCGAAGCCGAACACGCGCGAATTCGCCGCGAAAATCTTTCGCGGCACCGTCGACCACCTCGCGGACATCGACGGCATGATCCAGGCGCAAGCCGACAACTGGCGCCTCTCGCGGATGGCCGTCGTCGACCGCAACATCATCCGCTTGTCGGTCTACGAGTTTCTGCACGAGAGCGAGACGCCGAAGCTGGTTGTGATCGATGAGGCCATCGAGATCGCCAAGAAATTCGGCAACGACAAGTCGTCGCAATTCATCAACGGCATCCTCGACGGTATTTTGAAACGCTACAATCTCGCGACGTGAGTCTTCTCGGCCGTCTCGAAGATCTATCCCTTACCGACATCGTTCAGATCGTCTACCTCAGCCGGCGCACCGGCGTGCTGGAGATCGTCGACGATCGCGGACGGCATACGGTGATGTTCCGGCAGGGGCTGGTGGTGAACGCGTCGTCGCCCGAGCATCCCGATCTGCTGACGTATCTCGTAGCTCGGGGCTCCATCCCCGAGGCCGCGTCACCGGGGCTGCGAAAGATGGAGGAGAGCGGAATCCCGCTCGGCACCGCGGCGGTCGAGATGAACATCATCGCCGCCGCTGATCTTGCCACCGCCATTCACGAACGCGTGGTCAGCGTCGTCGCGCCGCTGCTGCAGAGCCGGGAAGGGGAGTTCAACTTCATCCTCAGCGATCACGTCGGTCCGCTCGACGTCGAGTACGACGCAGATTCGATTTTCAAGGAAGGCGGCTTCGCGCCGCAGAAGATCGTCGGCGCCGCGGACGGCGAGAAGCTCAAGCCGTTGCGCGGTCTCGAGGAGTCGATGAAGGTGGGGAAGGCGCTGTTGCGTTCCGCCGCCGCCGACGCTCCTCCGCCCACGCTCAACCTCGGCCTCGGGCAGCCGAAAGAGCCGGGGCTGACGCTCGTTCCCGACGACAACATCCTGCCGTTTCCGACCCCGGAGGAGCGCGAGGAGCCGACGTTCACGCCGGTTCCCGATGATGAGCCGTTGCCAGCGGCTGAGACACCTTTGCCGAAGCCGCGAACGTCGTCCGGACAGTTCAAAGTCGCCGGCGGATTGATCGAAGTCGAATCGCCCGACGCCACGTATCGCAATGTCGTCCTCTTCGAACGCAGCCCGCTCATTCGCGTCGCCGCGAAACGCGCGTTCGGACGGAACCGCGTGAAGATCGCGCAGTTCGGAACCATCGACGATGCGCGCGTCGCGATCGGCGACTACATTCGCGCGAACACGTTCTTCGTCACGTTCCTCGAACTGACGGATCAATCGGACCTGCTGTTGCAGCAGTTGAAGCGAAAGAATCCGCGGCTGCCGGTCGTGATCATCGATGCTGAGGCCGACCTGCGGCGGCGTCACGATCTGCTGCGGCGCGGCGCCGATCTGTACTTGACCAAGCCGTCGCCCGCGCGCCTGCAACCCGGGTTGGCCGAGGAGGAGCTGACGCTCTTCGCGGACGAGCTGGTGCTCTTCGCCGAGCGCGCGTTCCAGCAGTGGGAACGCTACACGGGCGGACTCGATCCCGACGCGGGCCGGCGTTTTTACGAGACGGCGGAGAAAGAGAACGTCGA
Source organism: Thermoanaerobaculia bacterium (assembly GCA_035995985.1). Taxonomy (GTDB): domain Bacteria; phylum Acidobacteriota; class Thermoanaerobaculia; order Gp7-AA8; family Gp7-AA8; genus JADGNZ01. The sequence continues at coordinate 7,808 of DASYJY010000235.1, read as the reverse complement.
TCGCAGTTTCGGTCTGCTCAAGCAACTCATCAACGAGCTCTCGAATCCGAACGACATCGGCGAAGTGTCCGCGACGATCCTGCGGCTTTCGGCGGAGTATCTCGACCGAGGAGCGCTTTTCATCGCCGGCGATTCCGAGTTCACCGGCATCTCCGGATTCGGCGGCACCGACATGCCGGCACGCGTGAAGTCGTTGCGCATTCCGCGGAAAGAGCCGTCGATCCTCGGCGATGTCGCGAAATCGGGAGAGGCGCATCGCGGGAAGATGCGCCGCACCGCTGCGAACGTGCAGCTCATCGACAGCCTCGGCGGTCTGGCGCCAACCGAAGTCGTGGCACTTCCGATCATGCACTCGAAGCGGACGATTGGTATTCTGTACGGCGACAACGCCGCACACCGCGCGCCGATCGACACCATGACAGGACTCGAGATTTTCCTCAGCCAGGCCGGCTACGCGTTCGGCAACGCCGTCTTCGCGGCCGAGAAGGCGCGACGTTGAAAGTCCTGGTCGTCGAAGACTCGAGCTCGATGCGGGCGTACCTAACCACGATCATCGAAGGCGGCACGGAAGCGTATGACTTGGAGATCGTCGAAGCCGCCAGTGGTTTCGAAGCGCTGAAAACGCTGCCGCACCACAAGTTCGACGCGATCCTCACCGATATCAACATGCCGGATATCAATGGCCTGGAGCTGGTGTCCTTCCTCAAAAACCACCCGGTTCACCGCACGATCCCGATCATGGTGATCTCGACCGAGTCGCGCGAAGAAGACCGAAAACGCGCCGAGGCGCTCGGTGCGGAGGAGTACCTCGTCAAGCCGTTCCAGGCTGGCGATCTGATCGCCAAACTGCGGCGGCTGCTGAAGGTGGCGTAAGCGGTCGGATCAGGAGAAACGACGAATGTTGAATGTGGAATGTTGAGTGTTGAATGGAGATGCCGGTCCGGGTGCGCCGCCATTCAACATTGAACATTCCACATTCAACATTGGCCTTCCGACCGCCTCCGCGAGTTTAGGTTGAATCGGAAAAAGGGTTCGCGATCAACCAACACCGCCGCCCGTTCCGCCCGGGAATGAAGTTGTTGACGGCCTCTGTTCGGCAGTGTTACCGTTTCACCCCCTTCCGCAGGGAGGGTGTGTGGTTGTCTTTGAATGACGTTCGGCGCTGAGCAGTTCTCACCCGCGCCGCGGTCCTCCGAAGATCGAAATCTCTACGTTTTTCGTGGTGTGTTCAGGAGAGTCATGCGTACGTATTTCCCCAAACAGGGCGACATCGAGCCGAAATGGTTCATCATCGACGCCGAGGGCAAAGTCCTCGGCCGGCTTTCGACGGAGATCGCCAAGATCATTACCGGCAAGACGAAGCCGACCTACACCCCCTTCCTCGACACCGGCGATCACGTCATCGTCATCAACGCAGAGAAGATCCGGCTGACGGGCAAGAAGGAGACGGACAAGATCTACCGTCACCACTCGCTCTATCCGGGCGGCCTCAGCGAGAAGGCGGCCCGATTCGTCCGCACCGACAAGCCGGAGTCGATGATCGAGCGCGCCGTGTTCGGCATGCTGCCGAAGAACAAGCTCGGCCGGAAGATGATCAAAAAACTGAAGGTCTATCGCGGTACGGTTCACCCCCACGAAGCGCAGAAGCCCGAGCGGCTCGAAGTCGCCTGACAGGTCTAGGAGGATTCATTGGCTCTGGTTGAATACTACGGAACGGGACGTCGCAAAACGTCGACCGCGCGCGTCCATCTCCGGCAGGGTAGCGGTGCGATTACGGTCAATCACCGCTCGCTGGACGAGTACTTCGGCAATGACGTGCTGAAGATGATCATCAAGCAGCCGCTCTCGCTGACGGAGACGACCGACAAGTTCGACATCGTCGTCACGGTCGACGGCGGCGGGCCGAGCGGCCAGGCGGGCGCGATCCGTCACGGCATCTCGCGCGCGCTGCAGATCTTCAACATGGAGCTGCGCAAGCGCCTGAAGAAGGCCGGCCTGCTCACCCGCGACCCGAGAATGAAGGAGCGCAAGAAGTACGGCCAGAAAGGCGCCCGCGCCCGCTTCCAGTTCTCCAAGCGCTGATTTTCGATGTTCGGGTTTTCCCCAGTTTGATTTTTTGAAGACAGGAGCGGCCTTCGCTCCTGTCTTTTTTGTCTCACGCAGTCCAACTCAAACGTCACCGCGAAAAGGAGGGTTTGCTTGGCAGTCTCTATTACGATGAAAGAGCTTTTGGAAGCTGGCGTTCACTTCGGTCATCAGACCAAGCGCTGGAATCCCAAGATGAAGAAGTACATCTTCGGGAAGCGCAATGGGATCTACATCATTGACCTGCAGAAGACGCTCAAGCTCTTTAAGGAAGCTTCCGCGTTCATCTCGGACCTCGCGTCCCAGGGAAAACGCATTCTGTTTGTAGGCACCAAGCGCCAGGCGCAGGATGCCATTCTCGAAGAGGCCAATCGCTGCGGCATGTTCTACGTGAACAACCGATGGCTGGGCGGCACTCTCACGAACTTCACTACCGTCCGCAAGTCGATCGAGCGTCTCAAGGAAATCGAGACGATCACCGGCGACACCGAGAAAGAGATGTCGAAGAAGGAGCGCGCCGCCCTCGACCGCGAGCGCGACAAGCTCCTCAAGAATCTGATCGGCATCCGCGAGATGGACGGCCTTCCGGACGCGCTCTTCGTGATCGATCCGAAGAAGGAGTACATCGCCATCCAGGAAGCGAAGAAGCTCGGCATCCCGGTGGTGGCCATCGTCGACACGAACTGCGATCCGGAAGACATCAACTACGTGATTCCCGGCAACGATGACGCGATCCGCGCCATCCGCCTGTTCACGCAGAAGATCGCCGACGCCGTGCTCGAAGGCTACAACCTGGCCGAGGAGAAGTTCATCGGCGTCGAGGACAAGAGCGAGCCTCTCGAGGTTCCCGCTCCGATTCCGGCCGCCGAACCAGCCGAAGCGATCAGCGCGCCGGCCGTTTCCTAGTTTTTCGTTACGACTACTTCCACTTGGAGCGCCGGCTGCCCGATAACGGCAGACGGCGCTCTTGTATCGAGGAGATTTCAGATGACAAGCATCGCATCAGGAGCAGAAGACCAGCCGCAGATCACCGCCGCGATGGTGAAGGCGCTACGCGAGCAGACCGGCGCCGGCATGATGGACGTGAAATCCGCGCTCGTCGAGGCCAAAGGCGACATGGAGGAGGCCACCAAGGTCCTCCGCAAAAAAGGTCTGGCCGCCGCCGGCAAAAAGGCCGGACGCGTCACCGCCGAGGGCACCGTGACCTCGTATATCGGCGAAAATGCCGGCGTGCTCGTCGAGGTGAACTGCGAGACCGATTTCGTCGGCCGCAACGAGAACTTCCGCCAGTTCGCTGACGCCGTCGCCAAGGTGATTGCCGGCAGCAAGGCCGATTCAGTCGAAGCACTCAACAACGATCCGTGGCCGGGCGACGGTGAGAACCAGACTGTCGGACAGCACGTCCTGGCCATGATCGGAGCGATCAAGGAGAACATCTCCATCCGCCGCTTCGTCCGCTACGAGACCGCGCCGAATGCGGTGCTGTCGGCATACATCCACGCCGGCGGGAAGATCGGCGTGCTCGTCGAGCTGGTCGCTACCAGCGGCGCGAAGAACGACAAGATGGCCGACATCGCCAAAGACGTCGCCATGCACATTGCCGCCGCGGAGCCGCGCTTCATCCGCCGCGACGAAGTGACGCAGAAGGACCTCGACACGGAGCGAGAGATCGCCCGCGACGCCGCAGCGAAATCCGGCAAGCCGGAGAACATCGTCGAGAAGATGGTCAGCGGCAAGATGGACAAGTTCTACGGCGAGGCCTGCCTCCTCGAGCAGCCCTACATCCGCAACGACAAGCAGACCGTGACCGACTACCTCGCCGCGTCCGGCAAAGAGTCCGGCTGCGCCTACACGGTGACGCGTTTCACCCGCTACAAGCTCGGCGAAGGAATCGAGAAAAAGAGCGATGACTTTGCCGCCGAAGTGGCGAGCTACATGAAGTAAATCGAATCATTCGAACGCAATAAAAAGGGCGGCCGGTTGGCCGCCCTTTTTGTTATATAAAGCGTCGCCAATGCCTCCGCGTTACAAACGCATCCTTCTCAAACTCTCCGGTGAAGCGCTCATGGGTGGGCGGCGGACCGGGATTGATTCCGAGACGATCGCTCGGATTGCGGACGAGATCGTGGAGGTTCATCGCACGGGTGTTCAGATCGCGATCGTCATCGGGGGCGGCAACATCTTTCGCGGCGTGACCGCGGCCACCGAGGGGATTGACCGGGTGGCGGGCGATCACATGGGGATGCTGGCCACGGTCATCAACGCCATCGCCTTGCAGGACGCGCTGGAGCGGCGCGGGGCGCAGACGCGCGTGACGTCGGCGATCACGATGGCCGAGGTTGCGGAGCCGTTCATCCGGCGTCGCGCGATCCGGCATCTGGAGAAATCGCGCATCGTCATCTGCGCGGCGGGCACCGGCAATCCGTACTTCACCACCGACTCCGCTGCCGCGTTGCGGGCGAGCGAGTTGAAATGCGAGATCATTTTCAAGGCGACGAAAGTCGACGGCATCTACACCGCCGACCCCGAAAAAGATCCGACCGCGACGAAGATCCCGCATGCGACGTACCAGCGCGTGTTGGCCGAGCGGCTGCAGGTGATGGACGCGACCGCGATCGATCTGGCGCGCGGCAGTTCGATTCCGATCTATATTTTTTCGCTCATCGAGCCGGGCAACATCCGCCGCGCACTGCTCGGCGAGGACATCGGCTCGATCGTCAGCGATTGATTTGACGCGAGGAACTCATGATCAACGATGTAATCAAAGATGTGCAGCACCGCATGCACGGCGCGCTCGACGCGCTGCATCGCGAATTCAAGACGCTCCGCACCGGACGTGCCAATGCCTCGATGCTCGACGGCATCGTCGTCGACTACTACGGCACGCCGACGCCGATCGCGCAGGTCGCGTCGCTCAAGGTGCCGGAGCCGTCGCTCATCGTCGCCGAGCCGTGGGACAAGTCGATGGTGGCCGCCGTGGAGAAGGCCATCCGCACTTCGGACCTCGGCCTCAATCCGGCGACCGACGGCAAGGTTGTCCGCATCCCGATCCCGCAGCTCACCGAGGAGCGGCGCAAGGAGTTGGTGAAGCGCGCGCATCACATGTCCGAGGAATCGCGCACGGCCATTCGCCAGGTGCGGCGCGACGGCAACGACAAGTTGAAGAAGATGCTCAAGGACCACGAGATCTCCGAGGACGATGAGAGGCACGCCCTCGACGAGATCCAGAAGATGACCGACAAACACATCGACGAAGTCGGCAGCGTTCTGAAGAGCAAAGAAGTCGACATCATGGCGGTGTAGTGGCTGACGCGGAGCGGATCCTCGTCATCATCCCGGCCGCCGGAAGCGGAACGCGTTTCGGCGGCGACGTGCCGAAGCAGTTCCAGCCGCTCGGCGGCAAGCCGCTGGTGCAGCGCGCCGTCGAGCGTTTTCTTTTCGACCCCGTAGTCACGCGCGTCATCGTGCCGGTGATGGAGAAACTCGTCGACGCCGTGAAGTCGTCGCCCGGCGAGCGCGTCACGTTCGTCGCCGGCGGCGATACGCGGCTGCAATCGGTGAGGCGCGGCCTCGAAGCAGCGGGCGATGGTTTCGATTTGATCGCCATTCACGACGCCGTCCGTCCGTTTTTCTCGCTCGAGACGTTCCACGCCACGCTCGATGCCGCCCGCGAGCACGGCGCCGCGTTTCCCGGAATCTCGCTGCCTGACACCGTGCACCAGATCGCGAACGAAGCGATCGCGAAGACGCTCGACCGCAGCGTGCTCGTCGCCGCGCAGACGCCGCAGTGTTTTCGCGCGGACGTGCTGCGCGACATCGTCACGCGCGCGGCACGCGAAGACGCGGACGCGACCGACGAAGCCGGCCTCGCGGCGAAGTATGGCCATCACGTTCATCTCGTCCGCGGCGACTCGATGAACTTCAAAATCACGCGCCCCGAAGATCTGGTGATGGCCGAACGGATCTGGGCGGAATGGGGCGGCGAGGGCGACGCATGATTCGCGTCGGCCAGGGCATCGACGTTCACGCCTTCGACGAAACGCGTCCGCTCATCCTCGGCGGCGTCCGCATCAGCGAAACTGGCGGTCTGGCCGGCCACTCCGACGCCGACGCCGTCCTCCACGCCATCACCGACGCGCTCCTCGGCGCAGCCGGCGCCGGCGACATCGGCCAGTACTTTCCGTCCGACGATGCGCGTTGGAAGAATGCCGACTCGGCCCTCTTTCTGCGCGAAGCGAAGCGCGTGGTCGATGAGATGGATGCGGAGATTGCGAACATCGACGTGACGATCATCGCCGAGAAGCCGAAGCTCGCGCCATTTCGCGAAGCGATGCGCGGAAAGATCGCCTCACTGCTCGATCTGCCATCCGGCCACGTCAACGTCAAAGCGACGACCACCGATCACCTCGGCTTCATTGGACGCGGCGAGGGGATTTGCGCGATGGCGGTGGTGCTGATTTCCTCCTGAGTCATCGCGATGTTGATGCTTGCGCGACTCGCAGCATATTCGCGAAGCTTTGGAGTGCGCGTAGCAAAGCTACCGCTTTGGGAGGGGGACGCTGGCTATCGCGAAGACGTAGCAAGCATCACACGCTGCGAGTCGTCACGATTCCACCGCCCTCCCAAAGCGGTGGCTTTGCCACGCGCACTCCAAAGTGCTGCGCACGAAACGGGCGCCACATTTCCTCAGACCCGCTCAGGATAGAGTTACCAGCAACATGATCCGCGTCCGCTTTGCGCCGTCTCCCACAGGGCATCTCCACGTCGGCGGCGCGCGTACGGCCATTTTCAACTGGCTCTTCGCGAAGCACCACGGCGGCACGTTCATCATCCGCGTCGAGGACACCGATCAGGCGCGGTCGACTGCCGAGTCCGAGACGATGGTGCTCGATGATCTGCGCTGGCTTGGATTGCTGTGGGATGAAGGGCCGGACATCGGCGGGCCGCATGCGCCGTATCGGCAGTCGGAGCGCGTGGAGCGATACGGAGACGTTGCGCGCGAGCTGATCGCGCGCGGCGCCGCATATCGCTGCTACTGCACCGAGGAGGAGCTCGAGGCCAAGCGGAAGATTGCGGAGGCGGAGAGCAGGCCGCCGCATTACGACCTCACCTGCTGGATCAATCGACGCGACGACGACAGCATCCCGCACGCGATCCGTTTTCATGTTCCCGACGATGGCGATGTGACCATCGACGATGCCATTCGCGACGAGGTGTCGTGGAAGCGGGAATCGCTCGGCGACTTCATCCTGGTCCGCTCCGACGGCCTGCCGACGTACAACTTTTCCGTCGTCGTCGACGATCACGACATGGAGATCACGAACGTCATTCGCGCCGAGGAGCATCTGACGAACACGCATCGCCAGGTGCTGGTGTATCGGGCGATGCAGTGGGCGATCCCGCAGTTCGCGCACGTCTCGCTGATCCTCGGGCAGGATCGGACCAAGCTCTCCAAAAGGCACGGCGCGACCTCGGTTTCCGCATATGCCGAGGAAGGCTTCCTCCCCGACGCGATGGTGAACTACCTGACGCTCCTCGGCTGGTCGTCGCCGGACGGGCTGGAGGTCTTCTCGCGGCCGTACGCCGTCGAGAAGTTCTCGCTCCACCGCGTGAATGCCGCGGCGGCGGTCTTCGACCCACAGAAGTTCGACTGGCTGAACGGCCAATACATCCACGCCATGCCGCCGGCCGAGCTCGCGCCGCTGGTCCGGCCGTTCTTCGAC
>DASYJY010000234.1:0-4757 GCA_035995985.1 Thermoanaerobaculia bacterium | reverse complement strand
TGTTGACGTTGAGGTCAGAGCCGGTGGCGAAGTAGAGAGTACCGTCGGTGGCCAGCGCGCCGCCGTTCGTTCCAGCGAGGGAGAGCAGCGACTTCCCGCCGGTGTACGTGATGATCATCGCGGGATCGTTGCCGGCCACAGCGTTGTTGTCGAGGCGCATCAGGTAGTCCGTAGTGCTCGCTACCCCTCTCGAAAGATGAAACGCCGAGAGAGGCACATCAACTCCGATGCCTACGTTTCCACCGAAATGCTGCAGCAGAAGGCTCACGGGTGACATCGTCGAATAGTTGTAACCATAGACTTCCGCTCCAGCGGTCGTGTATTTGAGACCAAGCCCTGAGCCTGAGGCCGACGAAAGAGCGCCCGAGTCGCCGGCGATGAACGCCGAACCAGCGACTTGCAGCCGCGCGCTGGCAGTGGTCGTTCCGATGGCAACATTCCCGCCGGGACTTTGGAGAATCAGGTTCTTCGGCGCCCCTGCGCTGTAGTCATATCCAAAGAGTTGCGCGCCGGCCGTGTTGTACTTGAGTGCGAGGCCGGCGCCGCCGGATGCCAGGAAGCCGGAGTCACCGGAGATGAATGCGGAACCGCCGGCAACCTGTAGCTTCGCGTCAGTACTAGCGACTCCGATCCCGACGTTGGCGGTGGCCGTCGGCCCTGGCCACGCCGTGTTCTGGGCAAAGGCAACGGATACAGTCAACAAGAAAAACGCGAATCCGGCAATGGCTTTCTTATGAGTCAATTGAATCCTCCAGACGTCAGGGATTACATAGGGCAGGGAAAAAAGCATAGTACAGCTACCCTCTAAGCTGGACGCAGAATCTCACCCACCACCACCCCCGCCCGCTCCGCCGCTCCCGCGGCGTCACCGTCACCCACCGCGCGAACGATCGCGCTGCCGACGACGATGGCGTCGCAGCGGTCCTTGAGCGCTTCGTAGTGCTCATGTTTCGAGATGCCGAAGCCGACGGCGAGTGGTTTCGTGACCTGCGCGCGGACTTCGTCGAGGCGCGCCAGCAATGCCGGATCGAGCTCGCTGCGCGCGCCGGTGACGCCGGTCGTAGAAACGTAGTAGACGAAATCGTCACTGACGCGATTGACGGCGGCGATGCGCGTGTTGCTGGATGTCGGCGCGAGAAGGAAGATGGATCCCAATCCTCGCGCCTTGAACGCCGGCTTGACTTCGTTCGCTGCCTCGGCGGGCAAGTCGGTCAGAAGCACGGAATCGATGCCTGCATTTTTTGTGTCGTCCGCAAATCGGTCAATGCCGTAGCGCAGCACGGGATTCAAGTACGAGAACGCGATGAGCGGAATCTCGCTCCGCTCGCGAATGGCGCGCGCGATCGTGAAGATGTCGCTGATGTTCGTTCCGCGCTTCAACGCCCTCATCGCAGCGGCCTGGATGACCGGACCATCCGCAATCGGATCGGAAAACGGAACGCCGAGCTCGATCGCGTCGGCGCCTGCATCTTCGAGCGCGCGGATGATATCGACCGTTGGACCGTCGCCGCAGGTGACGTAGGCGATCAGGCCGCAGCGATGCTGCGTTTTTAATCGGCGAAAAAGTTGGGCAGTACGGTTCATGCTGCCACCCTGGTTGGCAGGTCCAGGCGCGGCAACTTGCCAAAGCACAGACAAGAGTGTCTGGGCCACACCGGCAGGATCAATGTGGCACAGACACTCTTGTCTGTGCTGGTGAGGCTCGGGACCCCGTTCACTTTCCCTCCAGCGCCGCGATCTGCGGCACATCCTTGTCGCCGCGGCCGCTGAGGTTCACCACCACGATCTTGTCGCGTCCGATCGAGGCGCCGTTGCGCAAGAGCCAACCGAGGGCGTGCGAGGACTCGAGCGCGGGGATGATCCCTTCGCATTCGCTGAGCTTGTGGAACGCTTCGAGCGCGAGGTCGTCGCTGCAGTCGTAGTACTCGACGCGGCCGATCTGCTGCAGGTACGCGTGCTCGGGGCCGATGGACGGGTAGTCGAGACCGGCCGAAATCGAATGCGTTTCGGCGATCTGGCCGAATTCATCCTGCAACACCATCGAACGCGTTCCGTGGAGGACGCCGAGCGCGCCTCCGCTGAAACGCGCCGCGTGTTCGCCGAGGTTGCGTCCGCGTCCGCCAGCTTCGACGCCGATGAAGCGGATCGAATCGTGTTTCAGCATCTCGTGGAAAAGTCCGATCGCGTTCGAGCCGCCACCGACGCAGGCGATGGCGACGTCCGGCAGCGCGCCGGTGCGCTTTCGCAATTGTCCGAGTGCTTCCCGTCCGATCACTGATTGGAAATCGCGCACGACCAGCGGATATGGATGCGGGCCGAGCACGGAGCCGATGATGTAGTGCGTCGTCCGCACGTTCGTGACCCAATCGCGGATCGCTTCATTGATCGCGTCCTTTAGCGTGCGGCTGCCGCTGGCGACCGGCACGACCTCGGCGCCAAGGAGGCGCATGCGAAAGACGTTGAGCTCCTGCCGCGCCATGTCCACCTCGCCCATGTAGACGACGCAGTCGAGGCCGAGCAGCGAACACGCGGTGGCGGTGGCGACGCCGTGCTGGCCCGCGCCGGTCTCCGCGATGATCCGCTTCTTGCCCATGCGCTTGGCGATGAGCGCCTGACCGATGGCGTTGTTGATCTTGTGCGCGCCGGTGTGGTTGAGATCTTCGCGCTTCAGAAACAACCTCATCCCACCGCACAGCTCCGCGAACCTCTTCGCTTCGGTGAGCGCCGTCGGTCGTCCGACGAAGTCGCGCAGGACGTCGTCGAGCTCCGCGCAAAACTCGCGATCGCGCCGCAGCTTCTTGTACGCCGACTCGAACTCGTCGAGCGCCGCCATCAATGTTTCGGGAACGTACTTGCCGCCGAATTCGCCGTAGTAGCCGCGGCGATCCGGCACGGTGGCCGTCTTCATGCTCTCCTCACGCGCTCGAACAGACGCGCCACTTTGTCGTGATCTTTCAAGCCCTGCGACGCTTCGACGCCGCTGGCGACGTCGATCGCATCCGGCCGCACCATGCTGACTGCGGCAACGACGTTGTCGGGCGTCAGTCCGCCGGAAAGGAAGAACGGTTTCGAACGTTCGTAGGTCGCCAGCAGCGACCAGTCGAATCGCCGTCCGGTCCCGCCTCCGCGCCGCTCATCGAACGTGTCGAACAGCAGCCACGCGGCGTTTGGCGTGGTGTGCGTGTCGGGCAACGAGTCTCCGACGTGCAGCGTTTTGATGGCAGGAACGCCGAGCGCGCCGATTTCGTCATCGCTCTCGCTGCCGTGGAGTTGAACGACGTCGAGCGCGACGACGTTGCGGATCTCGTTGATGTAATCGACCGATGCGTTCTGAAAAACGCCGACGATCTTCGGCGGATTCGGTGTGTCGCGTAGCCGCTTTGCGATTTCGCCGGCCTTCTCCGGTTCGACGTGCCTCGGCGACGACGGCACGAAGATGAATCCGAGAAAGTCGGCTCCGGCTTCGGCGCAGAAGAGCGCGTCCGCTTCGTTGGTGATGCCGCAGATTTTGATTTTGGTCATGATCCGAACACCAGTTGCCGCACTGCCGCGGCGCGGTCGTTCTGTCGCAGCAGCGATTCGCCGACGAGGAATGCGTCGAAGCCGGCGGCGCGAAGGCGATCGACGTCGCCGCGAGTCTTGATTCCACTCTCTGCTACGCGGATCACGCCATCAGGAATCTGCCGCGCCAACCGCTCCGACGCACCGAGGTCGACGGAGAAATCGCGCAGGTTGCGATTGTTGATGCCGATGATGCGCGCGCCGCCGGTCATCGCGCGTTCCAGCTCCATTTCGTCATGGACTTCGACGAGCGCGTCACACGAGTACGCATCGAGGCACGCGATGAAATCGCGAATCTGTTTCGCGTCGAGCAGCGATGCAAGCAGCAGGATCGCGCTCGCGCCGGCGGCGATTCCGCGAATGAGTTGCGATTCCTCGATGACGAAGTCTTTCATCAGGACAGGCAGTCCGGGCGCACGTGCGATCCACTCGCGTGAACCGTGGAAGAACTCCGGCTCAGTGACGATAGAGATCGCAGCGGCGCCGCCTTCTTTGTACGAAGCCGCGATCCCTTCGACATCGGGATCGTTCACGATCGTTCCCGCCGAGGGCGACGCAGATTTGATTTCGGCGATGACGTTGATGCGGTCGCGGCGCAACGCGGCGGTCAACGCGAAGGGAGGGCGATTTCGCGCGGCGATCTCCGCAGCAGCGGGGTCGGGAGGACGCTCGGCGGCGAGGCGCACGCGCGTGCGGGCGACGATGTCGTCGAGGATGGTCATCGGATACAACCTTCGGCGGCGAGACGCCGCCGGGCCAGCCGGCGAGACGCCAGCGTTCCGGCTGGGACCGCGGGCGTCCCGCCCGCAATGGCGCGCAGCGGACGGAACGCTGGCGTCCTCGCCGGCTGGCTTGGCTGCGTCTCGCTGCCAAGGCGCGCGCGGGCGCTACTCATTCGTCACCGCCACGAGCTCTTGTAGTTTCGCCATCGCGGCGCCAGTGGCGATCGCTTCGCGCGCCATGGCCACGCCATCGCGGATCGTTGGCGCGGCGCCGGAGACGTACAGCGCGGCGCCGGCGTTCGCGGCGACGATCTCCGTCCGCGCGCCGTTTCCTCCGGCGAGGATTTCGCGCGCGATGCGTGCGTTTTCGCGAGCATCACCGCCCGCGATCGCATCGAGCGGGCGCCGTTCGATTCCGATCTCCTCCGGCGTCAGTTCGTAGGTTCGCACCGCGCCGTCGCGCACTTCGCAGAC
>DASYJY010000233.1:0-18702 GCA_035995985.1 Thermoanaerobaculia bacterium | reverse complement strand
GGCCTCGATCTCCGGCGTGCCGGGGCCGGAGAAGTTTCCGGGTTGGGTGTCGTACTGCGCGTCGAAAGCGGCGGTGATCGGGATGAGCGAGGCGCTGGCGGTCGAGGTCAAGCAGTTCGGCGTGCGCGTGAACAGCGTCAGCCCCGGATCGGTGGACACGAAGATGTGGGCCGCGGCGAGCGGCGGCGCGCCGGCGGCGATGACGGCGGACGAGGTTGCCGAGGTCATCTGCTTCCTGGCTTCGGATCGGGCGCGCGCTGTGAACGGGCAGGACGTGCATGTCTACTCTACGTGAGTCGCGACCGACGTACGCAGTCATCGATTTCGATCGGTTCGAACGCAATGTCGATGTGATCGCGCGATCGTTGCCGGAGGGCGCGAGGCTCGTTGCGGTGCTGAAGGCGGACGGCTATGGGCACGGCGCGGTCGAGTTGGCGAAGCGGCTGACGGCCGATCGCGTGGCGATGATCGCGGTGTCGTTGTTGGAGGAAGCAATCGAACTGCGGCGCTCGGGGATCGATCTGCCGCTGCTCGTCCTCGGGCCGATCACTCGCGAGCAGATCACCGTCGCGCTCGACAATCGCATCACGATCGGTGTCATTGGTCCCGAGGAGCTCGGCGACGTCTGCGTCATCGCACGCGATCGCGATATCGCGATCCATCTAAAACTCGACTCCGGCATGGGGCGGATGGGTGTCATCGAATCCGAACTGACGCGCGTGATCGAGATGATCCGCGCCACGCCGCGGCTGCGCATCGACGGGGTCTACACGCATTTTGCGAACGCGGATGATGCCGCCGATCCGTTCACCGAAATCCAGATCACCAACTACGACCGTATGCTCGGTGTGCTTCGCGAGGCCGGGATCGACGCTCCGCTGCATCACTTCGCCAACTCCGCGGCGACATTGCGCGGACTGGTGCGGCCGGGCGATTTCGCGCGGGTCGGAATCGCGATGTACGGACCTGAGCCGATCACGATTTCGACTGGAACGATCGAGCCGGTGCTGCGCTGGCGGACGGAGATCCTGCGGGTGAAGGAACTTCCCGCTGGTCACGCCATCGGCTACGGAACGACGTTCCACACCAATCGGGCCAGCCGCATTGCGACGCTGCCGGTGGGCTATGCCGACGGTTACGACCGGCTGTTGTCGAACAACGCGGACGTCATCGTCCGCGGAACGCGCGCGCCGGTGGTCGGCCGCGTGTCGATGGATCTGGTCACGATCGACGTCACTGACATCCCCAACGCTGCTGTCGGCGACGAAGTGATTCTCCTCGGCGACGGCATCACCGCCGAGGAGCTGGCGAAGAAGTCGCAGACGATCTCGTACGAAGTGTTCTGCCGCATCAGCGCGCGCGTGCCGCGCATGTATGCCGAGGGCGGCGCGTTTCGGATACGCTCGCGGTTCGCGCAATGAACGTGCTCGAACGGATCGGCCGCGTTTTTATCCGCCTCTTCGAAGAGACCGGCCTCTGGTTCGGGATGCTCGGCCGCACCTTCCTCTGGACCTTCCGCCCGCCGTTTGAAGGGGGCGAGTGGCTGCGGCAGATGGTGCGCGTCGGCGTCGATTCCATCCCGGTCGTTTTCCTCACGACCATGTTCACGGGCATGGTCATGGCGCTGCAGACGTACATCGGATTCCATCGCGTACACGCGGAGAACTTCGTCGGCAGCGTGGTGGCGCTGGCGATGCTGCGCGAGCTTTCGCCGGTGCTCGTGGGGCTGATGGTGACCGGCCGCGTCGGGTCGTCGATGGCGGCCGAGATCGGGACGATGCGCGTGACCGAGCAGCTCGACGCGCTGCAGTCGCTGGCCACCGATCCCGTGCAATATCTCTTCGTGCCGCGCGTGATCGCGGGCATCGTGATGCTCCCGCTCCTCACCGTCCTGGGCGACGCGCTCGGCGTCGGCGGCGGCTACCTCGTCGGCGTGAAACTGATGGGCGCGAATCCGGTCGTCTATCAAAACAACACGTATCAGTTTCTGCACATGAACGACGTCTGGAGCGGCTTGATCAAGTCGGCGTTCTTCGGACTGATCCTGACGCTGACCGGCTGCGTGCGCGGCTACTACACGAGCGGCGGCGCGGAAGGCGTCGGCCGCGCCACGACCGCGGCGGTGGTGAGCGCGTCGCTGATCATTCTGTTCACCGACTTCTTCCTGACCAAGCTTCTGTTCTGACATGGCCGACGACACTCCGATGATCTCGATGCAGCACGTCGACAAAACACTCGGCGGGCGGAAGGTGCTCGATGACATGTCGATCGAGGTCGCGCGCGGCGAGGCGCTGGTCATCGTCGGCGGCTCGGGCGTCGGCAAGAGCGTCACGCTGAAGCACATCATCGGATTGATGAAGCCCGACCGCGGCAGGATCGTCATCGACGGCCAGGACATCGGCGAATTGCGGACCGTGGAGCTGAACAACTTCCGGCGCAAGTTCGGGATGTCGTTTCAGGAAGGAGCGCTTTTCGATTCGATGTCGGTCTTCGAGAACATCGCCTTCCCGCTGCGGCGGCACACAAAGTACACGGAGAAACAGATTGCCGAGCGCGTCGATGAATGCCTCGAACTCGTGCACCTCCCCGGCGTGTCATCGAAGCGGCCCTCGGAACTCTCAGGCGGCATGCGGCGACGCGTCGGTTTCGCGCGCGCGATCTCGTTGAAGCCGGAGATCCTCCTCTTCGACGAGCCGACCACCGGCCTCGATCCTGTCATCAGCGACGTC
The DNA here is from genome assembly GCA_035995985.1 of Thermoanaerobaculia bacterium. Taxonomy (GTDB): domain Bacteria; phylum Acidobacteriota; class Thermoanaerobaculia; order Gp7-AA8; family Gp7-AA8; genus JADGNZ01. The sequence continues at coordinate 15,973 of DASYJY010000233.1, read as the reverse complement.
ATTGCCGAGCTGATCGTGGAGATGGACCGCACGCTCAACACGACCACCGTCACGATCACGCACGACATGAAGGTCGCGTTCAAAATCGCCGACCGCGTGGCCATGCTCTACAAAGGGCGCATCGTCGAGGAAGGGACGCCGGAGGTTTTCCAGCAGTCCGCGAATCCGATCGTGCAGCAGTTCATCGAAGGCCGGGCGGAGGGTCCGTTGACGGAGTGAGTAGAGCCGCCCGGATGACGACCTATACTCCGCGCCGTGATTACGGAGCAGCGAAAGGACCTCGCCGCGGGCGTCATCCGCGCGCTCCTCTGGCTGGCGGCGTTCTGTTTCGCGGCCGGACTCTTTCTCGCGGCCACGCTCCTGCTGCGCGGCGTTCCGCCGACGGCACATGTCGCGGTTGGTCGCGTCACCATCGAGAACGCATCGAAGCTGCGCGACTACCTCACGGCGCTTCTCTTTTTTCTGATCACCCCGGCCACGACGATCCCGCTCTTCCGTCTCGGCGCGCGTGAGAACGATCGGCTGAGAAAGGCCGTCGACGGCGATGGCGTCCGCAACCTCGTCTCGCTTCTCTTCGTCGCGCCGTTTTTCCTCGCCCCGTTTCTTTACCTGACGACGTTCAAGCCGGCGTGGCCGGTGCTGATCCCGATCGCGATTTCGCAGCTCCTGCCGCGCGCGGTGATCACGTGGCAGCGGCGGATGTGGGTGCGGAGATTGTTCGTGGCGGAAATGGAACCGTTTCACGCGCTCATCGCCGTGGAAGCGCTGGCGTGGATCCTCTTCCGCTACATCGCCGTCGGCAAACGGATCGCGCACATTCCGACGCTGTTTCTCGAAATTGCATTTATCGGATTTTTCATCGCGCTCTTCTGGCTCGCATTTCTGCTCGTGGCGCGGATCGCGTCATTCACGTTCGACCTGACGACCGAAGCCGCGCTGCAACGGATCGCCATCGCCGCACTGCCGCTGGTGATCCTGCCGCCGCTGGCGATCCTGTTCGTTCCCGGCAGCACGGCCATCCTGATCATCGGCGCGATGATGCTGCTCGCGCTGCCGCTGATGCTGCTGAAGCGTGACGCGATCGACGGAAGACACGTTCGCAACCTGATCGCGTTCGCCATCCTGCCGTTTCTCCTCTTCTGCATCAGCTACGCGTCGACGGCGTCGCTGACGCAGTGGATCGATCTCTTTCACCGCGGCGAGTCGCTCGGGCCGGCGTCCGATCTGTTGCGCGGCAAAGTGCCGTTCCGCGACGTCTTCGCCTTGCACGGCCTGCTCGAAGACGGTCTCCTCGACACCTGGCTCATGCAGCTCTTCGAGCGCAACGTGGATGTCGTCCTCCTCCGCCCGGTCGTCCTCGGCTCGGTCGCCGTGGCCATGCTCTGGTACCTCGGCATGGTGATCTTCGACTCGATCCCGCTGGCGATGCTCTCGATCCTCCTCGGCGCGGTGACGACGGTCGACAACGAGCGGGCGCTGCTCGAAATCGTCTCGATCGCGCTGCTCATCGGCGCGCTTCGCCGCAACTCACGGTGGCTGGCGCTGTTCAGCGGCGTCGCGGCGGGCGTAACGATTTTCTACAGCCTCGACATCGGCCTCTACTCCGCCGGCGGCGGAGTCCTGGCGATCGTCGCGATTCGATCGATCCAGCGCCGGTGGGCGATGTTGGGGTCGTTCCTCGCCGGCGTTGCGATCGGCGTCACACCCTTCCTCGTCTACCTCGGCGTTCGCGGCGCGATCGGGGCGTTCATCGAAACGTCGTTCGTGGCCATCCCGCGCATCATCGACGCGGTCTGGTCGCTGCCGTTTCCAGACCTGACCACGACCTTCCGCAGCAATCTCAATCTGCACACGCTGGCGGACTTCGTCCTCTTCGACCGCTTCCGATTCATCCTCAATCCGCTCGTGATCGGCATCGCGCTGATCGTGCTCGTGCAGCGCACCATCACCCGCCGCAGCGACGCGCTCGACGTTTCGCTGGCCGTGCTCACCGCCTTCGCGATCCTCACGGAGCGCAGCGCGATGGGGCGGGCCGACTTCCCGCATCAATACTTTGCCGCGTTCCTGATCGGCCCGATGATCCTGATCCTGCTCGTGCTCCTCGGACGCGCCACCACGCACGTGTGGCGCACGCGCGACCGCGCCGAGCAGGCATTCGTGATCCTCGCAACGGCGATCGTCGTTCCGCTGCTCGCGGTGATGTTGTGGGTTCCCGACATCGCCAACATGCGCCTCGACGACATGACCCACTACCTCGGCCGCGTCAGCCGCATCGGATGGATCGATCCTGCCGCCGAGGAGATTCGGAATCGCGTCATCGGGGTGAAGTCGGTCGTCGATGAATTGAGCAGACCGAACGAGCCGATCTTCGACTTTTCGAACCAGCCGGCACTCTATTTTTTCTGTGAGCGTCCGAACCCGACGCGTTTCTACCAGGTGCCGATCCTCTCGCCGCGCGAGTACCAGATCGAAACGATCCGTGATCTCGAACGCGCCAAACCGCCGCTCGTGATCCGCCACTCGCCGCAGGAGTTCGACGTCTTCGACGGCATCGACAACTCCATCCGCGCGCAGGCCGTGGCCGGCTATATCGACGATCACTACAGCTACGCGCGATCGACGCGCGGCGTCGAAATCTGGCGGCGCCGCACCGACGCAGCGCCGCTGAATCTCAACGGCTACCTTGCCCGAATCCGCATCCCCACGCTCGAAGAGCTCGGCGCGATCGGCGAGCGCTCGCGCGTCGTCTTTCCGTCCGCCGGCAGCCTGCCCGGCGCGAACGGCGCGCACTGGCAGAGCGATCTCACGCTGCACAATCCGCTGAAAGAGCGCATGACGCTCGACCTGCGGTACGTCGCCGGCGACGTTCGCATCGATCGCGCCGTCACCATCCTCGGCGGCCAGAGTCTGCGATGGGAGGACGTCGTCAAATCGCTCTTCCGCGCACCCGAGGGAAGCGGCGTGCTGTGGATCGAATATCGAGGCAAGACTGCGCCGGTCGCGATGCTCAAGACCTACGACGCCACGCGAGGCGCGCAAGGCTCGGTCGACGCCCCGCTGTCGATGCAAGACTCGGCCACCGCCGGTGTCGGGAACAGCGATCTCACCATCGTCGGCATCCCCGGTGGCACACGACGCCGTGTGAACCTCGGCATCGTCAATGTTGGAAAGGTCCCCGCAACCTTCCGCATCACCGTCCGCACGCGCACCGGCCAGCAGATCGGCAAACTGTTCGAAGAAGGCCTCGGCGAAGATGCGTCACGCATGATCGCCGACATCGACAAAACGCTCGGCGTCACCATCGACGAAACGACGGCCGTCCACGTGACCATGGTGTCTGGTACCGGCGTCGCGTACGTCAGCATCGTCAACGAGATGGGCGACTCGCAGTTCCTGCCGGCGATCGCGCGGTAGCGCTGGGACGGCGGACGAGACGTCCGCGCTCCGAGGCCACTAATGAAGCATCGCCTTCGCATCCTCTTGCGCCTTTGCGCTCTCGACCTCGTAGCTCGGATCGTTCGGTGAATTGATCACGTCCTGCAGGATGCGGATCGCCTCGGGCTGGTTCTTGCTGCTGTTCGATACCAGAGCATCGGCGAGAAACACGCGCGTGATCTTGTTCGTTGGGTCGAACTTGTACGATTCCCTGAGGAACCGCACGGCCTCGTTGCTCGACGCCCAGCCGGTGAGGAACGGCACGTGCGGCGTCATATCGTGAAGACGCCCGAGGACGCGTTGCGGACCGCCGCCGTCCATTTTCGGATTGATGAGCATCGCGATGGTCGCTTCGCGGCGGATGCGATCGGCCGCACCCTGGCGGACCGCGGCCATCTTGCCGTACGCCAGCGCCCACTCGCCCCAGTTCACCGAATCCCAAAAGAAAACTTCGCCCGCGCCGGGGATCGTGCGCGCCGCATCGGCGATCTGTTTCTCGGCGGCGTCTGATTTGACGCGCTTCGCCGCCAGGAGGCGATTGATGACCGCGAGCGCACTTTCGCCGGCAGTCTTCGCACCGCCGTAGACGCTCTTCTTCTCATCAACCGTCGACGCGACGTACGCGCCTTTGAATCGCATCGCGCGCAGCAGTTTCCAACGCGCTTCGAGATTGTTCGGATCCTGCGCGACCGCCTTCTGATACGCGGCGATGGCGGCATCGATCTGCGCCGCTTTCGCGTGACCGCCCACATGCCCCTCGGCACGCGCATTCCAGTGCTGATCGCCGTCGCTGATTTGAGCCGCAGCGGTGAACGCAAACGCGGCGATGACTGTCGCAATCAGCATGATTTTTCGCATGGCGGCGATTGTATGGCACCTTCCTTGAACCTCATCCGTAGCGATGCGCATTACGATCATTGCCGCCTCCGTCCTGCTGCTGTTGAGCGCCTGCCGCGGCGAAAAGGTGCCGCGCGATTTTCAGAACGCACCACCGGCGATGAGGCATCCGCCGACGTCGTCCGCACAAACGCCGACGGCCAACGGCATGCGCGGCCCGGCCCCCGAACCGAGCAAAGGCGCCGAGGGATCGAACATCACACAACAGCCGGCGACGGGAACGGCGAACGAGAAAGTCGGCAATCAGGCGCCAACGACGAAAACCTAACGCCTTTACAATCGCGCGCTTGCGACTGGTCTTCTTCGGCACTCCCGAATTTGCGGTTCCCACACTCGAAGCACTCGCGCGCGAGCACGAGATCGCACTCGTCGTCGCGCAGCCCGACAAGCCGGCCGGACGCGGGATGAAAATGCAGGCGCCGGCAATCGCCGTCGAAGCGCGTGACATGGGATTGCCGCTCGCGCAGCCGCCCCGGATTCGCAATGACGAGTTTCTCGCCTCGATTGCCGCGCTGAAGCCGGATGCGGGCATCGTCGTCGCGTACGGAAAAATCCTGCCGGCGAATCTGCTGGCGATTCCACGTCATGGCTTCATCAACGTCCACGCCTCGATCCTGCCGAAGTATCGCGGTGCGGCGCCGATTCAGCGCGCGATCGAACATGGAGAAACGACTACCGGCGTCACGATCATGCGCGTCGACGAAGAGCTCGATCACGGCGCGATGCTGGCGATCGAGACGACGGAGATCGGCGCGGATGAACGAACGCCATCGCTTGCATCGCGGTTGTCGAGAATCGGTGCCGAGGCATTGCTGCGCGTGTTGATGACGATGCCGGACGGAACGCCGCAGGATCACGAAGCGGCAACGTATGCGCCGAAGATCGAGAAGAGCGAAGGCGCGATCGATTGGAGCGACACGACCGCAGCGATCTACAACAAGTTCCGCGCATTCGATCCATGGCCGGGCATCGTCGCGGGCGAATTGAAACTGATCGACATCGCGCCGGCGAACGGCCACGACGCGCCGGGAACGATCCTGAGCGCGAACAGCGACGGCGTCATCGTCGCCACCGGCGACGGCGCGCTGCGCCTGATCACCGTGCAGCGTCCCGGCAAGCCGAAAGCGGCGGCAGCGGACGTGTTGCGCGGTCTGAGCCGGTTATGAGCGAGCGCCGGCGCGCACTCGAATTGCTTCGCCGCATCGAACGCGAGTCAGCGTTTGCGTCGCTGCTGCTGACGAACGACTCCGGCTTTGTACGCACGCTCGTACTCGGCGTCCTTCGCTGGCGCTCGCGGCTCGACTTCGTGATCGATTCGTTTTCAACGAGCAAAATCGAGCCGGAGATCCGCGACATCCTCCGTCTCGGCGCGCTGCAACTGCTGTTCATGCGCGTCGCACCGCATGCCGCGGTCGGCGAGACCGTCGCACTCGTGCCATTGCGCGCTCGCGGATTCGTCAACGCAATCCTTCGCAAGATTTCGAAAGGCGCGCCGGAGCCGAACGATCTCGCCACACGCACGGCGCATCCGCAATGGCTGATCGATCGATGGATTAAAACGTATGGTCTGGAGCGCGCGGCGAAAATCGCAGAGGCGAATCAGGAGCTGTCGTATCCCGACGCGATGACCGATTCTCCGCCGCCGGATGCGACGGCATCCGAGCTCGTGCCTGGAATGTGGAAGCTGACCGGATCGAGCGCGGACATCGCCGGCTTCGCGCTTGACGAAGGAAGCGCCGTCATCGCCGACATCGCCGCCGCGGCAGGCAACGACGTGCTCGATCTCGCCGCCGCGCCGGGCGGCAAATCGCTTGTGATGCGTGCTCGCGGCGCGCGCGTGGTCAGCAACGACGTCTCTCTTTCGCGGCTCCGCCCATTGATCGGCAAATCTTCGATCGTCGTGAGCGACGGACGCCAGCCGCCGTTCGCGCGGCAGTTCCAAATCGTCCTGCTCGATGCGCCGTGCAGCGCGACCGGCACGATCCGAAAAAATCCGGAGCTCAAGTGGCGGCTGCGCGAAGAGGATCTCGGGTCATTTGTGATGCTGCAGAAGCAACTGCTCGCCTCCGCGCTCGATCTCGCCTCGGAGACCGTCGTCTACTCGACCTGCTCACTGGAACCCGAAGAGAACGATGCAGTCGTCGACGAAATCCTGCGCACGCGCAGCGACTTCGTTCGCGTCGATGTAGCGAAGTTCGTGAACGCAAGCGTCGCGCGGTGGGTGGAGGACGGCGTGTTGCGCCTCACTCCGGAGGCCGGCACGGACGGCTTTACGACGCACGTGTTACGAAAAAACTGCTGATGCAACATCAGGCATCGCACCTTGCCAAAGCACAGACAAGAGTGTCTGTGCCACACAATCCTCCGTCGCTTGCGCGAAATGCTCCTACCGGCAGAGCCGGTGGCACAGACACTCTTGTCTGTGCTGGTGAAGCTCGGGACGGCTGGGAAGATCAACGGCGGCTCGCCGTCGGATAAACTTCGCGGCCCATTGGCTCGCGATCTACTCATCGGCAACGGCTCACTCGTTCTCGGCTTTGACGCCTCGTACCGGTTGGCCGACTTCTACTTTCCCCACGTCGGCCTCGAGAATCACGCGGGGGAACGCTCCCGCTTCGGCGTCTCCGCGGACGGCGCGTTTTCGTGGGTCGAGGACGATGCGTGGCAGCGCACGCTCACGTATCTGCGCGAAACGAATGTCACCGACGTCACCTGCGTCAACGACAACGTCGGCATCCGGCTTCGCTGTTACGACGCCGTCGATTCCGAGTGCAACGTCTACGTTCGCAAGATCGTCGTGCGCAACATGCGCAATGCGCCGCGGCGCGTGAAGCTGTTCTTTCACCACGGCCTCGAGTTGTACGGCAGCCCGAATGCCGATACGGCGATGTACGACCCGGATTCGCGCAGCGTCATTCATTACAAGGCGAAGCGCTACTTCCTGATCAGCGGCGCCACCGAGCGCGATTCGGGCATCGCCGAATATTCGTGCGGACGGGCCGGCATCGGCGACAGCGAGGGCACCTGGCGCGATGCCGAGGATGGCGAACTATCGATGAATGCGATCCAGCAGGGGGCGGTCGATTCGACGATCGCTCTTTCGATCGAACTCGAGCCGCTCGGAAGCCACACCGCGTACTACTGGATCTGCGCCGGAACGCAGTACGGAGAAGTCCGGAAGCTCAACGATCACGTCATCAAGGAGACGCCGGCGCGCATCATCGCGCGCACGGCGTCGCTCTGGTACACGTGGGTCAACAAGTCGGGCGAGGACCTCAGCGATCTACCCGAAGAGATCGTCGATCTCTATCGCCGCTCGCTGCTGGTCGTGCAGACGCATTGCGATCATCAGGGCGGCATCGTCGCGGCTGCCGACTCCGACATCGAGTGGGGTCACAACGATCACTACGCGTACGTCTGGCCGCGCGATGGCGCGTTCGTCGCCGACGCCATGGACCGCGCCGGCTTCCATCAAATCGCGCGCCGTTTTCTGCAGTTCGCGCACGACACGATCAGTAACGATGGTTACTTTTTACACAAGTACGCGCCGGATGGATCGCTGGCGTCGTCGTGGAATCCGTGGGTGCGCAACGGGCAGAAGCTGCTGCCGATTCAAGAGGATTCGACGGCGCTCGTGCTCTGGCTGCTGGCGCGGCATTACGACCGGACGCGCGATCTCGAATTCATTCACAGCGTGTATCGGCGATTAGTGGTTCAGCCGGCCGACTTCATGGCCCGCTACCGCGATTTGAAAACGCAGTTGCCGCTGCCGTCGTTCGACATGTGGGAGGAGCGGCAGGGCGTGTTCACCTTCACGTCGTCCGCGGTCTGCGCGGCGCTGTCCGCTGCCGCCGATCTGGCGAATCTTTTCAACGAGCAGGAGCGCCGCAGTCACTACCTGAAAGTCGCGGATGAAATCCGCGAGGCGATGGTGCGGCATCTGTGGCTCGACGATGAGTCGCGATTCGCGCGCGGACTGGTGTTGACCGACGACGCGCTCGAGCTCGACCGCACCGTCGACGCCTCCACCTTCGCGACATTTTTCCTCGGCGCGTTCGGTGCGGACACGGCCATGGTCGAAGGGACGATGCGTGCGATTCGCGAGACGTTGTGGGTCCAAACCGAGATCGGCGGCGTTGCGCGGTACGCAAACGACAAGTACCAGCGAAACATCGGAGATGACGATCCGATCCCCGGAAATCCGTGGCTGATCTGCACGCTCTGGCTGGCCGAGCACTCCATCGCCCGCGCCACCTCGGTGGCCGAGCTCCAATCGGCGCTCGATCTTTTGCGATGGGCTCGTGCGAAGGCGCGGCCGTCGCTGGTGCTGCCGGAACAGGTGCATCCGTACACCGGTGCGCCGCTCTCGGTTTCGCCGTTTTCGTGGAGCCACGCGCAGGTCGTTTCGGTCGTTCGCGGATACCTCGACCGCCTCCGTTTTCTGCGCCGCAACAGCGCTGAAAATACGCCGCGCGCACAAGTGAAAAATGCGTCCGGTAACTCCGTTGACAAACCCCCATCGTTCTCATAGATTGCCGAAAACCTAGAACAACTCAGGGGTTTTCGCATCTTAGGAGAAGGAGTCGTCTATGGCAGGCAAGGGTGACGTCATCAATGAAATCGCCGAGCAGGCGGGGATTTCGAAGAAGGAAGCAGCGGCCGCGTTCGACGCGTTCGTGAACTACATTTCCAGCACGTGTCAGAGCGGCGAGCGCTGCGCGATTCCAGGCCTCGGCAGCTTCGCCGTGTCGCAGCGCAAAGCGCGCGAGGGCCGCAATCCGCGCACGAATGAAAAGATCACCATTCCGGCGTCGAAGAACGTCCGCTTCAAGGCCGGCAAGGATCTGCGCGAAGCCGTGAACACGAAGCGCGGCAAGAAACGCTGACCGCGATTTCGCCGCAATCAAAAACGCCCCGCAGGCGCGGGGCGTTTTCATTTTGCGACGGTTTGTGAGTTACCGCGAGCTCGAGTGTGCCTGCGACTTCGCCACCCACGTCTTGAACGTTTCGGCGGGGACGGTGCCGGAGATCGAGACGGAGCTGTCGGTGCGGCTCACAGTGAACTTGCGCAATACGGAAACGAGCTCCGGTGACTGTTCCTGAACGGCGAGGCGCATCGCGGAGAGCGCGCCGCGGAGCGTGTCTTCGACGAGACCGAGCGTTTCGGAGTCGCTGGAGAGGCCGATCGCGCTCAGCTTGAGCGAGTCGCCACTGTCGGTGGCCCAGATGGCGACGGTCGACACATTCTTCAGCGCCGCACCGATGGCCTGCGACTGCGAGCCCGTGCCGAGTTTCGGCGCGCCGGTGATGCGCTGCGCGCGCGGCACGTCGACGAGCACGAACGCCGTGGCGTGCGCATCGATGCGCGCCATGTCGCGCCCGAGGCCGGTCGTGGTCGCGAACGTCGTCCCGCCGGTGGCACGGCTGGCCAGCGCTTCGAGGACAGCCGCCTCGCTGCCGATCAGCGCGAGGTGCGCGTCCGGAAACGCGACGACACCTTTGTGCGAATCGCCGCTCTTCTGCGGCATCACGAAGTACGTACCGTGCGTCGAGGCCTTCTTGATCGCGCCGCGCGAAACGAGCGCGCTGCTCAGGCGGTCAACGTTGAAGCGGCCGTCCGCCGCGATCAGGAAATCCGCCTCGCTGCCGAGGTTCGTGCGAGGCGACGTTGCGAAGACGACGACGTCGACGTCTTTCGTCGGCTGAAGACCGGAGTCGCGCAGGAACGCCATCGCATCGTCGTCATTGCTGATGTGCGCCGTCTGCGTGAAGAGCGCGGCCGACAGCGGGCTGCTGCGCATGTCGGCGAGACGAACGACGCCGACGGAGACGGAGTCATTCGGGATGAGTGACATCGCGTCGTTTTTTGCGAAGGCCGCCGGCGCGAGCGCCAGGGCCAGGATCACTACTGCCAGGAACTGCTTTTTCATTTAGAACTCCTTTCGTTGGAACAACCAGGAAGCAAAGGTGATACAGACAACACCGAAGATCGCGGTGCTCCAGAACGGCGCGGGCGTGATCTTCAAAAAATCGTTGTGCATTTGCGGTCCGCCGACGTACGCGACGACAGCGGTAGCCAGTTCCGCGGTCTTCGGCATGATCCAGTAGAGCGACCTGATGCCCATGGCCTGCCACTCTTTCGACAACGCCGCTTCGATGCGCGCGTGGCCGGACAGCATGATGCCGAAGAAGAAGACGCCGTACGTGGCCATGATGGAGACGGCTGTCGATGACGTGATGACGCCGATCAGGAACGCGAACGCCAGCAGCGTCGCGATCAGAAAGAGGATCACGCCTCCGGCGAGGAAAAAGCGCGGATGAAAAACGTGCGTCTTCCACGCCACGATCAACCAGATCGAGCCGATCAGATAGAGGATGTTGCTGCCGGCCAGAATCAGTCCCGCCACGTAGCGCGACAGGATCAGCTTCATGCGCGACACCGGCCGCGAGAGGTAGAGATCGATCGTTCCCTTCTCCTGCATGCGCGGCACGAGGTGCGCCGTGGCGAAGATCGCCAGGAAGGTGCAGAGGATGTAGAGCACGCCGGCGAAGCCCGACTCGAAGCCCATGACCAGCTTCTCGATTGACATCGAGCCGCTGACTTCGACCGTTTTGCCGAACAGCTTCGCGCCTGCCAGCGCGCCATCGACGATGTCGAGGTTGATGGCCGAGGCAAAGATCAGGATGAAAATCGTGGAGAGGAAAAAGTAGGCGACGAGGGTCCAGCGCGCGGCGGCTTCGCGCATCACATCTTCGATATTCGCCATCAGGACTTTCATAGGAGCGCTCCTTCGGAGGATTGCCCGCCCGGATCGACCGCGCGGACGAGATCGACGAACACGTCTTCGAGCGTCGAGCGCACCGGCGAGAGCTCGGTGAGCATGCCGCCGCTGGCGCGGAGCTTGTCGACCAGCGCGTTGAGGTGCGAGATGTCGTCGACCGTCAGCAGCATGTGGCCGTTGACGCGCTGCACGCCGGCACCGCTCTCACGAAACGCTCCGATGAGCGCGTCATCGACCGGCGCGGCCGGAACGAGTTTGTACTGCGTGGCGCGCCGCGTCAGCTCTTCGATACTGCCGGCCGCGGCAACTTTTCCGCTGCGAAGGACGGCCACGTGATCGCACGTGAGCTCGATCTCGGAGAGCAGATGCGAATTCAGCAGCACTGCCGTTCCGTTCGCGGCGGCTTCGGCGCGAAGGATGTCGCGGATCTCGCGGCGGCCAACTGGATCGACGCCGTCGGTCGGCTCGTCGAGGAGCAGCACGTGCGGCGAATGCAGTAGCGCGATGGCGAGGCCGAGGCGTTGCGTCATGCCCTTCGAGTACTTTTTGACGCGGACGTCGATCCATTGCGCGATGCGCAGCTTTTCCAGCAGTTCCAGCGAACGGCTCTTGATCGCGGCGGGGTCCATGCCGGACATCTTTCCGAAGATGCCCAGTGCCTGCCGCGCGGTGAGATAGCCGGGGATCTTGTGGCCCTCGGGCAGGTATCCAACGCGGCGGCGGCTTTCCGGATCTCCGGCCGGCAATCCGTTGAGACGCGCTTCGCCGGCGGTGGCGCGGGTGAGGTCGAGCAGGATCTTGACGGCCGTCGTTTTGCCGGCGCCGTTGGGCCCGAGGAGACCGAACAGCTCGCCTTCGCGAACGCTGAAGTCGATGCCGTCCAGCGCCGTGATTCGCGAGCGCCCGACCGACGACCGGTACTGCTTTTTGAGGCCTGAAACCTCGATGACGGTCTGACTCATGGCAGGTCTTACGGGGTAACGCGGCGCGGGTTGCGCAGAATGCCTCCGGGAAGCGGCCGGTTCTGTATCATCGCCCGACTCTCAACCATGTCTGACCGCGCTGTTTTCTTCGATCCAACCCATCGCCGCTGGTGGTGGGTTAAGCGCCTCGGCACGTTGCTGGGACTCTTCGCCGTGGTCACGATCAGCGCCTGGCTGGTCAGCCTTTTCACGGCACCGTTGCTCCCGGGGATGCGCGGCATCACGATCCCGATCATTCGTTCGCTGCGCCGCAGTACGCACTTTCCGCGGCATCAGAGCCGCGCGCAGCAATTTCTTGCGAAGAAGGACCGCGACAGGTTGCTTGCCGGACTCGCGAAAGACAAACGCCGCGGCCTCGCGCAGCAAGCCAAAGGGCCGATCAAGCCTGCCGAGACCGGCAGCGGCATCGTGGCCGCGTTCTATGCGCCGTGGCAGGAAACGGGGCTGATGTCGCTGAACAAGAACGCGTCGCAGATGACGCACTTGCTGCCGGTCTGGGTGCATCTGCAGGAGAACGCCAACGGGCTCGATTTTCATGACTGGGATCCGCTGCTGACGCCGCACAACGTCGAGGTGGTCAAGGTCGCGCGCGAAAACAATCTCAACATCGTCCCGGTCTTCAGCAACGCCCAGATCTCATCGACCGGCTCCGGCGAGTTCGATCCGAAACGCGTCCACATCTTCCTCACCAATCCCGCACTGCAGACGAAGATGATCATGACCCTGCGGCAGTGGTGTCAGGCCAATCGATTTCAAGGGATCAACGTCGACTTCGAAAACCTGATGCCGCAGGACTACCCGCTGATGATCCCGTTTCTGCAGCGGATGAAGGCCAACTTCGCGCCGGTGCACCTCATCGTCAGCGCCGATCTCGAGGCGGGCGAGAGGTTCGATTGGCGTAAGGCGGCGGCGGCCTGCGACTTCGTGGTGGTCATGGCGTACGACGAGCACGGCGAGAACAGCAAGCCGGGGCCGATCGCTTCGATGTCGTGGTACCGCGATGTCGTGCAGCGGGCGCTGCGCAGCATTCCGCGCGACAAGCTCGTGGTCGGCATCGCCAATTACGCCTACGACTGGATGGATGGCCGCGGCTGGGCCGATCCGACCACGTATCAGGGTGCGCTGATTCTCGCGGCCGACTTTCGCCAGCAGGAAAAGCCGGAAGACATCGTCGACTTCGATGACGATTCGCTCAATCCGACCTTCTGGTATCAGGACGATGACGGCAAAGACCACGAGGTGTGGATGCTCGACGCGGTGACGGCCGCGAATCAGTGGCTGATCGCGTCGAACTACGGCGTGCGCGGCGCCGCGGTCTGGGTCCTCGGATCGACCGATCCGTCGATCTGGACGTTCATCCATCGCGATCGCCTCCACCAGCCGCCGAACATGAACGTGCTCGGCCCGGTGAAGTTCCCGTACTTCCTCGAGTTCGTCGGCGAGGGCGAAATCTCCCACGTCGACAAGGAGCCGACTGATGGCTCGCGTTCGCTCGAAATCGATCCGCAGACGGGGTTGGCGCTCGATGAGTCGTACCACAAGTTCCCGACGTCCACCGTCATCTCGCGCACCGGCTACCGGCCGAAGATGCTGGCGCTCACGATTGACGACGGCCCCGCCGATCCCTACACCGGCCAGATGCTCGATGAGCTGAAGAAGCTGAATGTCAAAGCGACGTTTTTTCTGATCGGCCAGAACGCCGAGCGCTATCCGAATCTGGTCCGCCGCATCTGGAACGAAGGCCACGAAATCGGCAACCACACCTACACCCATCCGAACATGGGCGGCGTCTCCCAGCAGCAGGCGCGCCTGGAGATGAATGCGACGCAGCGCGTTTTTCAGAGCCAGCTGCATCGTTCCACGCTGCTCTTCCGTCCGCCGTACAACGCCGACGCCGAACCGTCGACGAAAGATGAAGCGGAGCCGATCCGGCTGGCGTCGCAGCTCAACTACATCACCGTCCTCGAGTTCCTCGATCCGCAGGACTGGCGGTTGACCGATCCGCTGCCGGACGGCGGAACGAAAGAGCGGACGGCGCGGCAGATGCTCGACACGATCAAAGAGCAGCTGGGGACCGAGAAGGGGAGCTGCGTTCTGTTGCACGACGGCGGCGGCAATCGCGGCGAGACCGTGAAGCTGATCCCGCTCATGGTCAACGAGCTTCGCGCCGAGGGCTACACGTTCGTCCCCGTTTCGACGCTGATCTACTCGACGCGCGACAAGGTCAATCCGGAAGTGAACAGCTCCGACACGTTGATGCTGGCCACCGATCGCGTTGTGTTCGAAGCGATCTATCTCTTCGAACTGTTCCTCCGCATCGCCTTCACCACCGCGATCATTCTCGGCACATTGCGCGTGGTCTTCGCCACGATCCTGGCGCTGATCTCGAAGTGGCGCGAACGCTATGACAAGTTCGATGCGACCTTCCGGCCGGCGGTCAGCGTCGTCATCGCTGCGTACAACGAAGAGAAGGTGATCGCTCGCACGATTCGCGCGGTGATCGCGACCGGCTACGAGCCGTTGGAGATCATCGTCGTCGATGACGGCTCGAAGGACGACACGTCCGGCGAGGTGCGCTCGCATTTCGGCGACGCGGTCACGCTCTTCGTGCAAGCCAACGGCGGCAAAGCCTCGGCACTCAATCGCGGCATCGCGGCAGCGACGAGCGACATCATCATCGCCCTCGATGCCGACACGGTCTTCGCGAAAGACACGATCGAGAAGTTGATCCGTCATTTCACCGATCCGCTCGTCGGAGCAGTCGCGGGCAACGTGAAGGTCGGCAATCGTGTGAATCCGCTGACGTACTGGCAATCGATCGAATACGTGACCAGCCAGAACCTCGACCGCCGCGCATACGCGACGATCAACTCCGTGACGGTCGTTCCCGGCGCCGTGGGCGCGTGGCGCCGCGAAGCGATCCTGCAGGCCGGCGGCTATACGAACGATACGATGGCCGAGGACATGGACCTGACGTGGAGGATCCGCAGGATCGGGTGGCGGATCGAAACGGAGTCAAACGCGATCGGATACACCGAGGCGCCGGACAGCATTCGCGCTCTCTTCGGCCAGCGATTCCGCTGGGCCTTCGGAACGCTGCAGTCGCTCTGGAAACATCGCCGGGCCATGTTCCGCTACGGCTGGTTCGGCACGGTGATGCTGCCGTCGCTCTGGCTGTTCCAGGTCGCGTTCCAGGTCCTCTCGCCGCTCGTCGACCTGCAAATTCTCTGGGCCCTCGGCGGTGCCATTCACGCCGGCGTGCGCCGCCTCAACGGAGATTGGCAGCCGCTCCCGAACGCGCTTTCATCGCTTTACCTGATCGCGTTCATGTACGCGTTCTTCTTCGTGGTCGAACTGATCGGCGCGCTGGTGGCGTACAAACTCGACCGCGAAGATCCCAAGGTCCTGGTCTGGCTCTTCTGGCAGCGCTTCCTCTACCGCCAGCTGATGTACGCGGTGATTTTGAAATCAATCAAGACCGCCGTCTCCGGCATTCGCACCGGATGGGGAAAACTCGAGCGCAAAGGAACGGTCGGCATCGCCGGCGAAACAACCGACTTGCAAGTGCGCGAAGCGCCGCTGTCGTCGTGAGCCACTGCTAGAGCTGTAGTCACCTCACGCCACGCGCGGCTGATACGAGCACATCGCCGTCATCGATCACGCCCTCGCCCGTGACCCGCCACGCAGCTCGCGGAATTCGCAGCGGCCGCATTGCCCTTGAGATTCGTGCTGTCCGGACCGATGTGAAGAGGTCGCTGGAGCCGTAGATGCGGGCGAGCGATTCGTTTGACGTTGCCGGCCTTCAGTGGGAGGAAGCCGCTGGGGTAGACGTCGCCGATGTGGGAGATGAAATACGAAGCCGTTGCCTTCGTTCAC
>DASYJY010000232.1:0-4142 GCA_035995985.1 Thermoanaerobaculia bacterium | reverse complement strand
AATATTCTTGTACTGGTCGGCGACGTTCTTCCGGTCCGGAATGACGCGCACTTTCAGATCGGCACGCTCCTGCTTGTCAGCGGTCGTCGCCTCTGTGACGCGCCGCAGCGTCGTCTCGACAAGCGCAAACGTGCCGCCCTTGGTCCGTTTCAGGAAACTGAGCTGCTTTTCGATTTTTCCGCTCGTTGCGGCGAGGGCGAACTCTTTCGCCACGTCGTTGAACTGCTGCGAGAGCCACCACCCGCCGAAGCCGAGTCCCGTCACGATGAGGCCGAGGGAGATGACGATGGCGCCGGTGCGCCGCAGCGGCGTGCGCTCGAGCAGTGACACGATGGGCGTCAGCAGAAACGCGAACAAAATCGCCAGCGCGATCGGAACGCAGACCGGTTTCGCCAGATAGAGAATGGCGATGACGACGACGGTGATGAAAAGAATCCGCGACTGCGACTGCCCGCGCCGGTCCTGCGAGGCGCGCTTGTCGGAGAACGTGGTGACGGTCTCCGGCCGCCGCATGGAGATGGTCTTGCTGAAATCGTCGGTATCTTCGTCGTCGTAGCGGGACACGTTATTCGGCAGTTTACTCTGCGCGGTTCAACGCTTCATAAGCAGTTAACCCTGCGTCTACGCGCAGGGTGAACTACTTACGCCACCGCAACACCGGCTGCCGCGCGGCGCGCGCCTCGTCGAGCCGACGTACCGGAGTCGTGTGTGGCGCGCTGCGCACCAGTTCGGGACGCTCTTCGCATTCCTTCGCGATGGCGATCATCGCGTCGCAGAAGGCGTCCAGCTCTTCCTTCGGCTCGCTCTCGGTCGGCTCGATCATCAACGCGCCGGCGACGATCAGCGGGAAATAGATCGTCGGCGGGTGGAAGCCGTAGTCCATCAGGCGCTTCGCGATGTCGAGGGTGTGCACGTCCTTCGCCGTCTGCAGTTTGTCGCTAAAGACGACCTCGTGCAGCGAAGGCGCGTCGTACGGCAGGTGATACGAGCCGCGCAACCGGGCGCGGATGTAATTCGCGTTCAGCACCGCGATCTGGGCGATGCGGCGTAAACCGTCGGGACCCATTGAGCGCATGTACGTCAGCGCACGGACCAACACATTGAAGTTGCCGTTGAACGCGCGCACGCGGCCGATCGAATCGGGATGACCGTGATCGAGGTAGTACGTCCCGTCTTCGGCCTGCTCCACCGTCGGCGTCGGCAGGAACGGGACCAGCTTTTCTGAAACGCCGACCGGACCCGCGCCCGGACCGCCGCCGCCGTGCGGCGTCGAAAACGTCTTGTGCAGATTCGAGTGAATGACGTCGATGCCCATGTCGCCGGGGCGAGCGATGCCGACGAATGAGTTGAGGTTCGCGCCGTCGCAATAGAGGTACGCGCCCTTATCGTGAAGGATGTCCGCGAAGCGTTTGATGTCGGTCTCGAACACGCCGAGCGTATTCGGCACGGTGATCATCAGCGCCGCCACATCCTCGGTTACGGCCGCGGCCAGCGTGTCGATATCGACCGTCCCTCGGCTGTTCGATTTCAGCTCCTTGATTTGATATCCAGCGAAGGCCGCCGAGGCCGGATTCGTGCCGTGCGCGGAATCGGGGATCAGGATGTACTTGCGCGCATTGCCGCTCTTCGCCAGCGCCTTGTGCACCATCAGTATGCCGGTCAGCTCGCCGTGCGCGCCGGCCACCGGCTGCAGCGTCACGCGCGGCAAGCCGAAGATTTCCATCAGGGTCCGCTCAATGTGCCACAGCAGCGCGAGGTTGCCCTGCACTTGACGATCCGGCTGCAGCGGATGCGACAACGCGAACCCCGGCGTGCGCGCGATCTCTTCGTTCAGCCGCGGATTGTGTTTCATCGTGCACGAGCCGAGCGGATACAAGCCCGCGTCGATCGACACATTCAATTTCGACAGCCTCGTGAAGTGACGGATGACGTCAACCTCGGAGACTTCGACTTCGTCCGCAACCTCGTCGCGCATCAGCGACGGTGTCAATTCCGCGGAAGGCACGTCGAGCGCCGGCAGCCGATAGCCGCGACGTCCGCGCTTGGAGTGTTCGAAAATCAGCTGCGTGGTCATCGCCGCTCCCTCGAAATCGACGCGGTCAGCGCTGCGACCAACTGATCGAGATGCTCGCGCGTGTGCAGCTCGGTGACGGCGACGAGGAACTCATTGTCATAGCCTTCATAGAACTGGCCCAGCGGAATGCCGCCGAGGATCTTTTGGTGCTCGAGGTCGGCGAGGATTTCGTCGGCAGGAAACGGCGTGCGGACCACGAACTCGTTGTAGACCGGGCCGCTGAACGGCAGGATCACCGATCCGATCTTCTGCAACTCCGCGCGCAGATACGCGGCCTTGCTCAGGCACTGCTGCCCGACTTCGCGCAATCCTTCTTTGCCCATCAGGGAGAGGTACATATTCGCGGCGAGCGCGATCAGCGCCTCGTTCGTGCAGATGTTGGAAGTCGCTTTGCCCCTGCGGATATGTTGCTCACGCGTGGCGAGGGTGAGCACGTACGCGCGCTTGCCGTCGACGTCCACCGTCTCGCCGACGAGGCGTCCCGGCATGTGCCGCTTCAACGCATCTTTCACGACCATGAAGCCGACGAACGGACCGCCGTACTGCGTCGGAACGCCCCACGCCTGACCTTCGCCGACGACGATGTCGAATCCGTGCGCGCCCGGCGGAGTCAGGATGCCGAGGGATGTGGCTTCGGCGATTACGGCAATCTTCACCGCGCCCGCCGCGTCGGCAATCTGCGCGACGGCGTCGTAGTCCTCGATCACACCGAGGAAGTTCGGCGACTGCACCGCGACCGCGAAGACATCGCTCGTGCACGCCTCGCGAAGCGCCGCCGTATCGATGCGGCCATCGCTCGTCCAGCCGACTTCCACGATCTCGTATCCGAGGTTCTGGAGGTAGGTGCGAACGGTTTCGGTGTACTGCGGATGGACGGACTTCGCGATCACGACCTTTTTGCGATTGCGCACAACGCGTTCGGCAAGCAGCACCGCCTCGCACAATCCGGTCGAACCGTCGTAGAGCGACGCGTTGGCGACGTCGAGTCCCGTCAGCAGGCATTGGTGCGTCTGATACTCGAAAATCGACTGCAGCGTCCCCTGCGACACCTCGGGTTGATACGGCGTGTACGAGGTGAGGAACTCGGCGCGCAGCAGAAGCTGATCGATGCAGGCCGGCTGGTAGTGCAGATACGCGCCACCGCCGAGGAACGAAACGTGATCGACGGCTGTGAGGTTCTTCGCCGCCAGCGCACGAAACCAGCGCCGCGACTCGATCTCCGACCATGGGCCGGGGATGTTGAGAAGTTCTTTCAGTTTGACGTCGTCGGGGATGGTCTCGAAGAGAGCATCGATCGAATCAATGCCGATGACCTCGAGCATCTCGCTGACGTCCTGCGAGGCATTGGAGATGTAGCGATGTTGATCGGTAAGAGGGTCGGGCAGGGTCATTTGAGAGGCAAAATGTGGAATGTCGAATGTTGAATGTTCAATGTTGAATGGAAGAAGCGAGAGGCGCGACACCTACATTCAACATTGAACATTCCACATTCAACATTGAACATTCGCCTTTGTACGACTAGTGCGCGGATTCCTTCTCAACGTACTCCTCGTACTCCTCGGCGGTCATCATTTCCTCGACCTCCTCGGGGATGCTGAGGCGCATCTTCATCATCCAGCCGTCGCCGTACGGGTCGGTGTTCACCAGCTCTGGCTTGTCGTTGAGCGCTTCGTTGATTTCGACGACCTCGCCCGACACCGGAGAGAACAGTTCGGAAACGGCTTTGACCGATTCGATGCTGCCGAATTCATCGCCGAGCTCCAGCTCCGCCCCAACCTGCGGCAGCTCGACGAAGACGACGTCGCCGAGCTCTTTCTGCGCGTAATCGGTGATGCCGATGACCACCAGGTCGCCCTCGGCCTCGGGATGCACGTACTCGTGGCTCTTGGCGTACCGATTGTCTTCAGGTGTCATGGATTGCTCCTTCGTCACTTTGCGCGCTTGTAGAACGGGGTGGGAACGACGCGCGCCCGCGTTTCTTTTCCACGGATCAGGACCATGAATTCACTGCCGGGCGCCGACTTGTCGAGCGGAAGATATGCGAGACCGATCGCTTTTTTCAACGTCG
>DASYJY010000231.1:0-20319 GCA_035995985.1 Thermoanaerobaculia bacterium | reverse complement strand
CGCGTATCTCTTCGTCGTCGGCGAGGAGACTGATTCGATCGGCGCGAAGATGGCGAACAAAGAATTTGCGAACCTCGGATCGCAGTACGTGCTCGTTGGCGAGCCGACCGAGTCGACGTTCGCGCGCGCATCGAAAGGGGCGCTGACCTGTTTCGTCCGATTCGACGGCATCGCTGGACACTCCGCGTATCCGGAGCGCGGCGATTCGGCGATCAACAAGATGGTCCACGCCATCGCCGAGATCAACGCGACGAACTGGGGCTCCGACGAGGACCTAGGCGAAACAACAGTGAATGTTGGTGTCGTGCGCGGCGGCGAGAAGCCGAATGTCATTCCCGCCGAGGCCGAGTGCCAGATGATTTTTCGCACGGTGACGGATCCGGATGTCGTGCAGGCGAAATTGCAGTCGATCATCGCGCGTCACGGCGGCACGATCACCGTCTCGCGCGGCAATCCGCCGCAGCGGATGAAAGTGCCGGACGGTTCCGAATCGCGCGTGGTCGCGTTCAACACCGACGTGCCGCACCTCGGCGCGCTGGGAACGCCGCTGCTGTTCGGGCCGGGCTCGATCCTCGACGCACACGGCGCCAATGAGAAGATCGGGAAGAAGGATTTGTTGCAGTCGGTGCAGACCTACGCCGACACCGTGACCGCCCTATGCCGAAGCTGAACGAAGCCATCTACCTCGCCGCCGCCGTCCGCACGCCCATTGGAAAATTCGGCGGCGGATTGTCGTCGCTCACCGCCGCCGACCTCGGCGTCGCCAGCGCGAAGGCGACGCTCGCGCGCAGCGGCATCGATCCGAATGCGATCGATGAAGTGCTCTTCGGCAACGCGCGCCAAGCCGGCGTCGGACCGAATGTCGCGCGCCAGATCGCCATCAAATCAGGACTGCGCCACGAGACCCCGGCGTACACCGTCAATCAGGCTTGCGGTTCCGGACTGCGCGCGATCATGAACGCCGCCGATCAAATCCGTCTCGGCCAGGCCAGCGTCATCCTCGCCGGCGGCACCGAGTCGATGTCGAACACGCCGTACCTTCTGCCGCGCGCGCGGTGGGGCTATCGCATGGGCGACGCCGAGGTGATCGACGGCATGTATCGCGACGGATTTCTTTGTCCGCTGGCCGACGAGATGATGGGCGCGACCGCGGAGACGCTGGCCGATCGCTACGACATTTCCCGCGAAGAGCAGGACGCGTACGCCGTCGAAACACAGCGCCGCGCCGGCGTCGCGTACGACGAAGGCCGCTTCCGCGACGAGATCGTTCCCGTGACAGTGCCCGGCCGCAAAGGCGACGCGATCATCGACAAAGACGAGCACCCGCGTTTCGACGCCGACCTCGGATCGCTCGCCAAACTCCCGCCGGTGTTTCGCAAGAACGGAACGGTGCACGCCGGCAACTCCTCCGGCGTCACCGATGGCGCCTCCTCAATGCTCGTCGCCTCGGCCGACGCCGTCCAGCGCCACGGCCTCACACCGATGGCGCGCATCGTCGGCTACGCGCAAGCCGGCGTCGATCCGAAAATCATGGGCATCGGACCAGTCCCCGCCACGCGCGCGCTCCTCGCCGATACAAACCTCACGCTCGACGACATCGATCTCATCGAGCTCAACGAAGCCTTCGCCGCGCAGGTGATCGCCTGCGATCGCGAGTTGCATTTCGATCGCGCAAAACTCAACGTCCACGGCGGCGCAATCTCCCTCGGCCATCCCATCGGAGCGACGGGCGCACGCATTACGACGACGCTGCTTCACGCGCTGGCGTCACGCGACAAGCGCCTGGGACTTGCGACGCTGTGCATTTCAGGCGGGATGGGGCTGTCGATGCTGGTGGAACGCACTTGATCTTCACCGACTCCCACTGCCATCTCACGATGTCCGACGCCGACGCCGTCCTAGCGCGTGCGCGCGACGCCGGCATTCGCGGCTTCGTCGTCCCGGGCACGAAGCTCGAGGACGCGCCGGAAGCCGTCGCCGTGGCGCAGAAGCACGACGACGTCTGGGCCGCCGTCGGATTCCATCCGCACGAGGCGAAGGATTGCGATGACGCCGCGTTCGCGGAGATCGAGCGCCTGTCGGCGCAGCCGCGCGTCGTCGCCATCGGTGAGTGCGGACTCGACTACCACTACATGCACTCGCCGCGCGAAACGCAGATCGCGGTCTTCGAACGGCATCTCGATCTCGCGAAACGCGTCGATAAACCGATCATCGTCCACAATCGCGAGTCGGCTGACGACATGGTGGACATCCTCGGCAACAGCGGCGCGCGCGGGATCCTGCATTCCTTCACCGAGTCCGAGGAGATCGCGCGAAAGTTCATCGACGCCGGCTACTACATCTCCTTCTCCGGCATCGTCACCTTCCGTACCGCCGAGCCGCTGCGCGCGTGCGCGAAAGCGCTCCCGCACGACCGCGTGCTCATCGAAACCGACACCCCCTTCCTCGCTCCCGTGCCGTACCGCGGACGCGACAACGAGCCGGCGTACGTCACTAAAGTGGCGGAGTTGCTCGCGACGCTGTGGGGGATTTCGGTGGAGGACGTCGCCGCGATCACGACGGCGAATTTCGAGAACGCGTTCGGCGTGAAATTGTCATCCTGAGCCGCCGGAGCTGTGTAGGCGAAGCCGGAGCAGCGTAGGACGGTCGAAGGACCCCCTTCCTGTTAACGGGGAAGGGCGGCGGTTTGCGAACGAGGCAAGCACTGGGGAGGTCCTTCGACCGTCCTTCGCCGGTCGCGCTTCGCGCGCCTCGGCTTCGGCGGCTCAGGATGACAGACGCAACCCCCTGCCTCTCATCCCGTATACGCCTCTACGTTCGTTCAACAGGAGATCCTTCACATGAGGCGTCGCACGAAAATCATCATCGGAATCGTCGTACTGGTCATCGCGGGTGTGCTCACCGCCGGGTTCGCGTCGCGGCGCGGCAAAGACATCACGCCGGTCACGTACGGCAAAGTGACGCGGCAGGATCTGACCAGCAAGGTTTCTGCGAACGGGCGCATCGACGCCAAGCGCAAGGTCGACCTCTCCGCGAACGTCATGGGTCAGGTCGTCAACCTCGCCGTGCGTGAGGGCGACGTCGTCAAGAAGGACGACTTCCTTCTGCAGATCGATCAGAAGCAGCTCGCCGCTACCGCGCGAAGCGCCGACGCCGCGTTGCAGGCCGTCTTCTCCGACCGCGATGCCGCGAAAGCGATGGCCATCGCCGCGGATCAGGACTACCAGCGCGCGCTGAAAAATTACGAACAGAAGATCACGCCGCGCTCCGAGCTCGATCGCGCGCAGAGCAGCCGCGACTCCGCGCGCGCCAACGTCGCCGCGCTCGAACAGCGCATCAGCCAGGCGCGCGAGAACCTCAACGCCGCGCGCGACACACTGCAGAAGACAACGATGCGCGCGCCGATGGCGGGCGTCGTCACCGCGCTGCCGGTTGAAGAAGGCGAAGTGGCCGTGATCGGCACCATGAACAATGCCGGCACCGTGCTGATGACCATCGCCGACATGAGCGTCGTCGAAGCGGTCATGGAGGTCGATGAAACCGACGTCCCCTCGGTCAAGGTCGGCCAGCGCGCCACCGTCACCATCGACGCGTATCCGAACAAGACCTTCCCGGGGTTGGTCACCGAGGTTGCATCGAGTCCGATCAAGCGCAACGGAATCAGCACCAGCACAACCGAGGCCGTCAATTTCGAGGTCAAGATCCAGATTGAGAATCCGCCCGCCGGCGTGCGGCCGGGATTCTCCGCATCGGCCGACATCATCACCGGCACGCGTCCGAAAGCGCTGGCCATCCCGATTCAGGCGCTGGTCGTCCGCGAGAAACCGGGCAGCACGCCTGGAAAGCCGCTCGACGAGGAAGGCGTCTTCGCCATCACGAACGGCGCCGTGAAGTTCCAGCCCGTCAAGACCGGCCTCTCCGGCGATAGCAACATCGAGATCGTCAGCGGCGCCAAGGACGGCGAGCAGATCGTGACCGGCCCCTTCCGCGCGTTGCGCGAGATCAAGGACGGGACGAAGGTGAAGGAACAGAAGGAAGAGAAGGACGGCGGGGCGGGTGGGGATAAGAAGAGCTAAGAAGCAATGTTGAATGTTGAATGTTGAATGTTCAATGTTCAATGAAACGGCGCTCCGCTCCACCACCAGCAGTTCCATTCAACATTCAACATTGACCATTCAACATTCAACATTTCGCTTTTGACTTTCGACACCCGACACCCGACACCCCAAAACACAAAACCATGGACACCCTCCGAATCGCCGCCGGCGCACTCACGACGAACAAACTCCGCAGCTTTCTCACGCTGCTCGGAGTGATCATCGGCGTGATGACGGTCATCGCCGTCGTCTCGATCATCGCCGGACTCAACTCCTACATAGCGGAGAAAGTCTTCACGCTCAATCCCGACGTCTACATCGTCACGCAGTTCGGGATCATCACAAGCCGCGAACAGTTCCTCGAAGCGGTGAAGCGCAAGAAGATCGACTGGAAAGATTACGAAGCGATCCGCCAGCATTGCTCGCGCTGCGCTGCCATCGGCGCGCAGGAGAACACGCAGCTCACGGTCAAGCACGGCGCGCAGAAGCTCGGCGGCGTGCGCGTGCAGGGCGGCACCGCCAACGTCGGCGAGATCAACAACGTCGACGTCGAAGAGGGTCGCTTCTTTACGAACACGGAAGACCAGCACGCGACGATGGTGGCCGTCATCGGCTCCGACGTGAAGGACGAGCTCTTCGGAAAACTCGATCCTCTCGGGCGCACCATCAACATTGCCGGCCATCCCGCACGCGTCATCGGGTTGCTGCGCAAACAAGGCTCCGTCCTCGGACGCAGCCAGGACAATCAGCTCTTCATCCCGATCACCGCCTACGAGAAAGCCTTCGGATCGAAGCGTGGACTGAACCTCTTCATACGTTCGACCGAAGGCGTTCCCGGACTGGAGAAATCGCTCGACCAGGTGCGCGTCATTCTGCGCAACCGGCGCAAGACGCCGTTCCGCGGCAACGATCCGTTCGGCGTCGTTTCCGCCGAGGCACTGCAGCAGTTGTGGAAGAGCATTTCGGCGACCAGTTTCGCGGTGATGGTTTTCATCTCCGGAATCTCGCTCGTCGTCGGCGGCATCGTCATCACGAACATCATGCTGGTCTCTGTGGTCGAGCGGACGCGCGAGATCGGCATCCGCCGCGCCCTCGGCGCCCGCAAGCGCAATATCCAGCTTCAGTTCCTCACCGAAGCGATCCTGCTCTCCCTCGGCGGCGGCATCGTCGGCGTGCTCCTCGGCGTGCTGATCGCTTTCGGGATTTCTGCCGCGTTCCCGCTGCCGACGCTCGTTCGTCCGTCGCTCGTGATCACCGGACTGGCCATCGCCGTCTTTACCGGCGTCACCGCCGGATTTTTCCCGGCGATGCGCGCCGCGAACCTGCCGCCCATCGACGCACTGAGATCGGAGTGAACCATGCGCGCACGTGACCACATCCTCGCCGCCCGCGAAAACGTCCGCTTCGCTGCCCGCGCGCTGACCGCGTACAAACTCCGCTCGGCGCTCACCGTCCTCGGCATCGTCATCGGCGTGACCACGGTCATCGCCATGGTCTCGATCATCGTCGGCTTCAACAACAGCGTCACGCACGATTTCCAGTCGTTCGGCGCGACGCTCGTGCAGTTCCAGAAATTCGATCCGCAGTTCGGCCCCGGCAACGCGAATGAGTCGCAGCGCACGCGCAAGAACCTGACGTACGAGGACGCGCTCGCGCTCAAGCGGCTATGCCCCTCGATGCTGGCCGTTTCGCCGGAGCGCTACTGGAACGGCGACGGCAACACGCTCGACGTGATCTACAAAGGGCAGCAGGCCACGCCCGACGAATTCGGCGGCGTGAATCAGGACTACCCGATCGCCAACAACCACTACGTCGCCGAGGGACGCTTCATCGCGGAGGGCGACGTCCGCTCCAGCGCGCAGGTCGTGGTCATCGGCTCCGGCATCGCCGACACGCTCTTCGCTCGCCGCGATCCGATCGGAAAAGAAGTGACGGTCGGCGGCCGCAAATTCACGGTCATCGGCGTGATGGAGAAGCAGGGCGCGACGTTCTTCGAGTCGACCGACTCGCACATCTATATCCCCATCACCACCTTCGACGCCCACTTCCCCTCGGTCAAAAAGAACGTGGGCGTGAACATCGCCACCGTCCCGCGAAAGCCGGAGTGGGTCGGCAAGATCACTGAGGAAGGGACGGCCGTGCTCCGCGCGCGCCGCAAGGTTCCGTTCAACAAGCCGAACGATTTCGGTCTCCTCACCCCCGACAAACTGATCGGCAACTTCCAGGCAATCACCGGCGGTATCACCCTGGCCATGATCTTCATCTCGTCGATCGCCCTCCTCGTCGGCGGAGTAGGCGTAATGAACATCATGCTGGTCTCCGTCACCGAACGAACGCGCGAGATCGGAGTCCGCAAAGCGATCGGCGCCGTAAGACGCGACATCGTCATGCAGTTCCTGACCGAGGCCATGACTCTCTCCGGCATGGGCGGCGCCATCGGTGTCGCCGTCGGGATGCTGATCGCCCTGATCGTCCGCAAAGTCAGCCCCCTCGTCACGGCCACGCCCCTCTGGTCAATCCTGGTCGGCCTCGGCGTCTCGATCTCCATCGGCCTCTTCTTCGGGATTTATCCCGCGTACAAAGCAGCGAGGTTGGATCCGATCGAAGCGCTGCGGTACGAGTAGCGCAGCCTACTTCACGCTGAACGACCGTTCCCTTCGGCACGAACAGCAACCAATTACTCTGCGAGGAATTTGTTTCGCGGCGGTTGTGCCGACGATCGAGTCGATGAAACACCTTGACCCGCAAGGGAACCGGGGCCTTGGCAACCGTTTTTGTCGGATTTTGAGGTGTACGA
The DNA here is from genome assembly GCA_035995985.1 of Thermoanaerobaculia bacterium. Lineage (GTDB taxonomy): Bacteria > Acidobacteriota > Thermoanaerobaculia > Gp7-AA8 > Gp7-AA8 > JADGNZ01. The sequence goes on along the minus strand of DASYJY010000231.1, from coordinate 13,425 downwards.
TTCGACCATGGACGAGATGAGCAGCAAAACTCGGGACCGCCAGAATGACGATCTTCTTGACCGACGCGTCCGGATGCGCTTTATTCTGGCGCTCGCTCCATTGTTTTTGGCCTTTGTCTTCTGGGCCTTTCGCGAAGCCAAGGCATCGTCCATTCATAGGGGCGTCCTATTAGGATATGACCGGGTCACAACGTTCGAACGATTCCTCGCAGACGATGGAACTGTGCCTGCGGTGTTCACGGTGGGCGCGACTTTGAGTTTCGCAATCTTCGCAATGACGTATCTTCAAACAGGATTTCGAACCGCGATTGGCGCTCGTTTCTCGGAGAGCAATGACGCACAATCGACAAAGGCGGCAGCGACAACCGACCTTCCTGTAATGCATGGTGGTGAGCACCTCGTCCGAGTCATAATGCCGGCAGGGCCTGTCACGATTCATGACTCGATCGACCGATTGCAAAAGGAGCTCGACGCGCTTTCGTACCGAGGCAATCTAAGTCTTGTTCTCGGCTCGGCCACGACAGTTTCGGGTATCCTGATGTTTGGATACTTCGTCTTTTTTAAGCAACCGCCTATTGATCCCGCTCACGGCAATCCTTGGTGGTATATCGCCGAGTTTCTACCGCGTGTTTCCCTAATCATCATCATCGAGGTATTCGCATTCTTTTTTCTTCGTCTCTACAAAGCTGGACTCGGCGATGTTAAGTACTTCCAAAATGAGCTCACAAACGTCGAGGCGCGTGCGATTGCCCTCCAATCCGCCAAGGACTCTGGCGACAAGACGACTGAAGCGATCGTTATTATCAAATTTGCTGAGACGGAACGGAATTTTGTGCTTCGCAAGGGCGAAGTCACGCCTGACATCAAGCGGGAGGAGATGGAGCGTGGAAGCACTGCTTCGATCTTAAAGGAAATTTCCTCGATAGTCCGAGCTGGGATACCGCATGCGAGAGCTGACGACACTAAGACCGACACGTAGCGGCTCCCACTTCCATGCGCCCGAAGCGAAGACGAGCCTCGTCATGACGTCGCGACGAACTCTCGATCAATCCGGTGGCAACGTTTTTCGCTAACGTCGATGCGCATTGAATCGCTGGGATCTCCGGAATCGAAGGTCCTCTTCGGCGGCCGTGGCCGCGAATGCAATCGCGGCGCGGACGTCATCCGGCGTCAGAGCCGGAAAGCTCCGGATGATCTCGTTTTCTCGGGCGCCTTCTGCGAGACTTGCGAGCACGGTTCTGAGAGTGACTCGCGTTCCGCGGATGACAGCTTCGCCGCCGCAGATCTGCGGATCGCGTGAGATGTGGTCCTGACAATTCATATGAGCACCGAGAATTGTAGTCCCCGAACGAAACCGCCATTGCCCGTGTTCTTAGCCACATGAAGAACTCGTGGACCGGCGGCGAGATCGTCCGGCAGGCGGATCAAGGGGGCGAGCTGGCGGTCGCCGTTCATCGGTGTGAGCCGGGGGCGTTCGAGCGGCTCATCGAGCGCTTCGAGCGGCCGCTGTTTACGTATGCGCACGGGATCCTGCAGGACGCGTTTGATGCGCAGGAGGTGGTGCAGGACGCGATGATGCGGGCGCATCGGGCGCTGACGCGTCAGTACGATGAGGAGCGATGCGCGGCGCTGGCGGTAAGGCCGTGGTTGTTCCGGACCGTTCGCAACCTTTGTTTGAACAAGCGGCGATCGAAGCGGAGCGCGCTCGAGGAGTCGTTGGAATCGTTCGACGACGGACGGCTTGGACCTTTTGTGAGTTTGGAAGGGTCGGAGCTGGAGCGGAAGGAAGAAGTCGAGCTGCTGCGGCGGGCCATGTCGCTGTTGCCGGTCGATGCGCGCGAGTTGATCGTGCTGCGATTCATGGAAGAGATGTCGTACGCGGAAATCGCGAAGACCGTGGGAAGTTCCGAGGCCGCGTTGAGGGGCAAAGTGTTCCGGTCGTTGAAGCTGTTGAGAGATGCACTGGAAAGCAAGGGGGTGGCGTATGCAATGTAGAAACGTGTTGACCCGAATCGATGCGCTGCGCACGCGCGAGCTTGCGCCGATCGAGAAGACGGCGGTTGAGGCGCATCTGCGCACGTGCCGCAGTTGCGATGCGTCGCAGGACGACGTCGAGCAGCTCGTGCACGCCGTGAAGTCGCTCGCGCTCGTGCCGCCGGTGTCGTGCGTGGAGACGTGCAAAGGCGCGGTCGCCGATTCGTTCGACCGCGTCGGCGACGTCTGGGTCGCGTTCACGAAAGACCGAATTCGCATGATCCGGTCGGCAGAATCGATCGACGACGTTCGTCAGCCGTACGCGAAGAAATACGGACGCGTGCTGGAGCCGGGAACGATTCCCGCGACGCTGCGCCGCCAGGTCATCGCCGCGGTGGAAGGGGAGGGGGTCGATACGCCGAAGGTCGATCTCGAATCCGCCAACGATCTCGAGCACGACGTCCTCCAGACCCTCACCCGCATTCCTCGGGGCGAAGTGCGCACGTACGCCTGGGTGGCGCGGCAGGTCGGCCGTCCGCGCGCCGTCCGCGCGGTTGCGAGCGTCATCGCCCGCAACGTCGTGCCGTACGTCGTGCCGTGTCATCGCGTCGTGCCGTCGTCGGGCGGAATCGGCAACTACATCTTCGGCAGCGCCACGAAGCGTGCGTTGCTGGCGCGCGAAGGCGTCGACGTCGATCAGCTCGACGCGCTCGCCAAGGAGCACGTGCGCTACATCGGCTCGAAGACCACGCACATCTTCTGTTTCCCGACCTGCCGCGATGCGAAGCGGATTCAGGACAGGAACCGTATGCCCTTTCGCGATGCCGACGACGCGCTCGAAAGCGGATACCGGCCATGCCGTCACTGCCAGCCGGTGGCCGCATGAGCGCGCTGCTGGCCGAGGAGGCGAGGTACGACGTTCACGCCATTTCGCTGCCGGCGAAGACCTTCACCGGCGACTTCTGGTTCACGCATCTCGCCGGCGATCGGCTCTGGTTCGCGCTCGGCGACGTGGCCGGCAAAGGGCTTCCGGCGGCGATCGTGATGGCCATGATTCAGGAGGAGCTGGAGCATCGCATCACATCGTGCGCACGCGCCGGCTGCGATCCCGCCACGACCATGAAGCGGCTCGACGGATTTCTGAAACCGCTGCTGCCGTCGAACCGATTCGCAACGGCCGTCGTCGGCTGGATCGATGACGACGGCACGATCACGCTCGTGAACGCCGGCCACTGTCCGCCGATGATCGTGCGCGCGGACGGAGCATCGAAGAGATCGACTCCACTGGTCCCATCATCGGAATCGTTTCAAACGCGCGCTGGCATTCGACGACGTTGACGTTGAATCCCGGCGAACTGCTCGTTCTCTACAGTGACGGCGTCATCGAGTCGCCGTCACTGGATGGCGATGACTTCGGCATCGACGGAATTCTCCGTTCGCTACCGATGTCCAGCTGCGCGCGTACGGTCGCCTCAGCGATTGCCGAGGCAGCCACGAGTCATGCAGCAGGGCGTGCGCAGTACGACGACTTAAGCGTGATGGTCATCGCCGCATAGCGAACTGACAATAATCGGATACTCTGTCTGCATGCCCCGCAAGAAATCTCTCCTGACGTTAGCGATTGCTCTGCTCTTCGGCACGGTCCGTCTCGTGGCCGAATGCTCTTCGACAGTGGTCGTGCAAGCGCCGCCGACCGCGTGTAAGTCAGGAACGGCGACGGTGGCCGTCGCTGCGGTGCCGGGCGCGACGTATGCCTGGACCGTCAACGGCGGCACGATCGCCGGCGACGCGGCCGGCGATCACATCACGATCGCCCTCGGCACAAACGCGACAGCCACGGCTTCGGTCACCGTCACCGCGGGTAGCTGCATCTCGCATGGCAGCGGTGTCATCGCGTTGCACGATCCGTTCGTCGTGCGCACCTCGATCCCGGAAGCCGGTGCGGGAATGCCGCTGACAATCCAATGGAACTACGAGAACGGTTCGCCCGCCAGGCAGACCATCTCCGGCTCCGATTTCGGCGTGCTCACGCTTCCCGTAGGCGCGCGCAGCTACACCTACACGCCGACGACGATCGGTAACAAGCAGATCGTCATCGACGCCGTCATGCAGACGGCGTCCGAATCGACGCCTTCACCCTCGCGCCGCCGCGCGGCAGCAAAGAGTCCGGCGGCGGCATCGCCGTGCGCTGAACTGCGCACTACCGTGCCGTACAGCGTGAGCGAATGCCTCAGACCTAATATGAGCGTCGATGGTCCGACTTCCGCCGTCGCCGGCACGCCGTTCCTGATCAGCGTGATCCCACAACCGAACGCGGTCGCGACCTGGACCATTTTCAACGGCTCACCCGAGACGGCGACCGGCGACAGCGTCATGGTCACGCCTGGAACGTCCGGCGCGGTCCATGTCAGCGTTCGGCTGACGCGCGGCTCCTGCTGGAATGAGACCGATCGCAGCATCGCCATCGTCACGAAACCGGTCTGCAACAATCCCAAAGCCGCCGTGAGCGCCGGACCGCTTTCCTGCGGATCGGCGGTGGTGAACGCTACCTTCACCGGAACGCCGCCGTTTCGAGGGACGTGGTCGGACGGCACTCCGTTCAATACGAACGCGATGTCACTGGCCCGCACCGTCACGATTCCCGGCAACTACAGCATTGCCAGTTTCGAAGATGCAGCCTGCGCCGGCACGGCCACGGGAGTCGCGGTTCTGCCGGCGCTCGGGCCGACCGCAACGATCAGTGGCAAGGCCAACGGCTGCACCGGCGTCGATTCGGTCACGGTCAAGTTCACCGGCAAGCCGCCGTTCTCTGGCCGATGGACCGACGACACCTCGTTCGTCACGAACGACATGGAGCTCGTCAAACCTCTCACCGTGCCCGGGCTGACCACGCTGAAGTACGGATATGACGGGACCGATTGCCGCCTCAGCGTCACCGGCGATGTCGTCGCGCAAGTCACGCCGAAGCTCCTCAGGATGGAGACATTCTGCCAGTCGCCGGATTTCAACAACGTCATGTTCGTCGCCGCCACGTTCAATGGCGAATACAACCTGCCGCTGACCGTCAACTGGTCGGACGGCGTCTCGACGACCTCGAATGGCAGTCCGGTTGGGCGCATCCTTCAGCCGCAGTCAACCGCCATTACCTACACGGTCGCCAGCGCGCACGACGCCTACTGCAGCGCCATTCTCGAAGGGCCCGCGTCCATCACCATTCCCGCCGCGGTCATCCCCGACTTCTCCCTCGGCATCGGCAACATCTGCACCGGCGCAACGGCGGCGGCTTCACTCATCGCCGCGCCGCCGCCCGACGCGCAGGTGACGTGGTACGCGCAGAACGCCACGATCGTTTCGGGGCAGGGGACGAGCTCCATCCAGTACAAGGCCGGCGTCGTCGGCCCGATGCTCCTCGGATGCATCCTCACTTTCCCGGATGGACGCTGCCCGACGTCGCATCGTCAAGCGGTGTCGGTCAACGGCGATCCCGACGGGACCATCGCCCTGGCATCGACACAGATCCATGCAGGCGAAACGGTGGGCATCACGATCGTGATGAACAGCAACGTGTGGAACTGGTATCTGGATGACTCCCTGAAGGATCCCATCACCGCGGTCCGCGGGTGCGGTGCCAACGGCTCGCCGTGCCAGTACGTCTACACGAGCTCGCACGCTGGGAAGTCGACGATCACGCTGCACCTCACCGGATTCTGCCCGGAGACGAAGGATATTTCGGTCGACTTGAACGTCCTGCCCTGATTCGTACATTCGCCTTGACAGATGTGACGTGCGGAACTATCTTCTCCACACATTCGCGATTACGAATGTGTGGAGGACACATGACTGACATTCTCAAAGCCCACGTTTCCATCAACGTCCGCAATGTCGAGCGCAGCATCGACTTCTACCGGCGCATGCTCGGCATCGAGCCGTCGAAGGTTCGCACCGGCTACGCGAAGTTCGACGTGCAGAATCCGCCGCTCAATCTCGCGCTCAACGAAGTCCCATCCCTCGATTCCGCGGGCGCCCTCTCGCACCTCGGTCTCCAGGTCGCATCGACCGATGACGTGCTCGCAATTCGCACGCGTTGGTCCGAGGCGGGGCTGGTCACGCGCGACGAGATGAAGACCGACTGCTGCTACGCCACGCAGGACAAAACATGGGTCCACGATCCTGACGGAAACGAATGGGAAGCGTTCGTGGTGCTGAAGGACAACCTGCCGGAAACCGCGGATGCGGCGTCGTGCTGCAGCAACGGGGTGTGCACGACGGCAACGGCATAACGTAAGCGTTTCGTGGAGTCGCGCCCGGAGCGCTGGCGTCTCGCCGGCTGGCCCGGCGGCGTCTCGCCGCCGAATGGGAGGCTTGCGCCGGCGTCGTGTTACCAGCAAATGTTGAGAGTTGGGCTGTTCGGCGGCGAGACGCCGCCGTTCCAGCCGGCGAGGACGCCAGCGCTCCGTCGTACCATCCCCGCTGTGTTTTTGAAACGCGCGGCAGCGATGCTGTTCCTCTTTCTTTTCATGTGCGCCGCCTGCGCACGGCGGGAGGCGCATCCGCCGATTATCGTCATTTCGATCGACACTCTGCGCGCTGATCATGTGTCGTCGCGCGCGACGCCGCACATCGACGGGCTGAAGCGCGATGGCATCGTGTTTCGAAACGCCTGGTCGCATTCGCCGCTGACGTTGCCGTCGCATCTATCGATGTTTACGGGGCTGCTCCCGCCGGAGCATGGGGTGCGCGACAACGCCGGGTATCGGTTCGATGCCGCCGCGCATCCGACCTTGGCGTCCGTGTTGCGCAACAACGGATATCGGACTGGCGCGGCCGTGTCGGCGTATGTGCTGCGCGCGGCGACCGGCGTGGCGGCGGGGTTCGATGACTATGACGACGCGATCGGGATCGTCGATGGCGCGCCGGTGGGTGCATTGCAGCGGCCGGGCGAGATCAGCGAAAAAATAGCCGAGCGATGGATTGCCTCGCAGAGCGGGACGCCGTTCTTCTTCTTTCTGCATCTGTACGAACCGCATACGCCGTACACGCCCACATATGACGCTGACGTCGCTCACGCGGATGCGATCGTCGGAACGTTTCTCGACTTTCTACGGCAGCGCGGTTTGTTCGATCGCGCGGTGATCGTGCTGCTCTCCGATCATGGCGAAGGGTTGATGGATCACGGCGAGCAGGAGCACGGCGTGCTGCTGTATCGCGAATCGCTGCAGGTGCCGTTGATCGTGAAGCCGGCCGGCGCGCGGGAGCATCGCGAAGTCGACTCGCCGGTGGCGCTGATCGACGTCATGCCGACGATTCTCGAACTGGCTGCCTGTCCCGCGCCGCATACCCGAGGAAAGTCGTTGCTTGCGTCGAAGGAAAGCACGCCGATCTACTCCGAGTCGCTGTACGCGCGCATTCACCTCGGATGCGGCGAGTTGCGCTCCATCGTCGATCGCGATCGGCATGTCATCGACGGTGCGCCTGCCGAGGTGTACGACCTGGCGAATGATCCGGCCGAGAAACACAACATCATCGATCGCGAGCGGCGCGCGTACGCGAATGCGCAAGGCGCGATCGCGCAGGTCGGCGGCGCGTTCGTGACGCCGGATGCCATCGATGCCGAGGAAGCGAAGAAGCTGGCGGCGCTCGGGTATGTGAGTGGCGGCAGCGACAGCGGCGCGACATCACGCGATCCGCGCGAGTGCCTCGCCGATCTGGCGCAGTTGAAGGACATTGCCACGTTGCGGCAGCAGGGGAGGGAAGCGGAAGCGATCGCGCGCCTCGAGGCGATGCTCGCCGCGAATCCTAGCTGGAGCGACATCCGCGACCAGCTCGGCGCCGCTTACGACGATGCCGGCGATCACGTACGCGCGGCGCAGTTGTACCAGGACGGCATTCGCATCACGCCGCGGCTTGCGGGCGCGTTCGCGTTGTCGGCGGCGTCGTCGCTCTTCGATGCGCATCGTTTCGATGAAGCCTCGGAGCATGCGCACGCCGCGGAGACGACGGAACCGGCCGGCGCGCATCTCCTTCTTGGCGAGATCGCGCTGGCGCGACACGATCTCGCGGCGGCGGCGCGCGAGCAGAGCATCGCGGCGTCGTTTCGGAACAGCCGAGGGCATGCGCTGTTTCTTGCGGCGCGGATTGCGGCAGCGCAACATGACTTCGCGCGCGCTCTCGCGTTGCTGAAAGCTACCAACGACACCTGCCACCAGGACGGCGAATCATTGCCGCGCGGATTCCACTACGCCGCCGGCGACGCGCTCGCGCACATCGGACGGACTGCTGATGCCGAGGGGGAGTTCGCGGCGGAGATCGCCGCCGATCCGCACGACGTGCAGCCGTACGCAGATCTCGCGCTGCTGCAGATCATGCGGCGCGACCGCGAGGCCGCGTTGCAGACCATCGACAGGATGGCGGCTGCGAATCCGAGCCGCGACACCTACCGTTTCGCCGGCGACAGCCTCGATCGATGGGGCGAGCACAAGGCCGCAGCGAAGTGGCGAGCTCGCCGGTAGCGTTTGCGGGTCGTCGGCTGAGCACAAGGGTCTTAATTTGATCCGGTGAATGCGGCCTGTCGGATCATAAGTGAACCCTACGTTGTATCCAAAAAGTCCTAAGTCCTTTGTTTTCAGCAATGTGACTTCTGGCCTACCCGTTGCTCTTCCGCTGCCTACTCGTACAACCCCGGAAACGATTTGCAACGAAACGGAAAAGGGAAAAGAACTGCATGAAGAAACTGCTCTCAGCTGCGCTCCTCTTAACTGCAACACTTGCCTTCGCGAAAGACAAAACCGAATCCAAGGTCAAGATCCACGATCAGGATCACAACGGCAACCCGACCTTCGTCACCGGCGACATGGGCAAGCTCGGCCCGGGCTCCGACGACAAGGCTGCCAAAGACTTTCTGAAGTCGCAGAAGGATCTTCTCAATCTGGCCGGCACCGAAGACTTCGACCTGCGCAGCGTCGAGAAAGACAAGCTCGGTCAGACGCACGTCAAGTTCCAGCAGACCCTCAAAGGCCTGCCGGTATTCGGCGCTGAGTACATCGTTCACTCCGACGCCAGCGGCAACGTCATCGGGATGAACGGACACGTCACGAAGGACGACGTGAAGCTCCCGCGGACTCCGACGGTCGATGCTGTCTCTGCCTCGGCACGCGCCTCTGTGCAGGCCGGCATCAAGAACGGCCGTACGCTCGGCGGAGCGACACTCACGTATGTCATCAATGAAAAGGGCAACGCCTTCCTGGCCTGGATGACGCGCATTGAGCACGTCAACGCGCAGGGTCCGCAGATCGATAAAGTCTTCGCTGATGCGACGACGGGCGATCTCGTCCTGACGGCGCCCGAGTACAAATACGCGAAGAGCCGCTCGACCTATACGGCCAACAACAGCACCACGCTCCCCGGCACCCTGAAGCGGAGCGAAGGAAGCGCCAACATCGGCGACACCGCGCTCGACGCCGCGCACAACTTCGCCGGTAATGTCTACGATTACTACAAGAACGTGCACCTCCGCGACTCGTATGACAACGCCGGTGCGACCATCAAGTCGTCGGCGCACTATTCGACGTCGTACAACAACGCCTTCTGGAACGGAACGCAGATGGTTTACGGCGACGGCGATGGCACACAGTTCATCTCCCTCTCCCGCGCCCTCGACGTCGACGCGCACGAGCTCACGCACGCCGTCACCGAGCGCACCGCCAACCTGACCTACTCCAACGAGTCGGGCGCGCTCAACGAAGCGACCTCCGACATCCTCGGTAACTCCTGCGAGGCGTACTCGCTCAATGCCGGCACGCCGAATGCGAATACCTGGAAGGTCGGCGAAGACATCTACACGCCCGGCACCGCGGGCGACGCGCTCCGCTACATGAACAACCCGACCCAGGACGGCTCCTCGAAGGATTACTACCCGGAGCGCTACACCGGCACGGCCGACAACGGCGGCGTCCACAGCAACTCCGGTATCGCCAACCTTGTTTACTACCTCATCGTCATGGGCGGACCGCACCCGCGCGCCAAGACGACGGTCAATGTGACGCCGCTCAGCGCGACGTCGTCGACCTCGCTCGATATGGCGCAGCGGATCTGGTATCGCGCGCTCACCGTCTACTTCACGTCGTCGACGAACTTCCAGGGCGCACGCACCGCGACGGTGCAGGCGGCTACGGACCTCTACGGCGCAGCCGCGGCGGCTACGGTCACATCGGCGTGGGATTGCGTCGCCGTTCCGGGCGGCAGTGGTGGCGGCGGCGGTGGCGTGACCACGCTGACCAACAACCAGACCGTGACCGGCCTCTCCGGCGCCACGGGCAGCTTCACCAATTACAAGATCACCGTTCCGGCCGGACAGACGCAGCTCAAGATCACGATGTCGGGCGGCACGGGCGACGCGGACCTCTACGTCAAGCGCGGCGCGCAGCCGACGCTGAGCGTGTATGACTATCGTCCGTTCCTCACCGGCAACAACGAAACCGTCACTGTGACCAATCCGGTCGCGGGCGATTGGTACATCAGCCTCAATGGTTACGCCGCGTACTCAGGCGTGTCGCTCAACGCCAACTACACCGGCGGCGCTGGCGGATGCACGGCCTATTCAGGATCGCTCTCCGGCACGGGTGTGTCGCAGTACACGCCGACGACCTCGGGATATGTCTCCAGCGTCTCGGGCACGCATACCGGCGTGCTTACCGGACCGGCCAGCGGCGCCGACTTCGATCTCTATCTCGAGAAGCTCTCCGGCACCACCTGGAGCAGCGTGGCCTCCGGCCTCAGCTCGACGGCGAATGAAAACGTGACCTACAGCGGCACGTCGGGCACGTACCGGTGGCGCGTCTACGCGTACTCCGGCTCGGGCAGCTATACGCTCTGCATCGGGCATCCGTAATTCAGCTTGATTCATCTCCTGGCCCGCCGTGCGATCATGCGCGGCGGGCCTTTTTCTTATGAAACGATTTCTGCTCGTCCTTCTGATCGCGATTCCGGCGCTGGCCGCGGATCAACCATCAGACGTCGTCAAATACCGGCAATCGGTGATGAAGGCGATGGCCGCGCACATGACGTCGATGTCGCTGGTGGTGAAGAGGCAAGTCAGCGATCGATCGCAGCTCGCCGCCCACGCGCTGGCGCTTCGCGATCTCAGCGGCGACCTCGCAAAATTCTTTCCGCGCGGCACCGGCAGCGATAAAACAAAGACTGCCGCGAAGAACGAGGTCTGGCAGCGCTTTCCTGAATTCGAAGCGGGCTTCGCGAAACTGCAGCGCGAAAGCACAGCGTTGTCCGAGGCAGCGAAACGGCGCGACTGGAAAGCGCTTGATGCGCAGTTCGAGCGTGTCGCCAACGCGTGCGCAGACTGCCATCGCACGTTCCGAAACAAAGACAGCGATTGATGACTGGCTCAAATCTCCCGAGCCTCACGAGCACAGACAAGAGTGTCTGTGCCACACTGGCTCTCCCCCTTTTTTCATGACGGTCCGAGTACAGAGGATCAATGTGGCACAGACACTCTTGTCTGTGCTCGTGGCGCTGCTCGTAACTGCCTGTCATCACGAGACGCCGCACGCGACGGCGAAAACGGCTACGTCTGAATCCGATTTCGATTCATTGCCCTCCCGCAATGCCTACGCCGGCTCGGCATCATGCAGGGAGTGTCACGAAAGCGATTTCGAGCGCTGGTCGCATGACTGGCACGCTCGCGCGCTGGCGCCCGCGAGTGCGAACGACATTGCCGGCGACTTCGGCAATCGACACTTCCGCGGTCAATCGAGCGAGGCCTGGATGTCGCGTAAAGGCGATGCGTTCGTCATGCGCACGCGCAACCGCGAAGGTCAACCAGCGGACTATCCCGTCTCCTGGGTCATCGGCGGCAAGCGCATGCAGGACAGCCTCACGGTCATGCCGGACGGTCGCTGGCAGGTGCTGCCCGTCTACTTCCACGTTACCGGCGGTGGCGCCTGGGTCGATTACAACGAAGCCAAACAGGGACACGTCACTCCCGATCACCCATTCTTCTGGACCAACTTCCGGCGCACCGCGAACAAGGAATGTCTCGAATGCCACGCCACCGGCATCAACGTCCGCTACGACCGCGGTGCGCAGACTTGGTCGACCGAGCTCACCGACGCTGGCGTCGCGTGCGAGGCGTGTCACGGTCCCGGCGCGCGGCATGCCGAAACGAAAGAAAAACGGGACATCGTCCGCCCCGATCACATCGATAAGGAGCTTGCCCTCTCCATTTGCGCGCGCTGTCACGGTCCGCGCGATCCGCTCTTTCCGCTGCTCGATGTCCGCGACCAGTTCCGTCCCGGCGAGCACTACGACGACCGCTATCAGGCGCTGGTCATCACCGACGGTATCGAGCGCTCCGGCGAATACTTCGCTGACGGACGGCCGAGCAGCTCGACGTTCGAAACACAGGCCCTGTTGCAATCGCGCTGCTATCGGATCGGCGGCGCGACCTGCCTGAGCTGCCACACCTCGCCGCACACCCAGTCACACCTCGATGATGAGCTGAAGCCTGGCGCGCGCGATGCGTCGTGCCGAACGTGCCATGCGGCGATCGCCGCAGAAGGCACGGCTCACACGCATCACAAGAACGCGACCTGCCTCGACTGCCACATGCCGAAAATTCTCACCGGCGTCCTCGACAAGTTCGCCGATCACTCCATCGACGTTCCCAACATCCGCAACACGATCGCGCACGGCGTGCCGAACGCGTGCGCCGTTTGCCATCGTGACAAGTCCGCCGGCGTGCTCGCCGCGTCGCTCGGCGCCTGGTGGCCCGACGCGCGCGTGCGCAACGAACGGCGTATCCGCCTCGCCGACGCCATCGACGAAAAAACCGCGGCGTCCAGTCTGCCTTCGCTCTCCGCCGTGGTGCGCGATTCCGCGGAAGCGCCAACCTTGCGTGGTGCGGCCGCGGTGATCCTCGGCCAGCGCTTTCCCGCCGCCGCCGCGGACGTCATCGCTCCGCTGCTCCACCATCCCGACCAACTCGTCCGCGCCCGTTTCGTCGAAGCCCTCGGCTACGCAAACGCGCGCCAGTCCGCTGACGCCGTCGCATCACTCGTCAACGATCCAGCGATTCGCGTGCGCCAGAATGTCGCACTCGTCCTGGCATCGTTCGGCGACTCGCGCGCGCCCGCCGCGCTGGTGAAGCTGACCAGCGATCCCGCAACGACGCATCTCGTCCGCCCGCACATCCTGCGCGGCATCGGCGCCGCGAACCGCGGGGAGTTCGACGCCGCCATCCGCGAGCTCAACATCGCGCTCAACGACTCGCCGTACGCCGTTGACGCCCTCGTCCTCCTCGCCGACATCTACGCGCGACGCGGCGACGTGCCGCACGCGAAATCGCTGCTCGAGGAAGCGCTGCGCTTCGACCCCAGCCATCGCGGCGCACGAGCGCGGATCAACGCGGCATCGCGTTAGCGTTCGGAACGCTGGCGTCCT
>DASYJY010000230.1:0-5726 GCA_035995985.1 Thermoanaerobaculia bacterium | reverse complement strand
GCGCAGGTTTCGGCGAAAGCGCTGCAGTTCGTGCCGGGCAATGACGGCTCGATCGCCCGCGTCGACTTTTTCCTCTCCGTCTTTACGGAGAGCGGCCGTCTGGTGCGCACGTTCCGCACCGTGCGCGAAGCGCAGGCGAAGAACGGGACGGAGAACGACGGCAACTTCATCGAAACGCATGCGCTGCGGCTGAAGAAGGGCGCGCCGTATCGCGTCGTCGTAGCCGTTCACGACCAGGTCAGCGACGCGGTCGGCATCCGGTCGACGACGGTTCGCTTCTAGCCGCCGATGCGCGGGCTTCTGATCGCTTCGACTCTCCTGCTCGCCGCGGCCGCATACGGCCAGGATCTCGCCGAGAAGATCGACGTCACCCTGGTCAATGTCGACGTCACGGTGACGTCGAAAAACCAATCCGTCCATGGCCTCACTCGCGGTGACTTTGAAGTTCTCGAAGACGGTGCGCCGCAGACCATTACGCATTTCTATGCCGTCGAGGCCGCGCCCCCTGCCGTGACGGCGGCGAACGTCGTGTCATCGACGCCTCCAACAGTTGACGTGCGTTTCCGGCGGCGCGTGCTCGTCGTCGTCGATTACGTCCACACACCGCAGATCGAACGCAACCGCGCGCTCGAACGGCTGGAAGAATTCATCGACGACCGCTTCACCGCCGGTGAGTACGACTGGTCGATCGCCATCGCCGGGATGGATCTGCGATTGATTCTGCCGCTCACATCGGACAAAACGCGGATCCGCGCCGCGCTCGAAGCCATGCGCCACCGTACCGACTGGCAGGCCTCCGCGGGTGTGCCGTTGCAGAGTCTCGATATCCGTTTGCCGAACACCAGCAACGAAGCGATCTGGGATCCGACATTCACCTATCTCTCGTATCGCGCAGTCGTCGATGCAATCCGCGCGTTTGGCGGGAGCGAAGGAAAGAAAATTGTCCTGCTGCTCTCCGGCGGCTTCGGGCCGGCGATCAATACGAAGAATCTCGGCGCGATCATGGTGCCAGGTCCACGGCGGAAGTTGATAACGTTACGCGACGAGATCATCCACGAGGCCAACGCGTCTAACCTCAACCTCTACATCATCGACCCCGACGGAGTGAAGAGAGGGACCGGGGCAATGTACTGGATAGGTCGCGAGACCGGCGGCGGATTTCTGGCCGGCAACTACCCGGAAGAGTCGCTTCGCAAATTCGACGAGCTCACGTCGAACTTCTACTCGCTGGCCTATCGGCCCACGCATGCCGAGGACTACAAGTACCACCGCATCACCGTGCGGCTGAAACGGAGCGGCTCGTACGATCTTCGCTACCGCGACGGCTATGGCGCCCTGTCGGTTGCGTCGCAGCTCGTACGCTCGCTTGCTACACCGCATGCGGCGACGATGCAGGCCTCCGCGTTTCCGCTGACCTTCACGACCGGCGCGCCGCGAAAGGCCAAGGGCGGCGAGACGCTTCTCCCGGTCTTCATCACGGTCCCGCTGAAAAATCTTCAGTTCGTGCCGGCGCGGTCCGGCAACGAGGCCCGCGTCTCCCTCTTCGTCTCCGTCTTTGACGTCGATGGAAAAACGCTCGGAGTGCAGAGCTTCGAAACCCGAGCGCACGCCGCGCACGACGAACCGACGAACCACGGAGAGCTGACGCATACCGCTCTCGTTCGACTGACGCCCGGTACCGTCCACACCGTCGTCGTCGCCATTCACGACCAGATCACCGACGCCGTCGGCGTCGTAAAGCAGCGCATCGATTTCCAGGAAAGAGAGAGAACTCCATGAAAAGCCTCATCGTCGCATCCGCAGTCCTCTTCGCATCCGCGCTCACCGCGCAGGTCACGGAGAGCATCGACGTTCGCGTCGTCAACGTCGACGTGACAGTGACGTCGAAGGGCGTTCCGGTCAGCGGTCTTACCCGCGACGATTTCGAGGTCTTCGAAGACGGAAAGCGACAGGCCATCTCAAACTTTTATACCTCCGAAGAAACGCGAACGATGGCTGCGACAGCCGGGCCGGCCGTCGCCGGTGCCGCGTCGAACATGCCGCAGCCGGAGGAGCGCTTCCGCAAGCGAGTGTTGGTCCTGGTCGATAACAATCACACCACCCGTCACGCGCGCGACACCGCCCTCCTCCAACTCGAAGCCATGATCAATGACCGCTTCCATGGCGACTATGAATGGTCCATTGGCGTCATCGGCCGCGGTGTCACACTCGTGCTGCCGTTGTCCTCGAACAAGACGGCCATTCATGAAGCGCTGGAGATGATCCGGCACGCCGGAACGCGCTCCGAAGGGACGTACACCTTTGCCGGCGCCACGGGCCGGGAAGGGACGATGCTCCCGCAAACGACGAATAAGCCAACTACATGGTCGCTATTCGATCGCGACTACAGCGATCGCCTGGCGCAGTCCGCTTCCAACGATGACACCGAGCGCGCCATCGCTTCGAGATTTACAACTCCGGCCATCCTCGACGCCGCCCGCGGATTCGCCAGCACGCCTGGTCGCAAAATCGTTTTTCTTCTGACCGGCGATCCCGGCCTCAATGACATCGAGAAGGTCGCTCAGGTCGGCGATGGCTTCATCGTGCGCGGCGTCTCGATGGGCAAAGCGGACAAGTCGAATGAAGTCTGGATCACCCAGAAGGTGATCGAAGACGCCCGGAGAGCGATCATCCATGAGGCGAACGCATCCGACGTCAGCTTCTACATCTGGAACGTAGAGGGATTGAGTCCCGCCGGTGGCATCGGCGTCTACTCCCAGCCGGTCACCAATACGTCTGCAGTGTTCTGGCTTTCGAATCAGACGGGCGGGCAGCTCGTCACCGGCAACGATCCCGCGCAGGCCGTGAAAACATTCGATACCGTCTCATCCAATTTCTACTCCCTCGGCTACAAACCTTCCCATCCCGACGACGGCAAGTACCACGCGATCAGCGTTCGCGTGATCCGGAAAGGCGATTACGCACTTGCCTACCGCTCCGGCTACAGCGACAATTCCACGGCGACGCAGCTCGAGCGCGCCATGACTTCGCCCACAGCCGCGGCCATGCAGACCGGTTCGCTGCCGGTGTCGCTCTCCGTCGGAACTCCGGCGACAGCCCGGGATCTCGTGACCGTGCCGATCGAGATCAAAGTGCCCTTCCGCGTACTGCAGTTCCTTCCCTCCAAGAGCGGAGTCTCTGCAAACGTGGTCGTGTACGTTTCTGTCTTCAACGAGATCGGGAAGAACCTGGTATCGACCCGCTTCCCGCTGACTCCTGGCTTCAAGTCGGGTTCGCCTGACGCAAACGGGATGCTCGTGTACCGCAACGCAATCCAGCTTCGCAAAGGCGAGCGTCATCGGGTGGTGGTCGCGGTTCGCGACACGATCACGGATGGCATCGGAATGGCCACCGAGGTGGTGAAGTTCTGAGCGCCGCCGCAGAGGAATAAGGTCTCTCTCGGCTGCGGTTTACCCGATTCCACGCCGTTTGACCGTCTGCGCATTGAGTGTCTGACAGGTGTGTGCTAGAAAGCGTGGTCTTTTTCCTGGAGGTCTAATTTTCGTGTACGCCATCATCCGTTCCGGTGGAAAGCAGTATCGGGTCGCGCAGGGCGAGACTCTCTTCGTCGAGCGCGACGTGCTCAGCAATGCTGACCAGGAAAAGGTCACCTTCAACGAAGTGCTGATGGTCGGCGGCGACAAGCCGCAAGTCGGCGTCCCGATGGTCAGCGGCGCGTCCGTGAACGCGACCGTGGTCCGCGAGATGCGCGGCCAGCGAATCATCGTCTTCAAGAAGAAGCGCCGCAAGAACCACACGAAGCGCAAGCACGGGCATCGTCAGGATCTCGTCCAGCTTCGCATCGACAGCATCAATCTCTAAGGGGAGACAGCCATGGCTCATAAAAAAGGACAGGGCTCGTCGCGCAACGGCCGCGATTCGCAGCCGAAAATGCTCGGCGTGAAGCGCTTCGCCGGCCAGTTCGTCACCGGCGGCTCAATTCTCGTCCGCCAGCGCGGGACGCGGTTTTATCCCGGCGTGAATGTCGGCATCGGCCGCGACCACACGCTCTTCGCCAAGATCGACGGCATCGTGAACTTCCACGACAAAGGCCAGCGCGGACGATTCATCAGCGTCACCCCCGCCGAGTAATCCGACTATCGACGTTGTGATGACGCCGCTCCTCGGAGCGGCGTTTTGTTTTGCTGGCAAACCCTTCGCACAAACTCAACCGCAATGTTCATCGACCAGGCCACCATTCGCGTCAAAGCCGGAGACGGCGGGAAAGGCTGCATTGCCTTTCGACGCGAAAAGTTCGTCCCGAGGGGTGGCCCGTCCGGCGGCGACGGCGGCGCGGGCGGATCGGTCTGGATTGTTGCCTCGCGCCGGCTGAACACGCTCTACCACCTGCAGTTTCAGCGCGAGTGGAAAGCCGGCCGCGGCCAGCACGGCATGGGCTCGAACTGCTCCGGCTACGACGGCGATGACGTCACTATCGAGCTGCCGGTCGGTTCCGTGATCCGCGACAAAACGACTGGCGAAGTGATCGCCGACCTCACTCACGAAGGGGAGCGCATCCTCGCCGCCAAGGGCGGGCGCGGCGGCTGGGGCAACCAGCACTTCGCCACAGCCACGCGCCAGGCGCCGCGCTTCGCGCAGGACGGCAACGCCGGCGACGAACGCGAGCTGTTCATCGAGCTGAAGCTGATCGCCGACGTCGGTCTGGTCGGACTTCCGAACGCCGGCAAGTCGACGCTGATCTCCGTCATCAGCGCCGCGAAACCGAAGATCGCCGACTACCCATTCACCACGCTCATCCCCAACCTCGGCGTCGTCAGCACGGACAACAACGAGACGTTCGTCGTCGCCGACATCCCAGGCCTCATCGAGGGTGCGCACGAAGGTCACGGCCTCGGCGATCGCTTTCTGCGTCACGTCGAACGCTGCTCCGTCCTCGTCCATCTCGTCGATCTCTCCGCGAACGAAACGCCGGATGTCGATGCCGAGGTCGTTGCGCACGAGCTGGAGCGCTATTCGGAATTGCTGGCGAACAAGCCGCGGATCGTCTGCGGGTCGAAGCTCGACTCTGCCGTGCCCGACAACTCCGAAAAGCTGCGCGCCTACGCCGCGAAGAACGGCTACGACTACTTCGAGATCTCGGCAGTCACCGGCGACCACGTACGCGAGCTCGTACGCAAGCTCGCCCGCTTCGTGCGCGACAATCGCGTGATCGAGGAAGTTGCCGAACCTGCCGTGCCCGCGATATGAGAATCGGCATCGTCGGCGGCACCTTCGATCCCTTCCATCGCGGACATCTCGACCCTGTCCTCGCCGCCCGCGAGAAACTGCAATGGGATCGCGTGCTCTACATCCCCGCGTGGCGGCAGCCGTTCAAGACTGACCGCGATGCCGCGCCGGGACCGCATCGATTCGCGATGACCGCCCTCGCAATCCGCGATCACGCTGCGCTCTACGTCTCGCCGATCGAGCTGGAACGCGGCGGCATTTCGTACAGCGTCGACACGCTCGAAGAACTGCATCGCCAGTACGCCGGCGCGGATTTCGACTGGATCATCGGCGACGACAATCTGAAAGACCTCGATCGCTGGAAAGATCCGGAGCGGCTATACAAGCTCGCGAGGTTCGTCGTTCTCACTCGACAGGGAGTGGGGAGTGGGGAGTGGGGAGTGGGAGTTGAAGCACCGCAGGCCCCGGCTTTATCTCCCACTCCCCACTCCCCACTCCCC
>DASYJY010000229.1:0-9996 GCA_035995985.1 Thermoanaerobaculia bacterium | reverse complement strand
CGGAGGCCACGCAGGCGCTGAGGCGGCCCGCGTCTGCGCCCGCGGCGGTGCGCGCGTGGCGCTGCTGACGATGTTGCGCGACGCCATCGGCCGCATGTCGTGCAATCCCGCTATCGGCGGCCTCGCCAAGGGCAACTTGGTCAAAGAAATCGATGCGTTGGGCGGCTTGATGGGAGAGGCCACCGACCGCGCCGGCATCCAGTTCAAGGTGCTGAATCGTTCGAAAGGTCCCGCCGTGCAGGGTCCGCGCGCGCAGTGCGATCGCGATCTCTACGCTGCTGCGGTTCAGCAGATTCTCGACAACGAGCCGAACATCACCATCCTCGAAGGAGCCGCGACGTCGCTCATCCACGACGGGCAGTCGGTCCACGGCGTAATGCTCAAAGACGGCACCCGCCTCGAGGCACGCGCCGTCATCGTCACCACCGGAACCTTTCTCCGCGCCCTGATGCACTCCGGCGAAGTGAAAACCGTCGGCGGCCGTTTCGGCGAACCGGCGGCGGAGACGCTTTCCGATTCGCTGCGCGACCTCGGCCTGAAACTCGGACGTCTGAAGACCGGAACGCCGCCGCGGGTCAATCGAACGACCGTAGATTTCTCGAAGTTGGAGGACGCACCGGGCGACGCCAAGCCGCGGCCCTTCTCGATCCTCACCGACGCACTCCCGCTGCCGCAGGTGCTCTGCCATCTGACCTACACCAGCGAGATTGCGCACGAGTTGATCCGCGCCAACCTCCATCGCGCGCCGATGTACTCCGGCCAGATCCACGCTACCGGTCCGCGCTACTGTCCGTCCATCGAGGACAAGGTCGTGCGCTTCGCGGATAAGGAGCGGCATCAGGTCTTCGTCGAGCCCGAAGGGTTGACGCATCCCTGGCTCTACCTCAACGGCATCTCAACTTCGTTGCCGCCGGATGTCCAGGAGGCTGTCGTCCGCTCGCTGCCCGGTTTTGAAAACGCCGTCATTGCGCGGTACGGATATGCGGTCGAGTACGACTTCCTGAACCCCGAACAACTGAAACCGACGCTCCAGGTTCGGGGAATCGCCGGCCTTTTTCTCGCCGGCCAGATCAATGGCACCTCGGGATACGAAGAGGCGGCGGCGCAGGGACTGCTGGCCGGGATCAACGCGCTGCAGAAGATTCGCGGCGGCGATCCTGTCATCCTTCGCCGCGATCAAGCCTACGCCGCGGTCATGATCGATGACCTTGTCACTCAGGGCACTGAAGAGCCGTACCGGATGTTTACCTCTCGCGCCGAGCATCGCCTGCTCCTCGGCTGCGACTCCGTTTACGAGCGGCTGTCGCCGGTCGCGGAGCAGCTGGGGATTCTCGACGACGAGCGCAAGCGCCGCATCGAGCAGCGCATCGCCCGCATGCAGCGGGCGAGAGAAGCGGCGGAAACGACCGTGACGCCCGATCGCGAAACGCTGGTTTGGCTGTCGGCTGCGAGCATCACATTAAATGAGAAGTCGTCGATCGCCCGGCTGATGCAGCGCGCCAATTTCGACCTCGCGCACTTCACGGACGCGTGCGAGAACGTGCTTCCGGAGGTTGCGGAGTCGTTTCGCGTGCTCACCGAGGAAGAGTCGGATGGCGTCGTCAGTCAGCTTCGCTACGCCGGCTACATCGATCGCCAGCAACGCGAAGCGGCGCGGCAGGCGAACGAGGAAGGGGTACAAATCCCGGCTGACATGTCGTACGGCTTGCCTGGACTGTCGCGGGAGATGGTCGAGAAACTCAGTTTCGTGCGGCCGGTTTCGCTCGGGCAGGCCAGCCGAATCCCCGGCGTCACGCCTGCGGCGATCTCCATCGTCCGGATGCACCTGCGGCGCGGCGCGGCGCGGACGGCATGAACGCGCTGGAGATGTACAAGCGTGAGTTGCTTCGTTGGAACGAACGGATCAACCTGATCGGTCCGGAAGCTGTCGCAAATATCGATGCCCATATCGACGAAGCGGTGATCGCGGCGAACATCCTCAAGCCGTCGGGCAACGTGCTCGACTTTGGGAGCGGGGGAGGATTGCCGGCCATTCCGATGGCGATCGTCTCGCCCGAGGCACGCTTTCACCTGGTTGAAGTGGACAAGAAAAAGTGGGCGTTTCTGAAACACATCGCGCGGGCGTGCGAATTGAACGCTGTGATTTACGGTGATAGATTGGCGCGCGTCGTGACGCAGTTTCCGCCTGAACTTCGGTTTTCCCTTGTTACCTCGCGCGCAGTCGGAAATCCCGAGGAATGGGTGCCGTCGCTGGCGCCATGGATGGAGCGGGGCGGGCGCGTAGCACTCTTTCAAAGCAATCAAGACCTTCCCGAGATCAACGGTTTCGCGAAAAGCGAAGTGTTTCCGCTTCCTCGGGGAACCTCAAATTTTCTCGCCACGCTCACGTTCCACGTGGAACAACACTAGATGACGAAGATCATCGCACTCGCGAATCAGAAGGGCGGCGTCGGCAAGACCACCACCGCCATCAACCTCGGCGCATCTCTCGCCGCGTGCGAGCGGCGCGTGCTTCTGGTCGACCTCGATCCGCAGGCGAACGCGACCTCAGGCATCGGTGTGACTGAGGCGGACCCATCGATGTACGACGTGCTCATCGAGAACATGCCGCTGAAGGAAATCATCCGGCCGACCGAAATCCCGACATTGTTTCTCGCGCCGTCTTCGGTGGATCTCGTCGGAGCCGAAGTCGAGCTGCGCGACGCCATCGGACGCGAGTACTACCTCAAACGCGTGATCGAGCCGATCGCGGCCGACTACGACTACATCCTCATCGACTCGCCGCCGTCGCTCGGATTGCTGACGGTCAACGGATTGACGGCCGCGAACTCCGTGCTCGTTCCGCTCCAGGCCGAGTACTTCGCGCTCGAGGGCGTCTCGCAACTTCTCGCCACCATCGACCGCGTCAAGAGCGCCGTGAATCCTTCGCTGGAAGTGGAAGGCATCGTCCTCACCATGTACGACGAGCGGATCAATTTGGCGCGGCAGGTCGCCGAAGAAGTACGCAACCACTTCGGCGAGAAGGTCTACAAGACCGTCATCCCGCGCAACGTCCGGCTCAGCGAAGCGCCGTCGTTCGGCAAACCGATTATTCTTTACGACATCCGCTCGCGCGGGAGCGAGGCGTACGTCAGTCTGGCCAGGGAGTTCATTCAGCGCGCGGAGAACGTGATCTGATGATCCACAAAAAAGTGCTCGGCCGCGGTCTCGGCGCGCTCATCCCGCAACGGCAGGAGGCGCCTGCGGAATCGCATGCGACGCAGGGGCTGGCCGAGATTCCGATCTCGCAGATTCAGCCGAATCCATTCCAGCCACGCAAGACGTTCAACGAAGCCTCGATCGACGAGCTGGCGCGCAGCGTCCGCGAGCATGGCATCGTCCAGCCGCTCGTCGTCACGCGCGCCGGAGACAAGTACAAGCTCATCGCCGGCGAGCGCCGCTTCCGCGCCGCGCAGAAAGCCGGCCTGACCACGGTCCCCGTCCTCATCAAAGAGATGATGGCCGAGGGCGACGCGTTGCAGATCGCGCTCATTGAGAACATCCAGCGTGAGGACCTCAACCCGATCGAAGAGGCGATGGCGTATCACCAGCTGCACGACGATTTCCAATTGACGCAGGAAGAGATCTCGCGCCGCGTCGGGAAGGAGCGTTCGACGGTCGCCAACTTCCTGCGCCTCCTCAAGTTGCCCGATCCGGTCAAGAAGTTGCTCGCGTCGGGCCAGCTCTCGATGGGTCACGCACGCGCATTGCTGGCCATCGAGTCGCCGAAGAAACAGGAGCAGCTCGCCGACCGCGTCGTTCGGAAGAATCTCAATGTCCGGCAAACCGAGATGCTGGCCTCGGAAAGCTCGCCGAAGACAGCGGAGAAGAAAGAAAAAGAGAAGGACGTCTTCACACGCGACGCGGAAGATAAGTTGCAAAGGACTTTGCGAACGAAAGTCGAGATCGACCGCAGACGCCGAGGTGGTGTGATTCACATCCGCTACGGCAGCGAAGACGAACTGATTCGCGTGGTCGACGAACTGATGGGACGGCGGCGGTAGTATGGGAGGAGAGATGAAAAACAAGAGCGGTGAACTGAACGGCTTCCTCGATCGCGGCTCGTCGTTCCGCGGCGAGTTGGAATTCGAAGACACGATGCGAATCGACGGCCGTTTCAACGGCAAGATCGTGACGAAGAACGAACTGATCGTCGGCGAGAGCGCGCAAATCGACGGCGAGATCCACGCCGGCCGCATCGCCATCAGCGGCACGGTCATCGGCAAGATCATCGCGGCGCAGCGTGTGGAAATCCATCGCAACGGCAAGGTCTACAGCGACATCGACACGCCGGCGCTGATCATCGAGGAAGGCGCCATCTTTCAGGGCAACTGCGTGATGGGCGACAAGAAGCCGGCTTCAGTGACGAACATCGCTGCTAAGGCCTAATGCTGCTCTGAGCGCAGCGAATCCTCGCTGCGCTCCCTTCAGGATGGCCAGCCGCGAAGACGAGCCACCAACACGATCGCCTCAGGAATCGTGAACACATCCTCCGCGCCGAGCGCATCTTCCCACTGCAGATCCCACGCGGCGGCTTCGCGATCGCGCTGCGGTGCGTCCGTAAAATTCAGCTCGCAGATGTCGCCGATGTACTCGTCCGCATTGCGCAGCGGAAGGCCGAACGTGCGGCAGACCAGCGGACGATTTTCATACATCAGACATTCGCCGGTCTCATTGAGATTCGGACATGCAGTCGCCGCGGTGCGCTCGAAAAACGCGTTCTTGTCGTCCCCGGAGCACTCACGAAGATCGGGATGCTTCGAAGACTTCATGATCTCCTGCGCACGCCGGATGATCATCTTCCGCCGCGACGGATGCAGTTTCTCCAGACCTTCGGTGATCAACGGAACATCGCCCGAGCCGATCTCGAACAGGCCGTAGCAGCAGAGCGAACATCCGCGTCCGCATTGCAGGTTCTGCGGCTGCGACTCGGTGACGGAACGGAAGAAATCGTCGGCGCGATCGAGGATCCGCGTGTACGTTTCATCCGGCGTTTTTGTGGACACGCGACGCACAACCGCTGAGGTGACAACCTTCTTTCCCTTGTGGTATACAACCGCCGCCTCGGGGTTGGGCGCGGCTCTCACGTGCCCGTTTTTCGGCTCCAAACACAGTCTATGCAAATCAATCTGACGCCCGATTACTCTCTGCTCGCGATCGTAGTGATTTTCATCCTCAACTACTTCGTCGTGAGCAAGTTCTTTCTCCGTCCGATCAATGACGTGATCGAGGCGCGTGAGGGCGAAGTGCGCTCCGCGAACGACGTCTACGAACAGTCGATGGCGCGCTTCAACGAAGCGACGACGCTGATGGAAGAGAAGCTTCACGCGGCCCGTCACGCCGCCGCCGATGTGCGCGACCGTTTCCGGAAAGAAGCCGCTGCATTCCGCGCGTCGATTGTTGAGAAAACACATACCGACGCGGGCGCGATCGTCAGGGAAGCCGATGAAAAACTGAAGGGCGACGTCGCGGAGGCGCGCGCGAAGATCGTCACCGAGTCCGAATCCCTCGCCCGCCTGGCCGCCGAGCGTATCCTCGGGAGGCCGGTCTGATGCGCCGCGCCATCTTCATCATTCTTCTATTGCTCGTGCCGGCGATTCTCGTCGCGCAGAAAAACCACACGAACGATGCGAACAACGTCTCGCAGGGCGCGGAAAAAGTCGCGCACGAACAGACGCATCCCGGCGAACCGCACGGCGAGGAGCACGAAGCGCCGAAGACGTACTTCGGCATCCCCGGCTGGATTCTCAAGCTCGCCAACATGATTCTTTTCCTCGGCGTCCTCGGATGGGCGCTCGGCGGTCCGATCAAGAAGGCGCTCACCGAGCGCCGCGTGCAGATTCAGACCGATGCCGAAGAAGCTCGAGCCCGGCGCGCGAAAGCCGACCAGCTTGCGGCCGACATCCAGGCGCGGCTCACCCAGATCGAGAATGACGTTCGCGGCATTCAGGAACGCGCGCAGGCCGAGGGCGAGAAGCAGAAGAGAGAGTTGATCGCGGCCGCGGAAGCGGAGGCGCAGAAGATTCTGCAGTCGGCGCGGAACGAGGTCGACAATCGTTTGAAGCGCGCGCGGCACGAACTGACCGAATATGCCGGCGAGCTGGCCACACAGCGCGCGGAACAGATCCTCCGCGAGAAGGTCACAGACAACGATCGCGAGCGGCTCTTCGATGAGAGCGTCCGCGAGGTGGCCGAGGCGCGCTCATGATCCGCCGATTCGCAAGGCCGTACGCACGCGCGGCGATGGAAGTGGCGAAGACGCCCGAAAACGCGGCGACGCTGCGCGATGAGCTGACGCAGTTCGAGCAGGTCCGCAAATCATCGAGCGACTTGCAGCTGATGTACGCGAATCCCGGAATCGAGCACAGTTCGAAAACCAAGGTCACCGCCGCGATTGCTAAACGTCTTGGACTGTCCGACCTCGCCGTTCGTCTCCTCGACGTGCTCATTCAGAATCGCCGCATCAACGACTTGAGCGACATCGTGGCCGGACTGGCGACGATGATCCGCGAGGCCACCGGAGTCGTGGCCGCCGACGTTCGTTCGGCGAGCAAGTTGTCGTCGAAAGAAGAAGCTGAGCTGCGCGCGATGCTCGAGCGCAAGGTTGGAGCGAAGGTCGACCTCGACGTCACCGTCGATCCTGCGCTCATCGGCGGCTTCGTCGCCAAGATCGGCAGCGAGGTATTCGATGCCTCGGTGGCCGGCAAGATCGAGAAATTCCGCGAGTCATTAGCGTGATGCGTTTTTCATGATGCATTTCCGGGAGACTTTATGGCTGTAGATTTGAAAGCAGAAGAAATCACAGAGATTATCCGGCAGCAATTAAGCGGAATCGGCCGCGGCGTCGATGTCTCTGAAGTCGGTACCGTCGTCTCCGTCGGCGACGGCATCGCGCGCGTCTACGGTCTCGACCGCGTCATGGCCGGTGAGCTCGTGCAGTTCCCGCACGACATCGCTGGTCTGGCTCTAAACCTCGAGGAAGACAACGTCGGCGTCGTGCTTCTCGGCGAAGCCTCCGAGATCAAGGAAGGCGACGAGGTCAAGCGCACCGGCAAGATCATGTCCGTTCCCGTCGGCCCCGCGCTGGTCGGCCGCGTCGTCAATCCGCTCGGCGTTCCGATCGACGGGAAGGGTCCCGTCAACACCACCGAGTTCTACCCGATCGAGCGCCTCGCGCCGGGCGTCGTCGACCGCAAGCCGGTCAAAGAGCCGCTGCAGACGGGACTCAAGGCCGTCGACGCCATGATCCCGATCGGCCGCGGCCAGCGCGAGCTGATCATCGGCGACCGCCAGACCGGCAAGACCGCCGTCGCGGTCGACACGATCATCAATCAGAAGGGCAAGAGCGTCATCTGCGTCTACGTCGCCATCGGCCAGAAGAAGTCGACGGTTGCGCAGGTCGTCCGCACGCTCGAAGAGAACGGCGCGATGGACTACACCATCGTCGTCAACGCGTCCGCATCCGATCCCGCGCCGATGCAGTACCTCGCGCCGTACGGCGGCTGCGCCATGGCCGAGTACTTTTTGTACAACGGCCAGCACGCGCTGATCATCTATGACGATCTCTCCAAGCACGCCGCGGCGTATCGTGAGATTTCGCTGCTGCTCCGCCGTCCGCCGGGCCGCGAAGCGTATCCCGGCGACGTTTTCTATCTCCACTCGCGCCTGCTGGAGCGCGCCTCAAAGATGGCTGACGAAAAGGGCGGCGGCTCGCTGACCGCATTGCCGATCATCGAGACGCAGGCCGGCGACGTCTCCGCATACATCCCGACCAACGTCATCTCAATCACCGACGGCCAGATCTTTCTGGAGACGGACCTCTTCCACTCCGGCGTCCGTCCGGCCATCAACGTCGGTATCTCGGTGTCGCGCGTCGGCGGCTCGGCGCAGGTGCGCTCGATGCGAACCGTCTCCGGCACGCTGCGGCTTGACCTCGCGCAGTATCGCGAGCTCGCGGCGTTCTCGCAGTTCGGCTCCGATCTCGACAAGGTCACACAGGCGCAGCTGAATCGTGGCCGCCGTCTCGTCGAGATCCTTAAGCAGGGGCAGTATCAGCCGATGCGCATCGCTCTCCAGACCGCCTCGGTTTACGCCGGCGTCAAAGGTTTCCTCGACAACCTCGCCGTATCCTCGGTGCTCCCGTTCGAAACAGCGCTACACCAGTACCTGAGCGATGAGAAGGGTGATGTTCTCGAAAAGCTGGAGACCGCGCCGAAATTCGACGCCGACCTCGAAGCCGGCCTCCGCGATGCCATCACCGAATTCAAAGCGCAGTACGTGAAAGACAACCCCAAAGCCGTCGCAGCGTAATCACAAATGCCCAGCACGATCGATATCCGGCGCCGGATCCGCAGCGTCAAGAACACGCAGCAGATCACCAAGGCCATGAAGATGGTGGCCGCGGCAAAGCTGCGCCGCGCGCAGGAGCGGATGTTCGCAGCGCGCCCGTACGCGGCCGGCCTGCGCCAGGTTCTCGCCTCGGTGGCCACGCGCGTCGACATCAACTCGCATCCGCTGCTACAGTCGCGCGAGCCGGAGCGCAACGTCGTCGTCATCGTCGTGACTGCCGACCGCGGCCTCTGCGGCGCGTTCAACTCGAACGTCATCCGCGCCGCGCAGAACTTCATCCGCGAGCGCAGTTTTGAAAGCGTCGAGCTCCTGACCATCGGCCGCAAAGCGGGCGACTTCTTCAAGAGACGTCCGATTCCGATCCGACAGAACGTCTTCGTCGCCCAGGCGTTGTCGATCGAAGTGGCGCGCGAGATCGCCGACGGTCTGATCAAAGACTTCATCGACGAAAAGATCGACGGCGTCTACATTGTCTACAACGAATTCAAGTCGCTCATCGCGCAGAATGTGCGCGCTGAGCGGCTTCTTCCGATCATGTCGGAGTTCGAGGCCACCCCCGACCACCCGTCGATCGACTACCTCTACGAGCCCGGACCGGAGCAGATCCTTTCCGACCTCCTGCCGAAGCACATCGAGTTTCAGCTTTACCGCGTCCTCCTCGAGTCGGCCGCGGCCGAACAGGGAGCGCGCATGACGGCCATGGAAGCGGCCACGAAAAACGCGTCCGACATGATCAATTACCTGACGCTGACCTACAACCGCATCCGCCAAGCCGCCATCACCAAAGAAATCATCGAGATTGTCTCGGGCGCGTCCGCCGCGCAATAGACAACGGAGAAGACATGGCAAACGAAGAAACCAACACGCACGCGGTCGGCAAAGTGATCCAGGTCATCGGACCGGCCCTCGACATCGAATTCGAAGACGGCCATCTGCCGGCGATCTACAACGCCATCCGCGTCGTCGACAACGGCGAGTTCGGCAAGGTTCCCATCGACGTCGTCGCCGAAGTGGCGAACCACATAGGCGAGAACCAGGTCCGCTGCATCGCCATGAAGCCGACCGACGGAATGGTTCGCGGCATGAAGGCGATCGACACCGGCGGCCCGATCATGGTTCCCGTCGGACGCGAGACTCTCGGCCGCATCCTCAACGTTCTCGGCGAGCCGGTCGACAACAAGGGTCCGGTGAACTCCGAGCACCACCTTTCGATTCACCGCCAGCCACCGCGTTTCGATGAGCAGTCGACGAACATCGAGATGTTCGAGACCGGCATCAAAGTCATCGATCTCCTCGAGCCGTACACCAAGGGCGGCAAGACCGGCCTGTTCGGCGGCGCCGGCGTCGGCAAAACCGTTCTGATCATGGAGTTGATCAACAACGTCGCCAAAGAGCACGGCGGCTTCTCCGTTTTCGCCGGCGTCGGCGAGCGGACCCGCGAAGGCAATGACCTCTGGCTCGAATTCGCCGAGACTGGCGTCATCGTCCCCGGCGATTCGTCGAAATCGAAAGCGGCGCTGATCTACGGCCAGATGACCGAGCCGCCAGGCGCGCGACTCCGCGTCGGGCTGACCGGCCTCACGGTCGCCGAACATTTCCGCGACGCCG
>DASYJY010000228.1:0-7128 GCA_035995985.1 Thermoanaerobaculia bacterium | reverse complement strand
GTGGTTTTTGACTAAAGCCTGTTTACCGTCTGTTGTGCTAGTGTTGTTTTATCCGTTATATCTATACATACTGCATGTTCCTGACCCGTTCGCTCACGCCTTCGGTCATGGTGATTTCCTTCTCCTCGCCCTCTTACTGCTTTTGGAAATCGCGCTTGAGCAGCATTATGCCAGTTCGCGGTCAGGTTTCGGACTTCGTACGTTGCGACACGTTGCGCTTGTCTTCGCGATTGCGTTTACGCTCGTCTTCGCGTGGACAAAGCTTGACATCATCGCTTTGTTACCAGGTGTCGCGGCGGGTGAGCGGCATTACAGGATGGAGCTTTACGCCAAGGTAAACTGCTATTCTGTGGTGATCGCAGTTATATTAGGCGTCTGTTCATACTATGCGGCGTGTGAGATAGAGGACTTGGAAGCGCAAAAAAGCGCCGTTGAGAGGATTGTGCAATGAGGCCGGACATTGTCGTTCACTATCTTGAGGTGGTGCTCTTAGTAGTGTTGCTGCTCGCTATTATGCTCTTGGCTAGCTTTGTCATTGGGCGATTTCGACGACGACATAGACGTGGCTACTTTCAGGGCCTGAGGTTACGGGGCCTGGAATTGTTATTTAAGGAAGCGGAGGAAGAGGTGATGTCTGGCTTGCAGCTATTGATGCGATTCGGACTGCCGAGTCCAGCATCTGGTCGCGTGCTGGCGAGACTAGTAGAGTTGACTCGCGCCGACAATGACGGAATTGCCCGCTTGGCGAGGCTGGCTTTAAAGAAGGTTACGAGAGAAAGCGATGGGTCCCTGCGAAGTGTCACCAGTGTCAGCCATTCGTAGCGCGGGACAGACTTGTCGAGGGAGCCGCACTAAAAGGCTTGTGCTCTATGCAGTTGCGCGTGGATGACAGTCGGATCGTGCGGCCCTTCATGATGTTCGCTTTTTGAAATGCCGTGAACCGTGGCATGACCAGGTACGCGACCACCCGACGTTTGTTTAGG
Organism: Thermoanaerobaculia bacterium; assembly: GCA_035995985.1. Taxonomy (GTDB): domain Bacteria; phylum Acidobacteriota; class Thermoanaerobaculia; order Gp7-AA8; family Gp7-AA8; genus JADGNZ01. Next base: position 6,145 of record DASYJY010000228.1, on the reverse strand, counting down.
TTCTGTCGTGCGGGCGTAGGGAGCTACTTCGTGGCGACCGTCCTCGGCGCGAACGGCGATGCGGCGGTCGCTTCCGCTTTCGCCAGCGTTGCGCTGGTGCCGGGGCGGAGTACCTCGACGAGGTCCATGCCGCCCTCGATTCGCGCGAAGCCGATGCAGAGATTGTTCGGCGGGATTCGATCTGTGTCGATGACGATGGTCGGTTGCCGATAGGCGCCGCCGGCGAGGCAATACGCGACCGTTCCCATGCGCCGCGGCACGCCGCTCTCGGCGTGGAACGGCAGCATTTGAGGACCGACCTTCGCTCCCTCCAGCGACACCGTCACGCCATCCTTCTGGCCGAGCATCTGCATCGCATCGAGCGCGCCGGAGAGGGCGAAGCGTGCAACCTGAAGCACGGTTTCCGAGGCATGTTCGCGGTCGAATGTGGCCGCGATGTCGCCGATGTTCGTGTGCAGCACCAGATACTTGCTGTCGAATAGCGCCGCCGACGTGCGCGCCAGTTCGTCCGGCGCGGGGATCGTCAGCTCCGGATCGTCGAGGCCGAGGAAGATCGACGCCATCGAGTCGGCATTCGCGTTGGTCGGATTGTCGTAGGTGCTGATCAATGAATATTGATGCTTGTGCTGGAGGAGCACGCCGTCAGCGCTTTTGAACTCGTCCACGTGCGTCAGGCCGACGCCGGCCGGCGGATTCTGCGCCTTCGACAGGAACACCGTCTTGCCGGTGGTCATGTCGCGCATCTCCAGCGACTTCGCGAACGGATGCAGGTGCACGGCCGCGTAGCGCAGGCGCGTGTCGAACTGCAGATTCATGAACCAGGTGATGTCGCTGTGGTTGACCTGCTTGCCGGGCGGCACGATCCAGTGGCCGGTCATCTTGCGGCCTTGCGGATCGGTGTAATCGGCGGAGCCGCCCGATGCCTGCGGCGCGCGGGAGCCGACCAGGCAGCTCATATTCGGATTCATCGTCGCGCCGTCGTGTCCGGCCTCGGTGGTAACGCTCGCCGTCGACGGCATCGACATCATCGAATGTGCGAGCGCGAGCGGGTTGTCGTCGAGGATCACCATCCCCGAGGCGCCGACATTGAAGAGCGGCTTGATCGGTGTCGTGAGTTCGCGCGCGCGAACGTAATCGATCGTCACGCGGTGGCGGACCTTGATGTTCTGCGGATGCTGGATGTTGAGGTTGAGCACCTGCGTGAAGAGCAGCAGCGGCTCGTTCGACGCCAGCGGAAATCCGAAACCGGCCGGCACTTTCGCCGCCAGCATTCCCTGGGACAACGTCATCAATCGCGACGACGTGGCGCGGCGAAAGCCGAAGAGCGCCTGATGCTTCGAGCCATCGAGATCGACGTTCACGTGGCACATCAGTTCGGGCAGCTGCGGCGTGGTGCCGTCCGCGTCGACCATCTCTGTGCGGATGCCTGTGACCCAGAGCAGCTCCGCGGGCGCGCTCGGATCGCCGAGGTAGATGCGCTCCACGCTCGAAGGGCCTTCCATCGAGTGGTAAATCTTGTCGATCGTGTAGACCGGCGAGATGAACTGCTTCGATTGTTCGGCCGGAGCGGCGAGGGCGGAAGCGGCGGCGAGGATCGCGATCGTGGCGAGCAGAAGGCGGTTCATGTCGATCGAAAGAGTAGCACCTGCGCGGCGCGGATGAGGATCTGCGCGATCGTCGCGCCCGCTGCGTTGAGCACCACGTCGTGCCATGTGCCCGTGCGCGACGGGACGAACGACTGATGAAACTCGTCAATCGATGCGATGAGAGCCGCCAACACGATTGCGCCGATCGCCCATCGCGGATTCCACGATTTCTTCTCGCCGCGTAGCGCTCGAAACGTCAGCGCGCCGAGGATGCCGTACTCGGTGAGATGCGCGGTCTTGCGGATGAAGTGATTCAGCGTCGCCGCGGTCTCGGGCGCGAGGCGATAGCCGAAGATCGAGACAGCGATCCTTTGCAGCACGCTGCTTGTGTTCGATCCCGAGAAAAGATCGGTGGATGCCATGAGAATTACTGCGGCCCACGCGATTGGCGGAAGCCAGTAGTCGAGTTCGCGTCGCACGGATACGTGCACCTTATAATGCACACCTTCGCATCCACCACCGGAGGCCATTTGCACGAGTCGAAAACACACGTGCGGTTCACTGTTTATCAGCCGGGACTCTCGCCGCAGCAGCTCACGCTGCCGGCGGAGAACATCTCGCTTGGCCGCGCCTCGGATTGCACGATTCCGATCAAAGATCGCTTCCTCTCGCGTCGCCACGCCGAGATTCTCAACGAGCGCGGAACCTGGTACGTCCGCGACTGCGGCAGCGTGAACGGCACGACGCTCAATGGCGTGAAGCTCGTCGAACCCTCGCTCCTCCATCCCGGCGACCGCATCGGCCTCGGCGACAGCGAAGTCGTTTTCCATTCCGACGAAACGACGTCGCAGTTCATCGCCGTCGATACCGATTCGCACGCTACGAACCTGGCCATTTCCGTCGATGACGACGAGAAAGAGCGCAGCAACGAGAAGACGCAGATCCTCTCCATGCTCGCGCTGGAGTTCCTGGCCGATCGTCCGATGGCCGAGCTCTTCGACTTCATCCTCGACCGCGTCGTTTTTCTCTTGCGTCCGACCCGCGCTGCGATCGCGCTCCTCGGCGACGATCGCGTTTCTTTCGCGAATGTGAAGCTGCGTCGCCTCGACGCGACGGAGTCGAACGATCTCGCCATCAGCCGTACGCTTCTGCGCGAGGTGGTCGATGGACGCAAGGTCGTGTCGTACTTCGATACGGAGCAGAACGACAAGTTCGCACGCGCGCAGTCGATCATCGCGCAGCGCATCCGATCCGCGGTCTGCGCGCCGCTCCTCGTCGCCGACGCGGTCCTCGGCGTCCTCTACATCGACTACACCTCGGCGCGCGGAGTCGTGGCCGAGGATGACGTGCGCCTGCTCGCGCAGATCGCCCGCTTCGCCGCCGTCACACTGGAGCGCACGCGCCTGCGCGAGGAAGCGTTCGCGAAAGCGAAGATCGATGAAGAGCTCCGCACCGCGTACACGATTCAGCGCCGCCTGCTGCCGGATGCGTTGCCCGAGATCTCCGGCTACCGTTTCGCCGGCGCGAACCGACCGTGTAAAACGGTCAGCGGCGATTATTACGACGTCGTCGTCCGTCCCGACGGACGGATTTACTTTGTCATCGCCGACGTCAGCGGCAAAGGGATCACCGCCGCGCTGGTGATGTCGAGCGTGGCCACAGCGTTCGCGATTTTCACGCGCCACGATCCGACGCCGGCCGATCTGCTGCGCGACATCAACGAAACACTGGCGCCAAAAACGTCGCCGTCGAAATTCGTGACGATGGTCGCAGGCGTTCTCGATCCGGCCACAGGCATCGTTTCGTTCGCAAACGCCGGTCACGTCGCGCCGCTGGTGATATCGAAGAACGGCGTCGAAGCGATGCACTCGACCGACATCGTGGTCGGCATCCTCCCGAACGCGCAGTACCGCAATCAATCGCTCACGCTCGCCGCCGGCGACTCACTCGTCCTCTTCACCGACGGCGTCACCGAGGCCGAGAACATCGCCGAGGAGCAACTCGGGCTCGATCCTGTGTGCGAAATGCTGCGCACGATGCACGGCAGCGATGCGGATGCGATCCTCGATACGATCGACACGCACGTCCACGAATTCATCGGCGAAGTGCCCGCCGGCGACGACGTGACGATGCTGGCGATGACGCGGCTCGGCTAGTGCAATTCGACCGCAGCCGTCAACGTTCGCACGATGCGCTCACCAAATCCCGGCAACTGCAGGACGATCCCGCCCCTCGGCACGCGCACTCCACTGATGTTGACGACGATTCGTTTGCCGTCACGGCGTGCTGAAAAATTCAGCGGACCGTAAATCGTTCGAAGTCCGCGCACGCGCAGTCCTTTGTCGAGCCACGATGACGGGATTCCCGCGCCGAGGACGAGCGCGTCGTCCGATTCGCGTTCGTAGACGAGCATGTCGATGAAGGAGCGCGCGAAGTCGGAGCCGACCCAGAGGTGCGGGATGTCGCCGAGGTACGTCGGGCTGCGGTAATCCTGCGCCGCAACCTCGGCCCATTGTTTCCAGCCGGCGGGACGGCGGTCGTCGAGGAAAAAGGCGAGCAATCGTTGCGCGCGATCGCGCCAGCCGAGGTGGATGAATGTGCCCACCTGGCGCAGCTCGTACGGCGTGTAGTCCTTCCACGCGCGCCGGCCTTCCATCCGCGCCAGCGACTCACTCCACGCGCGCTCGAACTCGTGGATGACCGCCTCGTGTGGGAGGTTGGCGAGATCGCCGCCCGGTTCGATGCCGATCGTCGTCGAAGTCGGATCGAAATCGCCGAGGTCCGCGGCTCCGGGGATGTAGTCGATGTGATGCGTTTCGATCGCGCGGAGAATCGAGGCATGGAAGTCGTGCGCGAACTCATCGCGACTCTTCGCGAATCGCGATGCCGCATCGCGATTGCCGAGTTGCTCCGCCAGCCACGCCGCGTCTTTCAGTCCGCGCAATCCGAAGAAATCGTCCCAGTACGAATGCATCGGTTTCGCGGAGTAGCCTTCGTGGCTGATGGATGGAGGAAGAAGTCCTTTGAATTCGCCAGACGTCTGGTGGCGCAGCAGATCGATGTAGTCCGCCGCCTTTTCCACATGCGGCCAGACCTCGCGCGCGAGCGAGAGATCGCCCGTGAGCCGCGCGTGCTCGGCGACGAGGTAGATGAACTCGCCGTGGCTGTCGTGCTCATTGACCGGATCGGCGCCGCGCGAATCGACGCAGCACGGGATCTTGCCGTCGGCGAACTGATACGGAGCGAACCAGCGGATGTAATCGCGGACGTCGTCGCCGAGGCCGAAGCGAAGCAGCATCGTGGAAGCGAGCGAGCCGTCGCGAATCCAACTACGCCTGTAGTTGCGCGCGCCGCCGCGGATGGCCGGACCGTCGCGCCCGAGGAGGTTGTAGGCGACGTTGGCGCGGGCGGTGTCGATCAGATCGCGCGCGGCGGGGATATCGATATCAACGTGATCGACGATCCTGCGCCAGTAGGCGATCGCGATCGCTCGCTGATGCGCGACGTCGCGCGGGATCGGCTGCGCATCGTGCGCGTGCAGCGGCGTGGCAATGTCAATGATCTTCTCCTCGCCCGGTGCGAGCGTGAGATCCCAGCGCATCAATGCCGAGGCGTGGCGTTGGGGATCGGTGACGGAGTGAGTCGCGGGCATTGAGTCGAACAAGTCACTCGCATCTCCGCTGTCGAACGTCGACGCCACGATCGAAGTCGGCTTCGTCAACGGGACGACGCGCGTGTCATCGACGGTCAGTTCGCTGCCGGTCCACGCGATCGAACGAATCGGCGCCGTCAGCTCGTTGATGTTCAGCTCGAACCAGGGCGGCGTGACGCGCAGCGGACGGACGGCGACGTAGAACTGCGCGCGTGCCGGATGCGCGCTGGTGTTGCGAAGCCGATAGCGCACATAGCCGATCGGCGCGGCGGCGGTTCCAGCGCCGAATGGTGCGATTTCCAGTGTGAACTTCGGATGCCGCCAAGTCGTCGACGGCAACGGCAGCGAGCTCTGTTCGAGCGACTGCGTCGTGCTCACGTCCGCCCACGTCATCAGCCGTCCGTCGATGCGCACGAACGGCTCCAACGTAAATCCCGCCGGCGTCTCGATCGCCCCGTCCTCGGATAACAGCGGCTTCGCGCCGGCGTCGCGATCGACGCCGAAGATCGTCCAGTAGGCGAGCTCGCCGATCATTCCGCGCGGGTAGCGTCCGCGCGACGCGTCGCGCGCCATGCGCTGATAGACGTTGATGAAGCGATCGCCGAACCGCGGCGGCTCGATGGTGATCTCGTCGATCGCGTAGCCGTCGCCGCCGTTCATGTTCACGCGGACGTACCGCGCGGCGGCGTTCGGCGTCTGCAGGTAATCGCGCCCGCCGTTGCCATTCCTCACCGACCGGACGACGTTCCAATCCCTTCCGTCCATCGATGTTGAGACGTCGTAATCGCGCGCAGACGTGCTCCACGCGATTACCAATCCACCAAATTCGCGAACGCTTCTCAAATCGACCGACAGCCACTGCGCGCCGCCGGCCGCTGAACGCCACGCTGTGTCGGAGCGGCCGTCC
>DASYJY010000227.1:0-16871 GCA_035995985.1 Thermoanaerobaculia bacterium | reverse complement strand
CGATACAGCCCGCGCGCGGCCTCGGCGATGGTTTGACGCGAGACATTGGCCTGATTCAGCAGCGCGAGGTAGACGCGGCGCGCCTGATCCGGCTGATTGTTCATGGCCAGCGATGCGGCCTGATCCAGAGTCGGATCGATGACGGGCGGAGGAGAGCTCGGCGCAACGGTTGGAGCGGGCGCAGGGACCGGCGCGGGAGTCGTCGCCGGCAGCGGCTCGAGTGCGGGCGGCTCGACTGAGGCGGTCGCAGGTGCCGGTTCCGGCGGCGGCGCGGTATCAGTAGTCGTCTTGTGATGGGCGCAGGCGGACAAAATCAATCCGAGCAGGAAGCCCGCAACCGCAGCATTTCTTCTCATGAAGCCCCTCCCTCTCGAAACGCTGTCGCACATTGTGAACGAAACCGGGCCGCAGGCATAACTTCAGCAGGACATTTTCATGCCGCGATGACGACCGCCGAAGCAACGATTGCAATTCCGATTCAATCCGGCTGGAAACGCGGCGACCCTCGCGACACGCTTCTCACGCGCGAATGGCTGGTGACAAACGCGCTTGGCGGATACGCATCGGGAACCATCGGCGGCGCCAACACCCGCCGCTTTCATGGCTTCCTCATCGCAGCCCTCCCCGCCCCGCTCGGCCGCACGATGATGTTCAACCATCTCGAGGAAGTCCTCGAAAGCGCCGATGGACTCTGCTGGCGTCTCAGCGGCGACGAGCACGGCGGTCGCGAGGTCGCGTTCCCCGAGGACGGCATCCTCGAAGAGTTCGCGATGGAGAACGGCCGCCCGGTCTGGCGTTTCTCCGGCAACGGCATTCGCCTCGAGAAGCGCGTGCTGATGCCGCATCTGCAGAATACGTCCTACATCGTCTATCGATTGCTCGAAGGTCCCTCGGGATTGCGGCTGCGTTTGCGTCCGTCGGTGCATTTTCGTCCCCACAAAGGCCTGGTCGCCGGACAGATGTTCGATCGCTGGAAGGTGACGATGGCCGAGGATGGCCGCGGAATCGAGCTGTGCGACAGCGACGAGTTTCCGCCGCTGCGCCTTCTCGCATTCGGCAGCGGCGCGCGTATCGAGAAGGATCCGCGCTCGTTCGAACACGTTCTCTATCGCATCGAAAAGAGCCGCGGCTACGAACATGAGGGCGAGCTGTGGAGTCCCGGGGTCGTCCACATCGATCTGAGTTCCGGCAACGACTGCGGCATCGTCGCATCCGTCGAATCGTGGGACGTCGTGAAGGCGCTTCCGTGTGTCGATGCATCCTCGGCGGAAGACGAGCGCATCGCGAAGATGCTGTCGATCTCGCATCAGACCGACCCGTTCGCATGCCTCCTCGTCCTCGCTGCCGACCAGTTCCTGATTCATCCGCACACGCGCGTGGCCGACGAAGCGCGCGTCCGCGCCGCGGGCGACGAGCCGCGTACGGTGATCGCCGGCTACCACTGGTTCACCGACTGGGGCCGCGACACGATGATCAGCCTCGAAGGCCTGACCCTCTGCACCGGCCGCTTCCGCGAGGCCGGCAACATTCTGCGCACATTCGCGTCGTACATTCGCGACGGGTTGATCCCGAATCTTTTCCCCGAGGGCAATAGCGAAGGGCTGTATCACACCGCGGACGCGACGCTCTGGTTCTTTCACGCCGTCTGGCGCTACGTCAAGGCGACGAACGATCGCGAGACGCTGCGGATGCTGCTGCCGAAGCTGCTCGATATCGTCGACCACCATCTCCGCGGCACGCGCTTCAACATCCACGTCGATCCCTCGGACGGCCTGCTCGCGCAAGGTGCTGAGGGTTATCAACTCACCTGGATGGACGCGAAAGTCGACGGCTGGGTAGTCACTCCTCGGCGCGGCAAGGCTGTCGAGATCAACGCGCTCTGGTACAACGCGCTGCGCATCCTCGAACAACTACTGCTGCAGGAAAACGACGACACGACCGCGCGCCGCATGGACGAGCACGCGTCGCGCGCGCGCAAGTCGTTCAACGAGCGCTTCTGGTACGACGAAGGTAAATATCTTTACGACGTCGTCGACGCCAACGACACGGCGCTGCGTCCTAATCAGATCTTCTCGATCTCCCTCGATTTCCCCGTACTCGACGAAAGCCGCTGGCGCCGCGTGGTGTCAGTAGTACAAGACGAACTGCTGACGCCAGTCGGCCTGCGATCGCTGTCCCGAAGTCACACGGATTACAAACCCGCCTACGACGGCGACCTCCGCGCCCGCGACGCCGCCTATCACCAGGGCACGGTCTGGGGCTGGCTGATCGGACCATTCATCGACGCGTGGCTGAAGGTACATCCGTCGGACATCAACACCGCCCGCCAATTCCTCGACGGCTTCCGCGCCGAGCTCGCCGCCTCCTGCATCGGCACCATCAGCGAAGTCTTCGACGCCGAGCCGCCATTCACGCCCCGGGGATGCGCAGCGCAAGCGTGGAGCGTCGCCGAGGTGCTGCGGGCGATGTCGAAGTTGGGCGCGGTGTAATCCGCAGAACGGTCGCCGTAGGCGGCCTAAGGACCGTAGTCCCCATCTTCAGATGGGGGATACAAATGCGAACGATCTCGTGAGCGCGCGTAAGCGCGCGAGAGAACGCCTTCTGCGAATCGCTCGAAATCTTTCTTTCGCGCTCTAAAGCGCGCTCCGAATCCGGACCGCGTTTGCGGAACCCAGACTGAAGCCGGAGTCTACGGTTCTTACGCCGCCTACGGCGACGGGAGATGCTGACCGCATGACTGGATCATCGACGTTTGCGAATAGCCGCGGTAGTTTTGCGGACGGAATCGTTTCGCAGCGGTTCGATGTGCTGCGTCGGTACAGCCACTCGAATACGACCAACCTTCGTGATGACTGCGAAACGATTCGCTCGCATCTCGTCGGCAGTTGCTTCAGCGGTGCGGTTCTTCTTCGTGCTCGGCATTCGTCTTTCGCTCCGGCAGATTATGCGCGGCGTCCGCCGGAATGCCGCCGCCCCAAATCGCCTTTACCACCAAACTGACCGGACGGTCATTCGGTGCTGGCGGACGTATTGCAGCCTCACCGTGAGGCTTTTTGACGCATGCTGTGGAAACGATTTTCCTTCCTTCTCTTTGCAATCGCAGTCGGCGCGCAGGCGCAAGCTCCGCCTCTCCGTCTCACGCTCGGCGACGCCATCCGCAGAGCCCTCGGCACCGGGACTCAAACGGAACTGGCTCGCTCGAATGAGGAGCTGGCGCGGATTGCGCGTTCCGAGGCGCTGAATGCGCTGTTGCCGCAGGCCGATGCGAAGCTGATGCGCTACAACCAGTCGATCAACCTGGCCACGTTCGGCTTTTCGCTGCCGGGCGTCCCGGCGGTGGTCGGTCCGTTCAACGTGACCGATGCGCAGCTCGCCGCCGCGGTGCAGGTGTTCAACATCGCGGCATTGCGGCGATACCAATCGCTCCAGAGTTCCGCGAATGCGACGCGTTATCAGAGTCAACAGGCGGAGAACGACGTGGCTGCCGCGGTGGCGCGCCTGTATCTGATGGTGCAGCGCGCGCAGTCGCAGATCGCGGCGCGGCAGGCGGACATCGCGCTTTTCACTCGCCTGCTGCAGACGTCGCAGGACGAGTTCAAAGTCGGCACCGGCACGCGGCTCGACGTCGCGCAAGCCAATGTGCAGCTCGCGCGCGCCAGGCAGGCGTTGCTGGTCGCGCAGAACGATCGACAGAACGCCGCGCTGGCGTTACTGAACGCCGTTGGCGCCGATGAGTCGAGCGATGTCATCATCGCCGACGCGCCGACCGTCCCCACTTCGGTTCCGCCGATCGACACCTCGCTCGCCTCGGCGCGGACGCAGCGTCCCGAACTGCGGCAGGCCGAAGAGAACGAACGCGCCGCAAAGCTCACCGTCGATGCCGCGCGCGCCCGGCTGCTGCCGTCCGTCTCGCTCGATTTCGAAGGCGATATGAGCGGCAACCGCACCACCGATCTTCACTGGACGCGCCGCATCGCCGCGAACCTCGGCGTGCCGCTCTTTCACGCTGACATCAACGCCAACATCGCTCGCGCCAAAGTGATGTTGCACGACGCCCAGACGCGGCGCACGCAACTCGAGCGCGACGTCGAGCAGGACGTTCGCCGATCGCTGATGACGCTGCAGAATGCCGAGTCGCGCGTCGGCGTGGCGACGGAAACCGTGCAGGTGGCGGAGGAGGCGCTGACGGTGGCGCGGGACCGGCGTGGCGCAGGATACGGATCGCCGGTCGAAGTCGATCGCGCGCAGGATGCGTTTCGTCAGGCGCATGAAGACCTGATCGCCGCACAGGCCGACGCCGCCGCGGCGCAGTTCGATTACGAGCACGCTACCGGCGCGATCCGCGGCTACTTCGGGAACGCCGATGCGCAATCGACCGGCGCGACGGGAAGTGTTGCGATCCCGCCGCCGATGCCGAGTGGCGTCACACCTTCGGTCCCGCAGAACGCGCCGGAAGCAAATCCACCTCTGATGCCGCCGGGCAGCGCGGCGACGGCGCCGCCGCAACCGTCGGTCATGCCACCCACGAAGCCGCCCGGAGTCCAGCCGTGACCTCGGCAGCCGCGATGTTCAACGCGGCCGGCGGGACGACGACTCGCGAGGAGCGCAAGCCGGTCAACAAGTGGCTCGTCACCGTGTCGATCACCTTCGGCACGCTGATGGGCGCCATCGACGCGTCGATCGTCAACGTGGCCGTGCCGCATTTGACCGGCTCGCTCGGCGTCACGATCGAACAGATCACCTGGGTCACGACCGGCTTCGTCATCGCCACGGTCATGGTCATGCCGTTGACCGGATTTCTGGCGCGCCTCTTCGGACAGAAGCGCGTCTACATGACCTGCCTCGTGCTTTTCGTGATCGGATCCGCGCTCTGCGGGATGGCGCGCACGCTGCCGATGCTGGTCTTCTGTCGCATCCTGCAAGGTCTCGGCGCGGGCGCGCTGCAGCCGACCGAGCAAGCGATCCTGCGCCAGACCTTTCCGCCCAAAGAACAGGGCATGGCCATGGCGCTCTTCGGAATGGCGGTCGTGCTCGGGCCCGCATTCGGGCCGACGCTCGGCGGCTACATCGTCGACAACTATTCGTGGCCGTGGATCTTCTACATCAACGTTCCTGTCGGCATCGTGTCGCTGATCATGGTGTCGCGATTCGTACACGAGCCTGAGGACGTGCGCGCGGCAATGCACACGATGGCTGCACGGCAGCGAAAGAACATGGACTGGAGCGGTATCGCGCTGCTCTTCATCGGCCTCGGCACGATGCAGTACGTCCTCGAGGAAGGCAATCGCAACGACTGGTTCCAGTCGGGCGAGATCAAGCTGATCCTGCTCGTGGCCATCGTTTCGCTCGTGGCGCTGGTGATCCGCGAGCTCAGCGCGCGCGTGCCGGCGGTCGACTTCTCACTCTTCAAAGACGTCGTGTTCACCTCGGGCACGCTCATCGGCGCGGTCATGTTCGCAATGCTGATGGCGATCACGTTTCTGCTCCCGCTCTACATGCAACTGCTCCTCGGATTTTCGGCGACGCAGTCCGGACTGGCGCTGATGCCGCGAAGTCTTTGCATGCTTGTGGTGATGCCGATCGTGGGACGGCTCTACAATAAAGTCTCGCCGCGGCTGGTGGTCGCCTTCGGCATCATCCTCTTCGCCTACACGGCGTGGCTGATGGGGCACTACACGCTGGCGACGTCGACCCGAGACGTCGTCCAGGTTCTGATCATTCAGGGCGTGGCCTTCAGCTGCCTCTTCATCCCGCTGACGACGATGGCACTGAGCACGATCCCTCGGCATCGATTGTCCGACGCCACCGGACTGAACTCGCTGTTGCGCCAGACGGGCGGTTCGGTCGGGCTGGCAGTATTCGCGACGATGCTGTCGCGCTTCGCGACGAAAGCCCGCGGCGACATGCTGCCGCATTTCTCGATTTCGTCGCCGGCGATGGCAGCGCGTGTCGCCGCAATTCAGCGAATGCTGCAGGGACGCGGACTCGACTCCTTTGCGGCGCGCCAACACGCAGTGCAGATGATCGACGGTCAGCTTCGCCAGCAAGCCATGGTCATCTCGTTCGAAAAACTCTTTTACCTTTCGGGAATCCTGTTTCTCGGCGTTCTGCCGCTGGTGTTTTTTCTGAAGATGCCAAAGGACGCGGAGAAGATCGAAGTTCATGTGGAGATGTAAATGACGACGACTGAATCACCTGCCGGCGCGATGCCGGAGATTGCCGAGCACGAGCCGGCCATCGCTCCCTCCAAGGCCAAGCGCCTCTACCTCATCCTCGGCAGCGTCATCCTGCTGCTGCTGATCGGCTACGGCATCTTCGCGATGCTCTCTTCCGGCAAGGAAGCAACCGACGACGCGCAGGTCACCGCCGACATCGTTCCCGTCGCCGCGCGCGTCGCGGGACAGGTGACGAATGTGTACATCGCGGAAAATCAGCCGGTACGTGCGGGACAAGTCCTCGCCGATCTTGACCCGTCCGATGCGCAGGTGAAAGTGGCTCAAGCCGAAGGCGATCTGCAGACGGCGAACGCCCAGGCAGCCGATGCCGATGCGCGCACGGCCGTGACATCGGCCACCGCACGCGGCGCGCTGACCTCGGCGCAGGGAGCGCTGCAGAGCACGCGCGAAAGCGTCGATACGTCGGCGTCGTCGATCATGGAGGCACGCGCGGCCGTCACACGTGCACGGGCGAATGCGGAGAAGGCACGGCTCGACTTCCAACGCGCCGAGGAGCTCGGCGGGAAAGGCGACATCTCGCGGGCACAGGTCGATGCGGCGCGCGCCGCGCACGAATCCGCGGACGCCGATCTTGCGCAGGCGAATGCGCGTCTGACGGCGAGCGAAAACGCGCGGCAGGCCGCGCAGGCGAACGTGCAGGCCGCTCAAGGACGTGTGCAACAAAGCGCACCCGTGCAGGAGCAGATCACCGGCGCGCAGGCGCAGGCGCGCATTGCCCATGCGCGCGTCGCGACTGCCGAGGCGTCGCTGCACGCAGCGCAACTGAATCTGTCGTACACAAAGATCGTCGCGCCTCGCGACGGCATCGCATCGAAGCTGGCAGTGCATCCCGGCTCCTACGTCACCGCCGGCATGCCGATCGTGCAACTCGTGCCGCGCACGACGTACGTCCTCGCGAATTTCAAAGAAACGCAGATGACCGACATGCATCCCGGCCAGCGCGCCACGGTGCGCATCGACGCCCTCGGCCGCCGCGATTTCGAAGGGAAAGTGGAGAGCCTTTCCGGCGGCACCGGCGCGTCGTTCTCGCTGCTCCCGCCGGACAACGCCTCAGGCAATTTCGTGAAAGTCGTCCAGCGCGTTCCGGTGCGAATTTCGTGGAGCGGACCTCCCGCCGATCAGGTTCCGGTAGGTTCGTCAGCCGAGGTCACTGTCTACACGAAGTAGAAAAAAGTTCAGTTCTCTGGGCACTCTCTCTCGTGCTGCCCACTGGCTGCGATCCGGCGGATGCTTCGCGCCTACAATCTCTCCTTCCCAAATTGGATTTGAAAGAGGAGAAGATTTATGCGCAGCAGAATTCTGGTCGCGGCTCTCGTCGCCGCATTCACCGCCACGCTCTCGTTCGCTGATGACCCGAAGCCGCAGACCGGCCCGGGACAGGCGGAGATGGAAGCAATGATGAAAGCCGCCACGCCCGGCGATGCTCACAAGAAGCTCGGCGCGATGGCCGGCACCTTCAACGCCGACGTGAAGATGTGGATGCAGCCGGGCGCGCCTCCTGCTGGCGGCGGCGGGCTATCGGAGAACACGTGGGCTCTGGACGGCCGCTGGCTCGAACAACACTTCACCGGCAACTTTATGGGAATGCCGTTCTCCGGCGTCGGTTTCACGGGCTACGACAACATCAAAAAGAAGTACGTCGGCACGTGGATGGACACGATGACCACGTCGGTGATGATCTCGTCCGGCACCGCGAACGCGGACGGAAAGTCCTACACCTTCACTTCGTCGATGGATGATCCGATGACCGGCAAGTCGACGCCCGTGAAAGAAACCATCACCGTCATCGACAACGATCACCACACGCTCGAGATGTGGGGCCCCGCCCCTGACGGGAAGATGTTCAAGACAATGGAGATCGCGTACACCCGCAAGAAGTAGCGTTTCATGCGGGGCCGCTGCGATGCGGCCCCGCATTCACGAACTACATCGAAGTCGGATGGATGATGTTGAACATCGCGCCCTGCGGGTCGCCGCAGACCGCGAAGCGGCCGGTGTTCGGGATTTCATGCGGGCCCATGTAGACCTTGCCGCCGCTCGACTTGATCTTCTCTAGCGTCGCATCGGCATCGGCGACGCAGAAGTACGGCGTCCACGCGGTCGGCATCCCCTGCATCTCCGGCGTGAGATGCATCATGCCGCCGATGCCGGTCGATCCGAGGTCGATCTCGGTGTACTCGGGACTGATCTTGAGGTTCCAGCCGAAGAGGTTTTTGTAGAACTCGCGCGCGCCTTCGATGTCCGGCGTCATCAGCTCGTTCCAGCAGAGGGTGTTGTTGTCGCCGCGAATGGTCGCGCCGATGGTTTTGCCTGCCTGCCAGAGGCAGAGCGAGGCGCCTGCCGGATCGGCGATCACCGACATGCGGCCGACATCCATCACGTCGAAGGGCGGAGCGATCAAGTTCGCACCGAGGTCCTGCGCCTTCTTCGCGGCCTCGTCGACATTGGTGACGTTCACATAGGAGTTCCACGCCGGCGGATGCTCCTTGTTTTCGTACAGCGCGCCGAGGTCGTGGCCGTCCACCTGCAGCATCGTGTAGACGCTGCCGTCCGGGATCGGAATGTCGTTGATCTTCCATCCGAACACCGAGCCATAGAACGACTTCGCGGCCGCGGCGTCGTTCGTGGTCAGCTCGATCCAGCAGAACATCCCCGGGTCGTATTTTTCGATGACAGGCATTTTCGTTTTCCTCCGAGGGCGCGAATTCTAGTGTGAAGCGAATTTCAATCCGCTCGCCTTCTCGATCTCGCTTGCGTCGTCGAGCAAAATCCACGTCAGGATCGACACCGGCAACGAGCCGTGTGCGAGCAGATCGTCGTGGAACTGGCCGAGGCGGAAATCGGCGCCTTTGGCATCGCGGTAGCGGCCGAGCAGGCGCATGATCTGCCACTTGCCGGTGATGTAGCTGATCTTCTGCGTCGGTGACGACGCGGCGCCGGCCGCTTCCCCTTCCGCGGCTTCCTTATCGAGTCCGCCGCCGTCCATGAAGTAGCTCACACCCTGCTCGAACGTCCAGCGTCCGGTGTGCAGGTTGACGTCGACGCCGATACGCGCGGCGCGGTATCGCGAAAGGCGCAGCACCTGCGCGGCGCCGGCGGAGTCGGGCGGATACATGCCTTCCCGCACGAGCATCTCTTCGCCGTAGAGCGCCCAACCTTCGATGAAGACGCTCTCGCCGTGATGGCGGCGGATTTCGTTATCGAGATGGTTGGCGATCGAGAGCTGCAGGAAATGTCCCGGAATCCCTTCGTGCCCGAGGATCGGCCGCGGATCTTCGATGGCGGCGCGAATGTAGAAATTCTTGCTCTGCGGGTTGTATGTGGGGATGAAGTAGAAGCCGCCGTTGTCGGCGTCGTAGATGCCCGGCGGATTCATAAACCCTCCCGGACTGGTCGGCTTGAACGCCTCGGGGAGCTGCCGGATTTGAAACGCGCCGAGGTACGGCGGCATCGTGACGAGGTTGCGCGCTTTGAGAAAGTCGATCATCTCCTGTTCGCGGCTTTCGTACGCGGCCAGGAATGCCTGCTGGTCGGGCGGGATGTTTTTGACGCGCGAAGGATCCGGATCGGCCATCTTCGGATCGGCGAGCATCGCCTCGAGGGCGCGGTAGCGTCCGAGCTCGACTTCACCGAGGTGCGCGACGTCGCGCGAATCCATCGGCAGCAGGAGGATGTGGCGGAGCATGTAGTTGTAGTTGGCCTCCCCCATCGGCTTCCACGCCGTCATCTGCGGCAGCCGATTCTCCAGCCAGTCGGCAAATCCGTGGATCGAGTCGATCGCTTCTTCGCGCGCGGCGTCGAGCGAGGTGCGCTTGTCGGCGGAGAGATCGCCGGCGATTGTCATCAGGCTGGTCGAGAAAAGCGGATCGATGGAACGCGCGGAATCGATGGCCAGCTGCGCGAAGAGCCGGACAGGATTCTTCAAATTCTTTTTCGCCTGCTCGATCATGGCCGGCATCGCTTTGAGCCGCGCCGTCGCAGCGAGTGCGCGCGTCTTCGACGGCGCGTAGTCTTTTTTCAGTAACGAGAAGATGGCGTTGCTCGCCTCCCCGACGTACACCTGCGGATCCGTCTCCTCCGGTTTCAGCACGCGCTCCGGAAAGTCGGCGCCTTCCAGTTGCGAACGAAAAAGAAGCCAATCGATGACGTCGTCCTTCGCCCATCCGCTGACGTCGGCGGCGCGGACGCGGTCGAGCAGCGCCCGAACGTGCGCGGTGTCGCGCGCGATAGCGGCCTGCGAGAAGTCGTCAAGCTTGTCGTCAGCAGCGTGAAATCCCTGATCGCTTGCGCCGACCGGGTACGTCGTCTTCTGCCATTCGTAGTAATCGTGCGCAAGCGAGTGAAGCTCGGCAGGCGTGAGCGGTTTCATCGGGACGCTGGCTTTCTTTGGGACAGCAAAGGAAGGAATGACAACGAGTAGTGCGACGGCAACGGCATAACGTTTCATGCGCGGGAGTGTAGCCGTCCGTGCACTCCCCTTGCACGATCGCCCAACATGACAGACAAAAAAGAACCACAGAGCTACGGCAGTCAGGGCGATTGGGTAACGGGGCGTACCGCGCAGAAACCAAATGCCGACCATCCCGGCACATTCCAGAAAGACCGCGAAGGTGAAACCAGCGCGCCGCACCAGGGCGGCGACACGTCGCCGGTACAGTCGCGCGAGCACGCCATGCCGTCCGGCGCGCCGACCGACGACGCGCGGAAGGTGTCGATACAAGAAGGCGGCGCGAAGCGCGGCGGGTATTTCAAGGAGAGGGATTACGAGGGGAAGAAGTAATCCGCTAAACTCAGCGCATGACTGTCGCGGATATCGTCTCCTCCGACCCTGATGTGCAGGGCGGAGCCACGGTTTTCACAGGCACGCGCGTTCCTCTCAAGAACCTGATCGACTATCTCGAGGCGGGCGATTCGATCGAGCAGTTTTTCGATGACTTTCCGTCAGTCAGCCGCGAACAGGCGATCGGCGCGCTGGAGTTTGCGAAGGAAGCGCTGGTGACGGTTGCTGGTACTCATTGATGAATCGCTGCCGAAGCCTCCGGCGGGATCTGGCGGGATTCGAGTCATTTACAGTCCAACAGCGTGGTTGGTCGAAGACGAAGAACGGAGCACTTCTCAAGCTCGCTGAATCAGCAGGTTTTGATGCTTTCCTGACCGCTGATCAGTGCCTTCAGTTTCAGCAAAACCTGGCGAATTCGAAGCTGCGTATCGTCGTTTCCAGGCTTTATCAAATCGCATCGACCATATCCGGCCGCTGGTGCCGCGAGCGATCGCCGCATTACAAGAAATGGCGCTTGGAACCATTCGCATCATCAGCAGCTAACGATCGGTGGTAAAAACTCGCGGCCGCTGAAACGTATCGGCTCATCATTCATCGGAATCGACATGCGCAAGCTCGCCATCCTTCTCGCCGTCACTGCGTCCACGAACCTTTACGCCGCGATTACTGGCACGGTCATCGATGCCGACACGAAGCCGATCGCCCGCGCGACGATTCGCGCGTACGCGCCGGAAAACGCGGCGGTGACGCGGGCGAGGATCCTGGCGGGAAAGATCGAACGCGAGCCGATCGCGAGTGTGAAGTCGGCGGAGAACGGGACGTTTTCGCTGGATGTGAAGGACGCCATCGCCGTCGATGTCGTCGTCGACGCTCCGTCACACCCGCGCACTTCGATCGCCACCGTCGATGGCGACGACCTCGGCGCGATCCTTCTCGCACCTCCTGCAGCGCGAATGCTGCGCGTCACCAGCGGCGGCAAGCCGGTCGCGAACGCGGTCGTCGTCGCCGGTACTGAAATTTCGCGGACGAATGCGGCCGGCGAAGTGCCGGCGCCGGCGGGCAACTCCGTGTACGTCTTTCATCCCGACTACGCGATCGCGCGGCGCGATCCGGCGAATTCGTTCGAGATGAAACTAGTGCGCGGCGCGGCGGTAAGCGGCCGCGTGACTAGTCCGGCAGGTCCTGTCGCACACGCAGTCGTTTCGATCGACGGCTGGCCGTTGGCAGAATCGGGCGACGACGGCACCTTCGCCATCGCGCATGCGCCGGAGCGCTGGCAGTCGATCTCCGCCATTCACGGCAGCGAAGCGGGAATGGTGATGCGGCCGAAAAGCGGCTCGCCGGAAATCCGCATCACGCCCGCCGCCACGTTCGCCGGGACGCTGCGCGACACCGGCCGCGGCGGTGCAGTGGCCGGCGCCCGGATGACGCTCACCACCACCACCGGCGATGAGTCGATGACGACCGTGACCGACGCGAAAGGCGCGTTCACGTTCGGGCCTCTTCTTCCGCACGCGTACCAGATCGGCGGCGTGCATCCCTCCTACGCGATCGAGTCGGCGTCGGTGAGGTTGCCGGCCACGCGAACGCGCGGGTTTGCCGCGCAGGCGTTTGCGCGCGCGAAGGGCCGCGTCATCGATGAGGAGAGGAAGGTCGTCGCCGCCGCTGTCGTTACCGCGAGCAGCATCAACACGACGCGCGGCCGCAGCGCGGTGACGACTGCAAATGGCGAATTCGCGGTGCGCGTCATCCCGTCGGGAACGCCTCCGTTTCCGATGTCACTCCTCGCGACGAAACGCGATTACGTCGCCGCGTCCTCGGCCGCGCGGAGCTGGAAGGCCGGCGAGGTCAAGGACGACATCGTGATCACGCTCGCTCACGGATTCGTGGCGCAGGTGCGCGTCGTCGACAAGCAGAAACAGCCGGTGCCGAATGCGCAGGTCAACGTCTCGAAGTCGGGTGATCAGGGAATGCAGCGATCGACCACGGTGGGCTGCGCCGATTCGTCAAAGGCTGATTGCCAACGCACCGGCGCGGACGGCATCGTCTCCATCCGGACGACCGAGGGTCGTCACGATGTGCGGGTCTCGGGTGACGACATCGGACCGTTTCGGCTGGCGAATCAAGTGCTCACCGCGCGTGCGGCGTCGGTCGTCGTGACTGTCGATCGCGGCATCTCGGTCAGCGGCCGCGTCGTCCGTCCCGACGGCACTCCGCTTTCGGCGGCCATCGTCGACGCGCCGACCATAATCGCACCGCGCACCGCCGAAACGAATTCCGACGGCACCTTCACCCTGACCGGCCTCGCCGCCGGCTCGGCCGTTCTGACCGCTCATTCAAGCGACGGCAATCTCTCCTCGCCGCCCGTTACAGTCACCGCGCCCGCCAAGGACGTCACCATCACCATTCCTCGGGGCGCTCGCATCGAAGGGCGCGTGCTCGACCGAACCACGCAGCAGCCGGTCACTGACTTCTCCGTTTCGTTGCCCGCGCGCGGCCCGCGGCAATTCGCCGGTCAGGCACCGCGTGAGAAAACGATTCACGCGGACGACGGCAGTTACGCGATCGACAACGTTCCACCGGGCGCGGTCAACCTCACGGCCCGCGCCGTCGGCTATGTGACCGGATCGCGTGTCGATATCAACGCCGAGGACGGAAAGACAGTGACGGGCATCGACATTCAGCTCGATCGCGGCGCCACGATTTCGGGACATGTCACGTCACACGGCGCGGCGATCGCGGGCGCCGAGGTGCTGCAGGCATCACAACGAGCGATGCCGCCGGGCCCGCAGGGCCTCGGCGTGACGACTGACGCCGATGGCATGTATACCCTCGACGGCATTGCGGAGGGCGAACGCCTGATCGAGTTTCACAAGACCGGCTTCATCACGGCGCAGAAGCCGGTCGAGGTGAAGGGCGGGAAAGACGTGCAGCTCGATGCCGAGCTCGATCCCGGCCACGAACTGCGTGGACGCGTCGTCGATCGTTCCGGCCGTGGTGTCGCCGGCGCGAACGTCATGGCCAATGGTGCGGGCGAGCGAAGATTCGACAACATGATCACGAGCGACGCCGACGGATCGTTCGTCGTCGCGGGGCTCGCCGATGGCAAATACCAGGTCACGGCGCGGAAGGAAGGCATGGTCAGCGGCGACGCCAGCGACATCGATCTGCCACAAACGCGGCCGCTCACGCTCACACTCGACGCCGGCGCCACCATCACCGGCCGCGTCACCGGCGTCACTCCCGAGGAACTCACGCAGGTTGTCGTGACCGCGGTCGGAGGGACGTCGCGGAATCAAACGTACACCGATGCCAGCGGCACTTTCTCGCTGCCCGGGATGCCCGAGGGACAAGTGCGCGTCGACGCGTTCCTGGTCACGGCCGGACGCCGCCGCATGGCGCCGGCGAAAACGATTGTGGTCGAGAACGGCATCGCGCCGGCGGTGGAGATCAATTTCGAGGAAGGCATCAACGTCAGCGGCCGCGTGACGAAAGGCGGAGTGCCGGTGTCGTATGGCAGCGTCGCGTTCAGCCCTGCCGGCGTTCGGCCCGGCAGCGACCGGCAGTTCGTCAACGCGATGATTTCCTCCGATGGCACATACACCGCCGCCGGCTTGTCGATCGGCGACTACACGGTGCGTGTCAATGGCCCGAACGTCTCGCAGTATCAGACGAAGTACACGGCCTCGGTGAGCGGCACGTTCGACATCGACATTCACGGCGCCTTGCTGCGCGGCCGCGTGATCGATGCAAGGTCCGGCGCGCCAATCTCCGATGCGCGCGTGCTGCTGATGTCGCGGATGCCGGCGAACGGCTCGGCGTTCACGGACTCCGACGGCCGCTTCGCCATCGATGCCATGCCCGACGCCACATACGAACTGCAGGTGAATCGCGAACAGTACGCCGTCGCAACGCAATCGGTCGTGATCGCGAACGGCTCGACGCCGGATGTCGAAGTGCGGCTTGAGCAGGTGCCGCCGACCACGATCCACGTCACCGATTCAATGACCGGGGCACCGGTCGATGCGACCGTGATGATCAGCGACTCGTCGCGCGCCTTCCGAGGAGAAATGGTGCGGGTGGAACCGGGAACGTGGCGAGCGTGGCTGAAGCCGGGGACGTACAGCGCTTCCGTCGGCGGGCCCGGCTTCGTTTTCAAGTCGCAGAGCTTCACGACGCCGACCGGCGACGTGACCGTCCAAGTCGTCCGCGCCGGCACGTTGCTGATCCGCGCACACTCGGCGCAAGGAGCACGGCTTGACCTCGCCACCGGCGGCACGCAACGAAATTTCGGCCCGCTCCATCCCGGAGCGAACGGACCGTTCGAGTCGATCCCACCCGGCTCGTACCTGCTCACGCTCCTCGGCAACGACGGAAAAGTCACGCAAAGCATCGCGGTCGTGATCAACGCCGGCCAGACGACGACGATCGATACGCCATAGCGCGAACGCTCGCAGTCGTCGCGAACCTCACCAGCACAGACAAGAGTGTCTGTGCCACACTGGCTCTCCCAATTGCCGCATCGCTGCATTTCCGGCAGGGTCGGTGTGGCACAGACACTCTTGTCTCTGCTCTGGCAAGCGGCAGTGTCTGACCTTGAAATCACGACTCCGGCACGATCTCGGTCGCGGAGATCACCGGTTTCGATAGCGACGTCACGTACATGACGCCCGCGACGCCGCCGATGCAGAGCGCGCTTCCGAGGGCGGAGGCGAGGCTGAGGTGATCGCCGAGAATCAGGACGCCGAGGGTCATGGAGACGAGGACAGCGAGTTGTGAGATGACGCCGACCGTCATCGCGTCAACCCAGCGAAGGCTGAACGTCATCATGAGTTGCGCGCCCATCGCCAGGACTGCTGTCGCGGCGATCCATCGCCACTCGGTGCGATTCGGGGTGATCCATTGCGCGATGCCGAGCGGCATGCTGACGAACATCCCGATGAGGCAGAAGCTGGCGTAGACGGACCAGGAGTTTTCGCTGCGGCGCGCGGCCCGAATCGCGGTCACGGCAACGCCGGATGCGATCGCGGACAGCGCGCCGACGAGCTCCCATCGCCCGAAGCCGAGGACGTCGCCCGGCGCGGCGTGCGCGTGGACGACGAGAAAAACACCGGCCAACGCGATCGGCAGCGGGATGAGCACGCGCGCACTGAATCGCTCACCGATGAAAAGCATCGAGAAGATGCCGCTCCAGATCGGCGCGGTGTAGTTCAGCAGCGTCGCCACGCCGACGTTGATGTGCTGGATGGCGATGAAATAGAACATCACGGCCAGGCCGCCGAAGAATCCGCGCAGAAGGATCAGTCCCAGCCGGTTGTAGTGCAGTGCGGCGCGCCGATAGCGCGAGACGAGCAGACACGGCAACAACCCTGCTCCCATCCGCAACACCGCGACCTCGGGCCCGCTCAGCCGCGCGGTGGCGACCTTCGCGGTGAAGGCCATGCCGCCGAACATCGTCGCCGAGGCGATCATCAACAGCAGCGCGCGATGCGTATCGTTTTTTGCTACTGTCACCTGGAGCGAAGAGTAGCAGCACGATGATCAACTACCGCGAAGCAAACGTGTCCGACGTGCCGGCGATCGTCGACTTCCAGATCGCCATGGCGCGCGAGACCGAGGAGCTGGATCTCGATCGCGAAGTTTGTACGCGCGGCGTGCAGGCTGTGTTCGAGGACGCATCCCGAGGCCGCTACTTCCTCGCGGAAAGCGACGGCGCCGTCGTCGCGTCGCTGATGATCACGTATGAGTGGAGCGACTGGCGCAACGGCAACGTGTGGTGGATCCAGAGCGTGTACGTCGTCCCCGACTTTCGGCAGCAGCGTGTTTACGCGGGCTTGTACGAGCATGTCAAAACG
>DASYJY010000226.1:0-12160 GCA_035995985.1 Thermoanaerobaculia bacterium | reverse complement strand
TGATTCCGGACGGAGCGACGGCCAACGTCTACGTCACATACCACGGCGACGGCTGCTCGTTGCCCAGCGACAGTTGCTCCGCGAAGGCGGATGTTGCGTTCACGGTGAGTCCTAACGGCTATGACTTGAGCTGTGCGCAGCACACGTATTCGTGGGACTTTGGCGATGGCGGCCACTCCACGGCAACGGCTCCGTCGCATCGATACACAGCTGACGGGACGTATACGGTGAAAGTCCGTCTTGGGAACGGACAGGCAAATGCCGATCTCACAACGACGGTGAAGGTGACCGGCGCCGGGCCGGTTGTTCCGCCGAAGCACCGCGGCGTCACGCACTGATCTTCGATCCTGATGCAATCTCAGTGGCGGGCTTCGGCCCGCCACTTTGCTTTTGCGGCGATGCTTTCGCGTTGCGATCCGTACAATGGCGGCAATGACTGTCGCCGTGCGCGCTTCGGAGCTGACGAAGCAATACGACATCTACCGGCGCCCCATCGACCGGTTGATCGAAGCCGTCACGCGCCGGCCGCGCCACACGGTTTTTCCTGCGCTGCAGGACGTCACGTTCGAAGTCGAGCGCGGCGAAACCATCGGCATCATCGGCCAGAACGGCGCCGGCAAAAGCACGCTGCTCAAGCTCTTGTGCAGCGTGACGCGTCCGACCAGCGGCACGCTCGAGACGACAGGGACGATCGCCTCGATCCTCGAGCTGGGTACCGGCTTTCATCCGGAATTCAACGGCCGCGACAACGCCGCGCTCAACGCCACCATCCTCGGACTCGGCCCGGCGGAGCTGAAGCAGCGGTTGCCGGCGATTCTCGAATTCTCCGAGCTCGGAACGTTCCTTGATCGTCCCGTGAAGACGTACTCCTCGGGGATGTACATGCGCCTGGCGTTCTCGGTTGCGGTCAACGTGAACCCGGACATCCTCGTTATCGATGAGGCTTTGGCAGTCGGCGACGGTCACTTCCAGAAAAAGTGCGTCGACAAGATTCGCGAGTTTCAGGAAGAGGGGAAGACGATTCTCTTCTGCTCCCATGGGCTGTATCACGTCAGTACGATCTGCCGCCGGACGCTGTGGCTCGATCACGGAACCGTCATGCGCTACGGCCCGTCGCTCGACGTCGTGCACGAGTACGAGACGTTTCTCATGCAGCGCGACCGCGAGCGGCCGGCCAGCGAGGGCGAGCCGGAACACGAACGCGTGCCGTCGCCGGTGCGCATCCGCGAGATCGTGGTCTGCGATCGCAGCGGTCGTCCGCGCGACACGTTCGACCGCGGCGAAGACATTCACGTCAAGCTGCGCATCCATTCCGAAATGGCATCGCAGCCGATTCACGTCATCGTCGGCGTGCATCGCTCCGCCGACGATTTTCAGTGCTTCGCGGTCGGCACGCATGCGGATGGATTCGAACCTCCGTCCGGACGCAATGAGTACGAGTTGGTGGCGCAACTGCACGGCGTTCCTTTGAACCGCGGCGAGTATTCGATCATCGCCTTTGCGGGTGATGAAAATGCGATCACTGTGTTCGACCGGCGCGACGTTCGCCCTGCGTTCTCGATCACCGGCGCGCGATTTGAGGTCGGCCTGATTTCGCTCGACCACCATTGGTCACTCGCGCCAGTCGAAGCGGACGCCGAGCAACCGGCCGGCAGATGACTTCCGTTTCGCTGCTGGTGATCAACTATCGGTCCGCCGCGCTCGCCGTGGATGCGATCGCCACCGCGCGCGCGGCGTCGTTGCGCCCGTTGCAGGTGATCGTGATCGACAACAGCGTCGACCCTGCCGAGGCGGAGGCGCTCCGCACCTATGCCGACATCGTCATCTCTTCTCCGCGCAACCTCGGCTACGCGGCCGGCATCAACGCGGGACGGCGTCTGTGCGACGGCGATGTCATCGTCGTCTCGAACCCGGATGTTCGTTTCGGTGAGCAAGCGATCGACCGGCTCGTCGATGCGAATGCCGCCGTCGCCGGTCCTGCACTCTTCTGGGACGACGCGCATCGTTGGATGCTGCCGCCCGCGGAACTGCATACGCGACGCGAGGTGATCGATCGTGTTCTGGCCAGTCACTCGCGCCCGTGGGCCCGACGTCGCGAACGCAGGCGATTCCGGCTACGCGTCGCGTTCTGGTCGCTTGATCAAACGACATGTGTCCGTGCTCTTTCCGGAGCGGTCATGGCCATTCGTGTGAGCGCGTTCGATGGCGCCGGCGGATTCGATGAACGATTCCCGCTGTACTTCGAGGAGAACGACTTCCTGCGTCGTGTGAAGGGCGATGTCGTCTACGTTCCGTCGGCGCGCTGCCGCCATCTCTACAACCAGAGCGCGGCGGGATCGGCGGAAGCCGCGTCGTTGTATGCGCGCTCCGAGGTGCTTTACCTTCGTAAGTGGGGCGGAGCGTTGGCGAAAAAACTCGAAGGGCGTCTCGAGTCGTTAGCGGCCGAGGGAGGCGAGAGCGGCGACATCGTTCTCGAAGCCTCACCACTCGCCACGTTCGAGACAGCGGCGGGTCACTTCGGCAGCGACGCCACGGACATTTCGGACGACATCTGGAACACGTATCGCGGTGGCGTTCTCTACTTGCGCGCGGTGGACCGCCGGACCGGAAGCGTACTCCGGTCGTGGACGAAAGCTAGAATACCGGCATGAGCTCGACGAGCGTGTCGATCCTGGTGCCGCTGGCCGGACCCGCGCCCGAGCTGCCGTCGACGCTGGAGACGATCGAGCGTTACCTCCAAGCGATCGGTTTCGCGTTCGACATTCGCGTGCTCGATCGCCGCGACGGGCCCGGCTACGGCGCGATGATTCGCCGCGGCGCCGCGGACGCGGGCGGCAGCGTCGTCATCGTCGTCGATCCCGAATTGCCGTATCCGGTCAGCGCGATCGGCGATGCGGTTGCGCTGATCGAATCGGGAGCCGCCGAGGTCGTCTTCGGGCGCCGCGAGGGTTGCCGCGACGGCATCATTTTTCGATCGCTGCTTGTACCGTTCCTTCCCGATCCTTCGCTGCAGTTGAAAGCATTTTCATCGGACGCGGCGCGGCTGCTCATGGCCGAATCGAAATTGCGTGGCGGTGGATTCGATCTCGAAACGGCGTACCTCGCCAACAAATACGGATTCCGGATCGAGCGGCTGATTGTCCGCGCGCCGAAGGTGAGGACGGCGTTCGGATTCTGGAGCGGGGTAGCGTCGGCGATCTCGATCCGCATGACCGATCGCCGCAACGGCTATCGCGCTCCGCGGCGATGTCCCGTCTGTTTCTCACACGAGGTCTGGAACTTCGATCAGATTCCGGGCAACGTCGTCCGCTCCTGCAGCCGCTGCAAGTCCCGCTACCTCGGCCGATTCGAAGTCGACGATGACAGTCGTCCGGTGCGTCGCGTTCTGCGTGGACAGCACGCGCAGGTCGAGGTCGGCGACGAAACACTGCACCGCGGCGTGGCGCGCGAGAAGACCAGCCAGCGCCGCTTGTCGGCGCTGCGGCGCCATCTCACGTCGCGTGCGCGCGTGCTCGAGATCGGCGTCCGCGACGGCAGCTTCGGCGACGCTGCCGCGCGCGAGTTCGAATACGTCGGCATCGATCGCGCCGCCCCGGCCGCGCGCGCGGCGCGTTCGCGCGGACTCGAGGTCTACTGCTCGACGGTTCCGAACTTCGTGAACACCGGACCCGCGTTCGACGCCATCGTCCTTTTTCACGTCTTCGAAAACATGGCCGACCCGCACGACGCGCTGGCCCGGATGAAGGATTTGCTGAAGCCCGGCGGCGTGCTGTTGCTGTCGACGTTTGATACCGAGGGGCTGGTGTATCTCATCACCGAGCGGCGGTGGATGACGCAGAACTTCCGCACGCATCTCATTCTCTATTCGCGGTCGGCGCTTATCGAACTGCTCGAGCATTCCGGATTCGAGATCGTCAGCATCGGCGCAGAGCTGGCGTACCGCGATCATCGATTCCTGCGTCACTCGGTGGCGATGCGATGGCCCGCGATTGCGCCGCTCGTGCGCATGCTGTTGAAGGTGCTGCCGGATCCGCTGCTGCTTTTCTCCGGATCGATCCGCATCGTGGCCAAGCGCCGCGCCGGCGCGCCGATGAACTTCCGCGCCATCCGCTCAGTCGAGCCGACGCATGCCCGTTGATCTGCGATTCACGACTCGCGCGTTTCGAGCCGGCGATGAAGAGCAGATCCTCCAGCTGTTCCATCGCGCCTTTCCGCATGCGTCGCGCGACGCCGAACATTTTCGCTGGGAGTATCAGCGCAATCCGCACGGTAATGAACGCATCGCGCTGACGTTCGATGAGAGCGGCCAGCTCGTCGCGCAGTACGCCGGCTATCCCGTGGCGATGGTCGACGACGGTCGCGAGTTCCTCGCGAATCAGATCGGCGACATCATGACGGACCGATCCGTCCGTCAGGTCGGCCGCGGGCCGACCAGCATCCTCGCGCGGACCGCGCAGCATTTCTACGACGCCTTCTGCCGAGGCAAGGTCGGCTTCAACTACGGCTTCACGACCGACTCGCATCGCCAGCTCTCCGTCCGCTTTCTCGGCAGCGACGCCGTCGAACCTGCGCCGTACCGCGTCCTCGATCTCGTGCGCAATCCGCTCGAACCGATCACGCGCGGCGAACGGCTGCTGCGCGGATGGCAGCTCGAGTTGGTGAAGGACGCCGGTCCCGAGTTCGACGACTTTTTCGCGCGCGTCGCTCCCTCGTATCGATTTCTGGTGCGGCGCGATGCGCGCTATCTGCGTTGGCGTTATCTCGAATGTCCTGATGTTTCGTACTTCATCGTCGCCATTCGCAAGTGGCGGCGGCTCGCCGGCTGGAGCGTTTTCGGCGTACGCGGCTCGCGGCTGTCGTGGGGAGATGCGCTCTTCGATCCGCGACATCCGAAGGCCGCCGAAGTGCTTCTGCGGCACGTGGTGCCGGGCTATCAGGTCGATTGCATCGACGGATGGTTCCCGGCGCGTCCGTCGTGGTTCGATCGCGTTTTGCATGAGATGCAATTCGAGTCGAAGCCCGATCCGCAGGATTTGTCGTTGATGTGTGTTCCGTTTGACATTCCCGACGCCAGCGCGCGGATCGCCGAGCGGCTGTACTACACGTACGGCGACAGCGATTTGTTCTGACGAAACTGAGTGGCCAGCGTTCTGCATGTCGGTCTCAGCAATCGCTAGAATGAAAGGCGCGAGTGCGCATGAATCAGGTTCAGAACCAGAGCACCAGCGGTGAGAAACGGATCGCCGGCGTCGACCGGAAACGGATCCTCGTCATCGACGACGACTTGCCGTTGCGCGGCATGCTCGCCGCCGCGCTGCGCCAGGCGGGCTTCCAGGTGCTGCTTGCCGGCGACGGCGGCGAAGGGCATCGCGCGCTGACGATTCATCGTCCCGACGTCATCCTCCTCGACCTGGCGATGCCCGGCGTGAACGGCTGGGATTTCCTGCAGCGCCTCAAAGAGACCGGTTTCCTCGGCACGCTCCCGATCATCGTCCTCTCTGCGCATCTGCACGTCGAACCGCAAGCCATCCTGCAACTCGGCGTCTCGGCGATCCTGCCGAAGCCGTTCAATCTCACGGAGCTGATCGACCTGATCGAGCATCTCTCGCCGTGACGACGGGCGATGTAGCGAGCCGTATCGCCGCGCGCTATCCGCCGGGATTTCTGCGCGCGTACGTCCGCGCGAAAGTGCGCATCGATCCGGTGTACGCGGCGGTGTTCGAGCGCATCAGCGCGAGTACCGATCCGTTGCTCGACGTCGGCTGCGGCGTCGGTATTCTCGCGGCGTATCTCCGTGCGCGCGGGTTCACCGCGCCGATCCGCGGCATCGATCACGATGAGCGCAAGATCGCGGTGGCTGCTCGTGTCGTGCAGGACGCGACGTTCGAAGTGGCCGACGCGAGATCCGCGATTGCAACGAGTGGAACTGTCGTGCTGCTCGATCTTCTGCATTACTTTCGCAGCGACGATCAGGCGGCACTCCTTGCGTCTGCTGCAAACGCAACGACGGTCATCATCCGCGACGCCGTCCGCGACGGAAGGTGGCGCTATCGGCTCACGTATGCGCAGGAGACGTTTTCGCGTGCGGTGCGCTGGCTGCGCGCGGAGCGGCTGCATTTCCTGACGCGTGAAGAGATCGTGCGTCCATTCGCGAAGTTCGAGGCCGAGGTCGTGCCGCTGTATGGGCGGACTCCGTTCAACAACTACCTCTTCGTTTTCAGACGCTTGAATGCTGGGATAACGAACGAGTAGCCGAGAGCGTGCAGCTCGTCGACGACGCGGCTGACGCAGGCGACGGAAAAGCCGCGGCCCTGGTGCATGACGATGATCGAGCCGCTGTCGACGCGCGGCACGATTCGGTTCACGACGCGCTCGACGTCATCACCGAACGAGTCGAAGCCACGCACGCTCCAGCCGATGATCGTCATGGTGCGTTGCGCCAGGATTGGATGAACGAAGGGATTCTTCATCCCGACCGGCGCGCGAAAAAGGCGCGGCGTCTCGCCGGTGATTGTCCTGAGTGCTGCGTTGCATTCGTCGATCTGCCGCGCGATTGCAGCGGGCGAAAGGCACCAGAACGCGCCCGAGGGATGCGTCTGCGAATGATTCACGACGTTGTGACCGCGCGCGAGCATCAGTCGCACAAGCTCGGGATGCTTCGCGCATAGGGAGCCTTTCACGAAAAACGTCGCTTTGACATTGCGCGCATCGAGCGCGTCGAGAAGCGCCGTGGTGTCGTCCGTCGGGCCGTCATCGATCGTTAGCCACACTTCGTTCGATGTCGATTCGAACGCTGTGATCACTGGTCCAAGCCACTGCGAGTTTGGACGGAGCGTCGGCCACAGCACGAGCGCATGCGACAACGCCATGACGCCGATCGCGATCGGCCACCATGGCGGCAACAGGACCAGCAGCAGGATCGGAATCAGCAGCGTCGCGAAAAACGCGAACCAGAGGATCAGCGCACGCATCGTTCTTCCGCCGCGCGAATACCGCCGCGCAGAAGCCAGAGCACAATCGCAGCGGCGCCGTTCACGATGAGCACTGCGAAGAAGAACCACGCCACGTACCGCGCCCACGACGTCGAGACAGCGAAGTACGACGATGCGATCACGAGGAGCGACATCGTGATCACCGAAATGATTTTGATGTGATCTCCATCGCCCATCACCATGCGCACGATCGGACCGATGCCGACGATCGGGAACTGGAGGACGATCGCGGCGATGGGAATAGCGGCGAGAATCGCAGCCGGCCAGATCAGCGGCAACGCCGCCGCGATGTAGCAGACGGTCGTGACGAAAACCCAGATCGCGGCGCCGTTCATCTCCACCGCGGCCTGATCGCGATCGATCGGGAGGATCAGATGCTCCACGTCATTCGTGATCGCGCGCGCCGCTCGCAGCTTGGCGTACGCGATCAGGCGCGACAGCGCGAAGCGGTGCCGCGAGGGCAGCCAATACGCCTCCGGCCGATCGATGACGACGTTCATGCTGCCGCCTCCGGCCAATATGGTTCGAATGTGAACCATTGATACCAGCATTCGCGCACGACGCCTTCGAGCTCCGTCATCCACTGCGCGACGGCGCGCGCGAAATCGTCGTCGCGATTGCTGCTGCGCGTGATCTCGATCGGCCGCGCTGTCACCAGCCGGTAGTGCCTTCGACCGATGCGCACGACGAAGACCGGAAAGATCGGCACGCGCGCCGCCATCGCCAGCGCGAACGGCCCGGCGGGGACGGTCGTCGGTCTACCGAACAATGTCGCTGGGAGTGTGCTGATCGTTCCGACGACGCGATCGCCCTGGATCGCGACGATCGCTCCTTCGCGGACGGTATCGAGCAAGTCGAGGGCGAGCTCCGTGGCGCGCGTGTTGAATTCGATGCGCAGTCCTTCCGCGCCGTGCTGCTCCTCGAACTCCCTCGTCTCCACATCCTCCTCGGGGGCGCGCACCATCACGATGCGCCGCGTCGATGTCTCGGAGAAAAGATGCGCGCCGAGGTCGTAGCTGCCCATGTGCGCGGTCAGGAGAATCGCGCCGCTGCTGGCCTGCATCGCCTGAAAATGATCCCGGCCGATGAACTCCCAGTCGGGAATCGTGCGCAGTTCTTTGAAGCGAACGTTGTCGGCAATCGTCCAGGCGTAGTTCCAGAAGACGCGGTAACAGCGGAAGAAATTTGCGATGGCGGAGGAGCCGGGCTTGATCACTTTCAGGTTGCGCATCACACCGCGGCGGCCCGGACCCCACAGCAGAAAAAACGCCGACCAGAACGCCATCACGATCGGCTCGATCCACGGCGGAACGTTGAGGATGGCGAAGCGAAGGAGCTGCCGCCAAACGACGCCGCGCACGGAAAAACGACGCCACCAGACCGACCGCGTCACGTTCGCATGATATCGGACAGCGTTCGCTCGATCGCCGGCAGCGACGGCCGCAGCAGGTTGAAGAGCGCTCCGTGCATGAGGGCTTCGTCGCCGGGATACGTCGGCACGATCTGCAGTGGGAAGCGCTCGAAGATTTCGCGATCGGTGCGGCGGCGGAGTTTCTGGACCGAGGAGCGTTTCGCGGCGATGCGGTCGCCGTGCGCCATCACCCACTCGAATGCGCGGAATTGCATCGTCGTCAGCGGATCGTCGATCGTTGCCAGCGGTTTGCTGCCGAAGATTCTCCGCCGGATGCGGCTCGCCAGACTGCGCGACGACTTCGAAGATTTCGAGAACGGCTCGCGCGTCAACTCGCTCGCATTCGCGTTTCGCGTCGTGGCGTAGTGATGAAGGCGCGCGAGGAACGTGAAGAGCGCAGCCGATGCGTCCTGCACGGACTCGAAATTCTTGAGCGCCGTCTGCAGCGCGTTCCGTTCGAAGAGAGCGCCGCGCTCGAAATCGCCGAGGCGCTGACTGGTCGCGCTGGACTTGTGGCGGACCACGGCGCGTGGCTCGTACGTCATGCGGAAACCGGCCAGCCAGGTTCGCCAGCCGAAGTCGACATCCTCGAGGTAGGCGAAGTAGTCGTCGTCGAATCCGCCCAGAGCGAGCAGCGGTTCGCGGCGCGAGATCATGTTGCCGCCACATGCGAAAAGGAGGTCCGATCCAGCAGGCGGATCGTCACGCGATGTCAACGGATAGCGGAATCCATCCTGAAACGCGTGGCCGTCGAAGGTGAGCGCGCCGCCGATGAAGTCGATCAAGGCGCCGGTCGGATCGACCATTTTGCCGCCGATGGAGAAGACGTCGTCAGGAGCATTTTCGATGGCGTCGAGGAGCGCGGTCAGCCATTCGTCCTCCGGCACCGCGTCGTTGTTCAGAAAGATCACGTTGCGCGCCGTTGAACGCGCCAGCGCCGCGGCGATGCCGCCGGTGAAGCCGTGGTTCTCGCCGAGCGGAAGCAGGCGAACATTCGGATAGCGGCTTGCGATCGCGCCGATGCTGCCATCGGTCGAGCCGTTGTCGGCAACGGTGATCATCGCGTCCTTCGTGAGTTGACGCGACACCGCGTCGAGACACGCCAGCGTGTCCTCGCGGCTGTTCCAGTTGACGATGACGATGTCGGCGATCGGCGTGCTCAGTGTGAGCCTCCGATGCGGCGTTTGACGCGCTCGAAGAACGAGCGCGGATGTTCCGGCACCTGCATCGCCGCCGCGAACGCGTCCTTGTGCGGATCGATGCGCGGCGCACGAACGAAATCGACGAGCGGCTGGAGCGTGCGCTGCCACTGGTGGTCTTCAACAAACCGCCGCGCGCCTTCGCGCAAGGTTGTATCGCGCAACGTGTGCACGAGGGCTTCGGCGAAGTCGCTTGCCGATGCGGAGCGCACGATCACACCGGCTCGATACTTCGTCAGCACCTCGTCAGTGCCGGGTGCGCTGCTCGTGACGATCGGCAATCCGCCCCAGAGGTAATCGTAGACGCGGATCCGCATCGACAGATCGGTCTCGATCGATTGCGGATACGTCAGCAAACCCGCGCCGAACCGGCCGTAGAAAGCTGCGCGCTCTTCGTACGCGACCCACGGCTGAAAGCGGACAAAGTCGTAGCGGTTTCGTTTGACATAGGCGATTGCTTCAGCAAGTTTGCCTTGCGGCGTTAGCGAAGGATTTGGATGCTTAGTGAACGTCAGCGTCAGATGGGGCAGCGTCGTGCGCGCAATGGCAATCGCGTCGATTGCCAGGATCGGATCGTACCAATCGTAGATGCCGCCGAAGAGGACATCTCTGCCGGAATCGGCTGCGGGCAAGATGGCCGCGTTTCCGGGAGGAACGCCAAATGGCGCAATGCGAATCAGCGCATCGAAATGCGGATCGTTGCCGAATGCGATCGGATTCACGCGGCCCGCCATGAGCAGCGCGCCGAGGTAGAAGAGGCGTTGTGCGTTGGACCCGCAGAGGAAAAGATCGCCTCTCAACAGCAACCGCATCTGCGTCGCGTAATCGTGCGTGAACACTTCGGCGCCGCGCGTCACGTAGTAGGTCAGGTTTTCGATGATGAACGGATCGTACAGATCGACGACGGTCGGAATCGCGCGTCCGTGCGCGAAGAGATCGTTCCCTGCGTGGCTCTGCACGACCGCGACGTCCGCTTCGGCGGTGTAGCGCTGCAGTGTCTCCGGCGTGATTGCATCGACGCGGCAGCCGGCGACGGCTCCGGCATCGCGCGACAGCATCGTCACCTCGTGACCGTCGGCGAGCAGGACCTTGGCCATCTCCAGAAATCGAATGCCTACGCCCGCCGGGTGGCCGTGGCCAATCGGTTCCGGGCAGACGAGGAGCGCACGCGTCATCCGCGCCCTTTCACGCGTTCGACGATGGTGTGCAGCTTCCACGTGCGCGATTTGAAGAGGGCGTCAAGCAGGTTCTGCATCCGCGCGACCTCGGCGTGCAGCGCGCCGTTCGTGCGCTGCAGTTCGACCAGCGCCGGCTCGACCTCGGTCAAGCGCGTTGCCGCCGCGTACCGCTCGCGGTTCGCGAACTCCAGCGCGCCGCGGATCTCCGCGTTCGCACCTTCGAGGTGACTGATGCGCATCATCGTTTCGTTGACCCGTTCGCTGAGCGCGCCGATCTGCGCGATCAGCGATTGTTTGTCGCGTTCGAGCCGCGCCACTTCCTGATCGATGCGGCTGCGCGCGCCGCGTGCTTCGACGGCATCGCCTTCGAGCGCGACCGCGCGACGTTTCTCCCGTTCGAATACGTTCGCGAAGAGGTTCTCGCCCATGAGCGCGGCGTGTTTCCGCCACACCTGCAGCCGCGCGCCGCGGAACTTCGGCGACCCCTCGGGATTTTCCATGACGATCGAGCCGCCGCCTTTGATGTGGCGAATCTCACAGGTGATGCGAGGCACGCGGACGAAATCGCCGCGCTGCGAAAGGCGAATGAGAAAGTCCCAATCCTCGAAGAGATCGAAGTCCGCATCGAAGCCGCCGAGCTCGAGAAAATCGGTGCGACGGAAAAGGAGAGTGGGAAGGGGGATGTAGTTATCGATGAGCAGCAGTTCGCGATCGAAATCGCGTGCGTAGATGCGCATCGGTTCGCGGCGTTCTCCATCGATGAACGCGGAGACGGCGTCGGTGTACCACGCGGCGGCATTCGAAGCTCGTGACGCGTGCGCCAGCGTTTCAAGATGCTCGGGATAGAAAAGATCGTCGTCGTCGAGAAAGGTGACGTACTCGTTCTTCGCCGCCTTCACGCCGGCATTTGCAGCTTCGGAACGGCCGCGCGACGTTTCATGCTCGATCAGCGTCACGCCATCGACATTCGGATGAGTGCCGCCGTCGTTCACTACCACGATCTCCGCCGGATAGCCGGTCGCACGGATCGACGCAATCGCCTCGGCGAGCAGCGCCGGCCGATCCTTGGTTCGCACGATCACGCTGATCGGCAGCGGTTCGGCGACGACGTCGATTCGCATCGGCCCCATGGCCTCGCGCAACGCGCTGAACGGTGTCGTCCGCAGCGATGGCAGCGGCGTCGTCCAGTACGCTTCGGCGAACTTAACTTCCGGCCGCAACGTCATCGTCCGCCACGAATTGAGTCCCCGCGCGTACGACGTGTAATCGCGCACCGCCGACTGCGACTCGTGCATTTTGATCGCCGCGTATTTCGCGTCAGCAACGGGCGTGATATCGACGAGCACATTCGGCCGCAGCGGCGCGCTGACTTCGTAAATC
>DASYJY010000225.1:0-3263 GCA_035995985.1 Thermoanaerobaculia bacterium | reverse complement strand
AGGTTCGGCGCGGCTTCCTGACCGGGGGACTGCCGGTGCCCGAGGGGAAGGACCAGCTCTACCGCGATTCGTTCCGCAACGTCCTGGCGATGGTGAAGGCGCTTTACGACAATCACATCCCGATCGTGGCCGGCACCGACGCGATGGCCGGATTTTCACTGCATCGCGAGTTGGAGTTGTACGTTCAGGCCGGGATTCCGTCGGCCGAGGTGCTGCGTATCGCGACGCTCGGTGCGGCGAGCGTGATGAAGCACGACGATCAACTCGGATCGATCGCGCCGGGCAAGTTGGCGGATCTCGACATCGTCGACGGCGATCCATCCGTCAACATCAGCGACGTTCGGCGCGTGGTGACGGTGATCAAGGACGGCAAGATCTTCGACGCGCGGGCGGTGGCGGAGGAGATTGGGGTGAAGTAGCTGACCCTGCTGTCATCCTGAGCCGCCGGAGGCGTTGGAGCGCGAAGCGCGGAACGCCGCAGGACGGTCGAAGGACCCCCAATCGCTAGCCCGGGTGAGCGCAACCGCCCGCCCGTTCCCTGTTATCAAGGAGGGGGTCCTTCGACCGTCCTCCGCCGCTCGCGCTTCGCGCTCCTCGGCTTCGGCGGCTCAGGATGACAGGCTTACGATTTCGTGCCCGTAACCCGCCGACGCTTCGCGTGTAAGCGGTCGATGAGCTTCGTCGTCGAGCGGATCTGTTCGAGGATCTTCTCCTCGAGTCCGGCGCCTTTCGCTTTGAAGCTTTTCGCTTTGCGGAAGACGACGCGGGCGCGCTCCTTCTGACCGCTTTCGAGGAGGGCCATGCCGAGGTGCATGAGGTTCGTCGCGGTCGGGCCGAGGTCGGCGGACTTCGTCAGGAAATCGACGGCGTTGGTGAAATCGCGGCGCTTGAAATAGACCCAGCCGAGGGCGGCCAGTGGGAACTGCTTCAACTCTTTCGGCGAATAGCGAAGCGCGAGCTGCGCGGATTCGAGCGCCTCATCGAGGTTCTCTTCCATCTCCGCGAGGTTGTACGCCTTCTCGTAGTACGCGATCGACTTCGCGTAGTTGGAGGTGTAGTCGTGCAGCATCTCTTCAAGCGCGCGGTTCGCGTCCTTGAAGTTGCCCTCGGCGCGAAGCGCTTCGACCAGCGTGGTGTACGCGGCCGCGGCGACGACGTCCGTCGGACGCTGACGCAACACGCGTCGCGCGGCGGCAATCGCTTCGGTGTTCATCTCCAGATGCGAGCAGAGCAGCGCGTACGGCATCAGGATGCTGGCGTTCTCGGGATCGATGGCCGACGCGCGGCGGTAGTGATCGAGCGCCTCGATGTAGTTGCCGGACGTTGCCAGACCTTCGGCGTGCTTGAACTCGTCGGCGGCGGGTCCTTCCAACGGAATGTGGCCGGAGATGCCTTCGTAGATCTTCACCGCCTGCTGGTATTCGATCTTGTTCGGATTGAGCTCCAGCGCTTCCTGGAAGCAGTCGATCGCTTTGCGGTTCCAGTTGCGGTCGAGGTAGCAGAGGCCGAGGTGGTAGATCGCCTCTTCGTATTCAGGATCGAGTTTCAGCGCCGACTGGAACGACTTGATGGCGCGCTCGAGCTGGCCTTTGTCGTAGAAGATCGTGCCGAGCAGGTAATGCGCCTGCGGAAGCTGCTCGATCTGGATTGCCTTCTCGAGAAACTTCTGCGCGCGGAGCAGCTTGCCTTTGCGCGCGTAAATCGCGCCGAGGGAGAAGTACGGGAGGAACGACTCTTGCGAAATCTGGATGGCGCGGCGCAGCCAGCGTTCGGCGCCTTTGAGATCCTGCCGTTCGTGCAGGAGCACGCCGTAGAAAACGGCGGCGTCGAAATGATCGGGCTGCACTTCGAGCGTCCGTTCGAGGTAGTGCTTGGCGCGATCGAGATTGCCGTCGTTAAAAAACATCTCGCCGAGGAAGAACGAGAGCTCGTAGTTGTCGCGATCGAGTTTGAAGGCTTCTTCGAGTGCCTTGATACCGCGATCGGGATCGAACGCATCGATCGCCGACTCAGCCTCGGCCAGCAGTTGCAGGAAGCGCTCGCGCCGCTCGCCGCGGAAGAGCGACATGATCCGGTCTTTGCGCTCGGTGAATCGCTGCTTCTTTTCGAGAGCGAGCATCTGCTCGCCCATCTTCGATTCCCACAGTTCGACCAGCTCGTCGGCGGAGACGACGTTCTTCCGCTCGAGCAGTTCTTTGACGGAGAGCAGACCCGTTTGATTGATGAAGATGGCGCGCTCGTGTTTCTGCACGGCATCGACGACGCTGCGGATGGTCTCGGCGCTGCGCTTGACGATCTCTTCGAGGCCGGAGACGCGCTCGAGCAGATGTTCGTCGAGCGATACGTCACCTTCTTCGTCGTACTCCTCGACTTCGTCCTCTTCGAACGAGCTCACGCCCGAAAGCACGAGGAGCTTCGCCTGGCAGCGGAAGCAATACTCGCGCTCGTCGGCATTCAACGCACTACAGGTCTGGCAGAGCATGTGTGGGCGATTAGAACACCGTGGAGGCTCTCCGTCATCCCCCTATCGCGGCACGGCTTTACGGCTTGCGATAGTCGTAGAAACCGCGCCCGCTCTTGCGGCCGAGCCAACCCGCGTCGACCATTTTCACGAGCAGCGGACAGGGGCGGTACTTCGGATCTCCGAAGCCGTCTTCGAGCACGCGGAGAATGGCCAGGCAGACATCGAGGCCGATGAAGTCGGCCAGCGTGAGCGGTCCCATCGGATGGTTCATGCCGAGCTTCATGACGCCGTCGATTGACTCCGCCGTGGCCACGCCTTCGAACAGCGCGAAGATGGCTTCGTTGATCATCGGCATCAAGACGCGGTTGGAGATGAAGCCGGGATAGTCGTTGACCTCGATGGCGGTCTTGCCCATCTGCTTCGACAGCTCGGCCACGCGCGCGTAGGTCTCGTCGCTGGTGGCGATGCCGCGGATGACTTCGACGAGCGTCATCACCGGCACGGGATTCATGAAGTGCATGCCGATGACTTTGTCGGGCCGCTTCGTCGCAGCAGCGATCTTCGTGATCGAAATCGACGACGTGTTCGATGCGAGGATGCAATCGGCGCCGGTGATCGAGTCGAGCTTCGCGAACAGCTCGGTCTTCGCGGCGAGGTTTTCGATGATTGCTTCGATGACGATGTCTGCATCCGCGGCTGCATTGACATCGCTGGTGGCGCGGATACGGCCGAGGACCTGCTGTTTCTCGTCTGCGGTCATCTTTCCATTGTCGACGCCGCGCTGCAGATTCGCCGAAAT
>DASYJY010000224.1:0-2783 GCA_035995985.1 Thermoanaerobaculia bacterium | reverse complement strand
CTGAGTCACTCCCGGCAGTCTTGGACGGGTGGTACCTGAAGATGACCTTCAACGGAGAATCACCTTCGTTCGTCGTCTGAAACGTCGTTCGGAACGCGGCTCCGCCGGCGCCCTGGACCGAGCCGACCGCGGGGATAACCCCCGCAAGTACGGAATCGCTCGAGCTGGCGCGTAGCGAAAGCGGGGCTCCTGACCTGACCGAGGCGCTTGTAGTCGATCCGCCGGTGAAGTCGCCGGGAATGGCGAGGAAGGTCTGGTTTCCCAGGCTCTGCGCTGCCCCGACGCCGCAGTTCACATCGCCGAACATAGCCACTCCAATCAGATCACCGGCGTTCACACTCACCGCCGGCGTGAGCTGAATGGACATTGCCGCCCCACTCGTGGCCGTAAACGGACCGCGCTCGGTGACCATGGTCAGGCTGCCGGCAGAGAGCTGCCGGTAAAAGCGGATTCGAAACGTTGTCGCGCAGGGTGAGGTGTTCGTCGCCCATTGCACAGTTGCCGCGGTGAGTACGCCGGCTGCATTCGCGGGATTGTTGATGTCGATGAGCGTCCCGGCGACGGATGAAGTGAAGAATACCTCGACCCTTGGATTCATCTGACCTACCAGCACCTGCTGTGCGTGGGAGGCGCTCGCAGCAAAGAGAATCAGAACGACGGCGATGCGGGCGCTCGATTTCATTGGCTTTCTCCTGGTGAACCCCGGCAAGTTCTCGTGAAGGAAAGGCAGGAGTGAGAAGTGTACTCGCTCGTCAGGAGACGCTGGCAGGAAGGAGCCGATGGAGAGGTGGTTGGTGCGAAAGGGGGGAATCGAACCCCCATGGTCTAATGACCACAGGCTTCTGAGACCTGCGCGTCTACCAATTCCGCCACTTTCGCATGTCGAGCGGGACCGAGATTCTCGGTTGCGCGTTGTGGAATGTCAATCGGCTATTTGGTATTCCTTTGAGCGTCCGCGCAAAGCGGCTATCCTCACGTGCGGAACACCGTTCGAGAACCTTCCATGCAGCCGACCGAAGCCGCGCCCGCGGTGCTGGAGCGCGCCAAACCTACCGCCGTTCCGCCGCCGGAAAACGTCGCGACCGAGATCTGGAATCTCCCGAACTCGCTGACGCTCTTCCGCATCTTCCTCGTCCCCTTTATGGTGGTCGTGCTTCTGACGAAGTACTCCAACTACCTCGGCCTCGGCATCTTCTTCGTCGCGGCGATCACCGACTACTTCGACGGCTACCTCGCGCGCAAGTACAACAAGATGACGCGCCTCGGCGCGCTGCTCGATCCAATCGCGGACAAGCTGCTGATGTCGGCGGCGTTCATCTCGCTCGTCGAACTGGGACTGGCGCGCGCGTGGATGATCGTGATCATCATCGGCCGCGAGTTCGCGGTGTCCGGACTGCGCTCGATCGCCGCGCAGCACGGCGTGACCATCGCCGCGTCGCCGCTCGGCAAGACGAAGATGGTGGCGCAGGTGTTCGCGATCGGCCTGCTGATCGTCGGCTACGAGCTCGGCGAGTTTCGCTTCATCGGCGAGCTGGCGCTGTGGGTAGTGATGCTCTTCGCGCTCGTGTCGGGCATCGACTACTTCATCAAGTTCTCGCGCGGCGTGCTGCGCGGGTAGCCGCTACGCCTCTTCCAGCGCTTCGAGATTCGTCAGAATCGATTCGATCCGATCGCGGATCTCGCCGCGTTCGCGCTTGAACCGCTCGTTGTCTTCTTCGAGCGTCGATGCGCGTTCGGTTGCGTCGCCCTGTTCCTGCAGCCGCGCGGTGGCGTCGTCGAGTTGACGACGGAGCGTGTCGCGCTCCTTGCGGAGTTCCTGGATCATTGCGATCGCTTTTTCGACGCGGTCGTTGAGGCGCCCGAGGATTTCTTCTTCCTCGGTGCCGGCAAGGGTGAGCTGATCGTTTTCGCGGGTCTTCTTCACGTTGGATCTTCCTCAGAGTAGTTTTACCGGCAGCATTGCCGCCAGGCGTGTTGCGAGCTGGTGATGGTGTGCGGCAATCTCGTCCTGTGTGAGCGAACGGTCGAATGCCTGATACCACATGCCCAGCGTGGTCTTGATGATGTCGTCGGATTCCGCGGGGACAAAACGGTCGCGCAATCCGACTTCGTGCAGATGCGGGACGTCGAACGAACGGATCGCATCCACGATGCGCTGGTACTCGATGTCGCGTCCGTGCGTGAGCGCAAGGATCATCGGCACGCCGGGGAAGCGCGCGACCGGCGCCATGGTCCACTCGCTGTTCGATGACGCGATCATCGCTTCGACGTCGATGTCGGCGACCGCAACATCACCTTTGATCCCGAACGACTGCAACACCTCATCAGCGAGGAATCCGACGCTCGCGATCTGCCGATCGCCGTGCCACGCAATCGCTCGCTTGCCGCCGCGCAGCCAGGGCTGATCGGAAGCGGCAAAGGTGATGTCGACGTGCATCTTCGACGCAATCTGCTCGACGATCCCTTTGATGTCGAAGAAATCGACAGGCCGTTTCGCGTCGCCCCAGAACGTTCCGATCGATCCGTACAGAACGACGGCGACTCGGTGGTGCTCGCGGATTTTCTCGGCCTCGCGATGATACGTGCGCCCGACCTCGAACAACGCGCCGTCGCGGGTTCCGTACGAGCGATTGAAGACGACGGTATCGAGCATTCCGGGAAGCAGCGACAGACGCATCGCCGCGATCGCCTCGGAGAGCGCATTCGAGATCGCGATCGCCTTCTCATCCGAGACGAGCGCGTTCCATTCGGGACGAATGAACGAGTAGTTGATGACCTCGGAC
>DASYJY010000223.1:0-6416 GCA_035995985.1 Thermoanaerobaculia bacterium | reverse complement strand
GCGGAGCTCGCGGAGAGGCGGAGGGGAACGCTTTTCTCCGCCTCTCCGCGAGCTCCGCGTGAACCGTCTCCTCTTCACGCTTCGCTGGCGGATTCGTAGAGCTCGCGAACGTCGAGACGTGCGCCGATTGAGAGCTCCGCGATGTCGCGAACGGTGGCGTGTTGCCATCTGCCGTCGCCGCCGGCGGTCCAGACTTCCAACGACTGTTCGCGATGCGGGACCAGTACGTACTGCCGCAGCGACGGCAGCGTCTTGTAGTGCTCGAACTTGTCGCCAGCGTCGGACTCCTCGGTGCTGCGGCTCGATACTCGATGATCAACGCCGGATTTGTGACTGCCTGCGGATCCACTTCGTCGCGCTCCGTCGGACCGCAGATGACGGTCACATCGGGATACGTGGATAGACCGGAGCGGGTGCGGACGCGCAGGTCAGCATCGTAGGCGCGGCATCCACGGCCACGGAGTTGCGGGAAGAGCAGCCCGATGACGGCGGCGGCAAGTGCGGCATGCTCCGGCGTCCCGCCGGCCAACGCGTAAATCTGGCCGCCGAGAAACTCGTGCTTGACGTTGCTCGATGCCTCCAGCGCGACGTACTCCGCGTACGTGTGGCGGATTTTGTGGAGCGGTGCCGTCATCGCGTTCGATTATCGCAGATGGCTGTCGAACCACCCGACCAGCCTCCGTGCGATGTCGCGCTGATGTTCCTTCTTCGCGATGCGGTGGCCTTCGTCGGGGTAGACGACGAGTTGCGTTTCGACGCCGAGGGTTTTGAGCGCGTGCCAGAACTCGAAGGATTGCGGCGCGGGACATTCGCCGTCGCGCTCACCGACGAGCATCAGCGTCGGAGTCTTGATGTTCTTCACGAATGTGATCGGCGCGCTGCGGGCGTAGACGGCGGGGTCGTCGTAAACGGAAGCTCCGAAGTACGGGATCATCCAGGCGTCGATGTCGTTCTCGCCGTAGTAGCTCTGCCAGTTGGCGATTCCGGCGCCGGCCACCGCGCCTTTGAAACGCGTGGTCTGCGTGACAGTCCACATCGTCATGTAGCCGCCGTAGCTCCAGCCCCAGATGCCGAGGCGGGCGGTGTCGATCGGGTTGGACGCGGCGGCGGCGTCGATGCCGCTCATCACGTCGCGAAGATCGCCGTAGCCGAAATCCTTCACGTTCGCGCGCGTGAACGCTTCTCCCTCACCGTAGCTGCCGCGCGGATTGGGAAAGAAGACGTAGTAGCCGCGGCGGGAGAGCAGCGCGGCGCGATTGTCGGGCCATTTCGCGAGCGACGCGGAAGCGGGACCGCCATGGATCCAGACGATGAGCGGGTACTTGCGGGCGGCGTCCATCTGCGCCGGTGCGAGGAGCCAGCCCTGGACATCGAACGCGTCGCTCTTCCAGCGGATCGAGCGCGCCTCGCCCCACGTCGCGCGGACCGAGGCGTTCGTGGTGGAGACGCGTTTCCAGTCGCCGATGCGGCCGGCCCAGACGTCGGGCGCGCTTTTGAAGCTGCTGCGGATGACGGCGGATGTGATGCCGTCGTTTGCGAGCGATGCGCCGATGACGTCGTGGCTGGTCACGAGCTCTTCGCCGCGCCAGAGCGTTTCCATCGAACCGTTCGTCGTATCAACGCGAACGATGGCCGACTCGCCCGCGATGTCCTCGCCGAACGTGATGCGGTCCGCGCCGGTCCACGCGAACGACGTCACCGACGCTTTGAGATCGGGCGTGATGTTGCGTGCGGCACCGCCGGCGGCGGGGATGAGGAAGAGATCGCCGCCGGTGGATCCTTCGTCGCTCATCAATCCTTCGATGAATGCGATCGACTTTCCGTCGGGCGACCAGCGCGGCTCCGCGAGTTGCAACTGCGGCGTGTAGATCGGGCGCATCGTTGCCTCTGCGACGTCGACGACGTGCAGCTTTGCAATCCAATAGTTGTTGTCGCCCGATCCCGGCGCGGCTTCGGCAACCAGCTGTTTGCCGTCCGGCGACCAGCCGAAGTGGTAGACGTACATCTCCGCCGGCGTGACGATGCGAACCTTCTTCGTGGCCAGATCGATAACGGCCACGCGCTGTTCGTCGATGTGCTCCTCGATCGCACCGACCGCGCGCGACATCGCCACGAGCGGTCCGGCGGCGCGAGCCGCATTTTCGATAAAGAGAAACGCGATCGACTTGCCGTCCGGCGACCATTGCGGCTCGGCGAGGTAGCCGCGCACATTCGTGACGCGCACCGGCGAGCCGCCGACATGCGTCACGAAAATCTGGCGCTGATCCTTGCCGCCGTCGCCGACCGTTGCCAGCGACTGCGAGTCGGGCGACCAGGCGACGTAGTGATCGTCGCCGTCGCCGGGAAGGAGATGGACGTCCATGCCCGCGGTCGTGGCAGTCGTGACGCCGATCCCCTGCACCGACCACGCGACGTGCCTGCCATCGGGCGAGATGGCGACGGCATTGAATGTTCGAACGCGATCGAGATCATCGAGCAGCGCGTCATCGCGCTGCTGCTGTGCGTGCGCGAAGGATGCGATGAGAAGAAGAATGGCGACGGCGAGTTTGCGCATAGGCGCGAAGAATAGCGGTTTCGTAGTTTCAGCCTGGTTGATTTTGTCAGCCGTCGCGAGCCTCACCAGCACAGAGAGGTCTGTGCCCGTCTGTGCCACATCGAGCCTACCGAGTTGAGGGATCGCTGCTTCATGGACGAGCCGGTGTGGAACGGACACTCTTGTCTGCGCTTTTCGCAACATGCAGTGCCTGACCGTGCCAATCGCCTGCAGCGGCGCACGCGTTGAATCTGGCCTGTGCCCAACATCAATCGAGCTTGTGTACACGGTGAATCACCCCCGCGCACGTGGCGATGCCCGCACTCACGGCTGCGACGGCCATGTACGCGACTCGAAACACGCCACGAGCAGGCCGAATCACCGTCATCGACCTG
Source organism: Thermoanaerobaculia bacterium (assembly GCA_035995985.1). Taxonomy (GTDB): domain Bacteria; phylum Acidobacteriota; class Thermoanaerobaculia; order Gp7-AA8; family Gp7-AA8; genus JADGNZ01. Next base: position 3,488 of record DASYJY010000223.1, on the reverse strand, counting down.
AATCACCCGTGATCAGGCTCAATTACCGCGTGATCGGAGCGAATCACCGCGCGCGCGGAGCAAATCACCGGGTGATCGGACCGAATCACGGCGTGATCGGAGCGAATCACGGCGTGATCGGACCCAATCACCGCGCGATCGGAGCGAATCACGGCGCGATCGGGCTGAATCACCGCATGATCGGACCGAATCAGGGCGTGATCGGACGGAATCACCGCGTGATTGGACCGAGTCACCGCGTGATCAGATCGAATCACCGCGTGCGCCGAGCCAATCACGGTGTAATTCACGCTGCGCACACGGTGATTCGCCCCGCGCACGCAGTGAATCGTCCGGTGCACATCGTGATCAGCTGCGGTAACGGCCTACGCCGGCCGCGGCGTCTCGCGCGAGCCGTACTTCGCCTGCTCCGTCCGCATGAACTCCCCAGCTTCGTCAGCCGGGAGCGGCTGACTGAAGAGGAATCCCTGCATCTGATCGCACGCGTTGAGTTTCAGGAACGACCACTGCGCCTCCGTCTCCACTCCTTCGGCGACGACGGCGAGACGCAGCGTGTGCGCGAGATTGATGACGTACGAGACGATCGCCGCGGCCGACTCGTCCGTCGTCACGTCGCGGACGAAGGCGCGATCGATCTTGACGGTGTCGATCGGGAAGCGTTTCAGATAGACGAGCGACGACTGGCCGGTGCCGAAATCGTCGATGGCGATGCGGATGCCGAGCTCTTTCAGATCGCGCATCGCGGTCGTCGTCGTCTCGATGTTCTGCACGGCCACGGTTTCCGTGATCTCCAGCTCCAGCAGGGTGGGATCGCAGCCGTATTCGCGCAGGATGCTGCCAACCACCAGCGCGAAACTGAGTTGCTGGAATTGCGGCGCGGAGATGTTCACGCCGATGCGCATCGGCGGAAGTCCGGCCGCGCGCCAGGCGCGGGAATCGTGGCAGACGCGGCGCAGCACCCACTCGCCGATCGGCACGATCAAGCCGGTTTCTTCCGCGAGGGCGATGAATTCCGAGGGCTGCACGAGGCCGCGCTCGGGGTGATTCCAGCGAACCAATCCTTCCAACGACACGATCTTCTTGCGGTTGCGGTCGAAGATCGGCTGGTAGTGCACGACCAGCTCGTCGCGCTCCAGCGCGTGGTGCAGGCTCTGCTCGAGCGCGAGCCGACGGCCGTAGCGCTCGTTCATGCTGGCGGTGAACATCTGCGCCTGATTGCGGCCGAGCTCTTTGGCGCGATACATCGCGCTGTCGGCGCATTTCAGCAGCGTCTCCACGTCTTCGCCGTCACCGGGGAAGATGCTGATCCCGATGGACGCGCTCACGAACAGCTCGTGGCCTTCCACGCGGAACGGATGCGCGAACGACTGCAGGATCTTGCGCGCCACGCCGGCGATCGCTTCGCTGCTGGACGTATCGATGAGCAGGATCGTGAACTCGTCGCCGCCGAGGCGCGAGATCGTGTCGGACGCGCGCACGCAGCTCTGCAGACGCGCCGCCACTTCCGACAACAACGCGTCGCCGAGTGAGTGACCGAGACCGTCGTTGACGAGCTTAAAGTGATCGAGATCGAGGTACATCACCGCCACGCCGCGCCGGTTGCGATGCGCCTGCGCGATCGCGTTCACCACGCGGTCGCGGAAAAGCAGCCGGTTCGGAAGGCCGGTCAGCGCGTCGTAGTACGCCTGATATTCGAGTTGCTTTTCCGTTGCTTTGCGCTGGGTGACGTCGCGGTAATTCAGCACGATCGCGCCGACGCTCGGCTCGTGCAGCATGTTCTGCGCGAATGCCTCCAGCCAGATCCAGACGCCGCTGCGATGCCGGAAGCGCAACTCCGCCTGCGATTCCTGCGACGATCCCGCGGCCAGCGCGCCGAGGAGCTCGCGCAACGCCTCGCGCTCGCGAGGGTGGAGGTAGGCGAGGAAGCTCGTTCCGGCCAGATCGTCTTCGGTGTAGCCGAGAAGCCGCTCGGTCGATGCGCCGCTGTAGGAGAAGACGAGGTCGGCGTTCAGCAGTGCCACGCCGCTCCAGCTCTTCTCGACCAGCGCGCGGAACCGCTGCTCGCGATTTTCGAGCTCGGCCTGCGAGCGTTTGCGTTCGGAGATGTCGCGCAGAAAGGCGGTGAACGTCTGATCGTCGCCGCGTCCGACGCGATCGATGGTCACCTCGATCGGGAACTCTTCGCCGTTCGCGCGGCGGCCGGTCGTCTCGACGCGACGCGTCGTGCTCGCATGTGCGCGATCGAAAAGCTCCCGCAGGTCCGGCGGGAGCGGACGGCCGATCACTTCACTCGCACGAAATCCGAATGTCGCCTCGGCCTGCGGGTTCCACTCGATGACGATGCCGCCGCGGTCGATGGTGAAGACGGCGTCCAACGTCGAGGCGATGAGCTGTTTGAGCCGCGACTCCGACTTGCGCAGCGCCTGCTCCGTGTGCGAACGCTCGACTGCTTCGCCGAGCAGGCTGGCCGCGGATTTGAGGAACGCGACTTCGTAGTCCGCGAACGTGCGCTGGACGCTGGAGTACGCGACGAGCACTCCGAAGACGCCCGACGCGGTCGGGATGACCACGGCCGCGCCGCCGCGCACGCCGTGAAAATTGCGGAGGTGCGACGACTTGAACCGCGTCTCGTGCTCGATGTCCTGGAACACCACCGGCGCTCCCGCCAGCGCCGCATACATCGCGATCGATTCGTTCTCTTCGCCGTCCTGATTGCAGTTGACGAACGTCGCATTCGAGCCGATCGAGGCGGCTACGGAAACGCGGCCGTCGCGGATCTCGAGCGCGCGGGCGTGATCGACGGCGAGCGTGATCTCCACGAGCGCACATGCCTGGCCGAGGATGATGAGAGGTTCGACGCCGGTGAGCGCGGCCTGTCCGAGCTCGGCGATCGCGGTTTCCTGACGATTGCGTGCTTCGATCTCGGCGCGCAGCCGATGCAACTCCGTCTCCGCGTTCGACGCGTCGCGGCCCCCGCCGACGAGATGGAGCGGATGGGGAAGGTCGGGCATTTCAATCCGGCTCAGTGGATAAGCGCGATGGTACCTCGGAGATCCTTGCGCAGAAACGAGAGTTTCGGAGCGGTGCAAACGACGCGCGCCGAAGTTTCCATCGTTGATCGGTTCAGTCCACTGAATAAAAATGCTTGGACAACTGTCCTTAACTGCTATCATTCCGCTCGTCCATTTCACTCACCTCTGGATTGGTGGCGGCAATTGCTGTACTCCAGACCCCGACAACGTTCCCGGATCTCACGTCAAGGACTATCTACGATGATTTCGTTTCGCAAGGCGATTCGCTTCTGTTCGCTCGTTCTCACGCTTGCCATTCCTTTTGCCGCTTCGGCCGCCACATTCGACGTGAAAACGTTGATCGACGTCGATAACAGCCGCGGTACGGGCTGCAACGTGGTCACGCCCGGAGGCATCGTCAGCGGTATCGACGTGATGATCACCACCGTGGGAACGGTGAACGGGCCGACCGGCACC
>DASYJY010000222.1:0-8483 GCA_035995985.1 Thermoanaerobaculia bacterium | reverse complement strand
CCGAGGCATCGAACTCGCCGGCGGCACGGACGACATCATCGTCTCCTTCGGCGATGCGCCTTGGGATGTCCGCGCGGCCGCGAATCTCGGACTGCCGTTCATCGGTATCGGCCAACACAGCGGCGCAGCCGAGGCGTTCGACGATTTTCGCGACACCGCCGCAATCTTTGCCGCAATCGAGCGCATAGCGGCGTAGTGCGGGCGTCCTCGCCCGCATCCGGCGTGGCGTCTTGCCCGACGGGCGTTTCTAAAGCTGCTCCCATAAGGCATCAGGCCCGACTTGGCTTCTTCTGGCAATCTCTGTAGAATGCCGTCTATTCTCCATACGAGGTGATGTAATGACCGAGCTTCCGCACTCGCCTGAGCGCCCTCTGCCTGATAGTTTCGAAACTGCCGACACTACGGCGGGCTCACAAACCGAAGGCGGCTTCGTTACAGGCCGCAAAGCGCTAATAACTACGCTCGTGTCGCTCGCACTGAGCCCTTTTGCGATTGTTACTGGCTATTATCTTAGCAAGTTGCTTGCTGCGCCTCGACTTACCGTGCAATACGTCCGCGCAGACGCCGACCGCGAGCCGCTAAAGTTGCACGATGACGTGATGAAGTCGTTAAAGGCAGACCTAAGCTTGCACGACACCGTCTATTCAAGGTTGTCATCGCCTTGTGATAAGTGGCTTGAAAACAACACGGGGGAGGTTCCAAAAACCTGCTTATCCGACTCGCTAAATGTCGCTGCCCAGCTTGTTGACGCTTTTACGTTTCAGCAAAAGCTTCTCAATGAGAATATCGCTCTCATTCAGGCATGCACACCGGACAAACCCCTAGTCCTTAACACGCTGGCGTTAGCCGGCGGTGATCTGCAAAAACTGACGGAACTCGCGCGACAGGACAAGGCGCGTGCGGCCGAGCTTTTTGGCGGTCCTCTAAAAGCGTTAGAAATGAGACTCTCCGCATTGACGTTGTTACTCGCTGATTTGCATCGGCTTGAGCAAATGCAGAATACGCCACGCACAGGCAAAGTTACGTTCCGCGTCGGAATTCTAAACAACGGCGATGCAGATGGCGTGGTGTTCCCCGATGCCTCTGTGATTGTTATCGATACGAACGTCCCGCTTATACGCCGGGCGTCGGCAGATGACAAAACCGGTAAATATACCGTCATAAAAGCGCACTCATTTGAAGAGGTGCCGTTTGAAGTGAACGATGCCAAGACGGAGAAAGACGCATTCGCAAAGTGGCAAGGTCTTATCAAGAAGGAGACTCAGGAAAAGTTCTCTATTACACTCCGGTCACCGAAGGACCTTAGTGCCGATGGCCGGCTACCGGAGTAGGGTGTTCGAGCCTCACCGCTGAAACGCGTACGACATCTTCATGAACAATTGTCGACTCGCCGGCTGCAGTTTGTTATCCGCGGCGTCGACGTCGCGTTCGTCGCCGATGCCGAGGAAAAGGACGGTTTGCCAGTTCACTTTGTAGGCGAAGAGGAATGAGGACGTCACGTTGCCGCTGTGTTGATTCGTCGCGTTCAGAAACAGCTCCTGATTGCGATTCGTGCGGACGTTCTGCACGATGCCGCGCACGTACATCTTTGAATTGAACGTGTATGTCGCGCGGAGCCGCTCCACCTGGGCGGTGAAGAGGCGGCCGTTTTCGGCGTCGATCTGGTTCGACAGCGGCTTCACGTTGAGCCAGCTCAGACTTTGATTCAGGCGCAGCTCGAGGTGATCGGTCGGCCGGATGATTCCGCTGACGGTGGCTGCGAGGCCGCGGCCGAGGCGCGTGTTGGAGAAGTCGACGTCCTCGCCGCCAGAGCCGTTGATCTGGATGTTCTGGATCAGGCGCGATGGCGTAAAGACGATCGCGTAGAGGAGTTGATGCCGCGTCAGCACCTTATCGCCGCTGCGGACGCTGTTGACGGAGAAACGCAGGCGCGTGCTCGACGCGAACTTGCCGTCGAAACCGATACCGGCGGAGCGGTCGGCGAAGAGACGGTCGCCGTTCATCGCCGATTGGTAATCGCCATTGAGGAAAAGGCGGATGCGATTGGCGAAGCCGGTGGTCGGACGCATCGTGTAGCCGCCTTCGAAGAACGACTCGCGATAGCCGACCTGCGGCACGAAGCCGTTGTCGGCGCGGAAACCGTCGCTGAAATCGCGCTGCTCGACGACCCAATCATAGTGACGCGTCGAGCGCGACCACCAGACGTCGCCGGCGTGTCCGTTCAGCGTCTGCCCGTTCCATTCGTTGGCGAGGTCGGGCCGATTGGGAGTCTTCGTGTTGCTGAAGAGAAGCTGGCCGGTGACGGTGTCTTTGTCATTCGGGCGCCACTGAAAATCGGGCCCGAGCACGCGATTGTGCGCGCTCCCCTCGGACTCGCGGAACGTTCCGAGGAGGCTGACGTACGACAAGCCCATGTTGTGTCGGATGCGGCCGATGGCAACGGTGGAACTGAAATCCTGATTGGCGAAATCGGAGCCGTTCGGACCGGGAAGAATGGTCAGCCCGCCGCCGCGGTCCGACGCGATGATCGCGGTGTAATCGTTGTCACCGAATTTTCCGGTGGACCGCAAACCGTATCGCGGCGATGTGATCGTCCGCGTGTAGACCGCCTGGATCGGCGTGTTGAACAGCTCGACGCCTTCGAGGAAAAACGGCCGCTTCTCGGAGAAGAAAATCGCGAAGCGCTGGTTCGTCGAGATCGCGGCAACGTCTGATTCGACTTGCGAGAAATCGGGATTGAGCGTGCCGTCGATGGCGGTGTCGGCGTTCGGCGTCCACTTCACATCGAGACCGCCGTCGATTTTCGCGGGAGCATTGGAGAGGCGATTGCCGAGGACGTTGTCGCGCGGACTCCCCTGCTCTTTCACCGTCAGATAGGGCGCCGCGACGATGTGGCCGCCGGATGGCAGGCCGGTCAGACCGACGACTTTGTTCTCGTTACAGATGAAGCAGTTCCCGCCTTTCGGCAGCTTGCTGGCGAACATCTGATAGCGCCGGTCGCGCGGGTAATTGCGGTAGAGCAGGATTCCCCAAGTCTGCGGGTCGGCCTTCTTGTAGCGCAGCGACGAGAACGGGATGCGCAGTTCAAGGTCCCACCCCTCCTTCGTGATCTTCGCGGCCGACTCCCAGAAAAAATCGGGCGAGCTGTCTTCGTTGCCGCTGGTGTCGTCGCTGACCGAGTCGTATTGAATGCCGCGCGCGTTCGAAAGGAAGAGGATGGCCGTCTTGCCGTCGTTGCGCGTGTCGAGGATGACGCCGCCGTAATCCGTCGAGCTGGAAACGTTGTCGCGTTCCGCGAACGGCGCGCGGATCTTTTCCGGGTTCGGATCTTCGAAATGGAAGGCCGCATAGAAGAAATGATCGTCGTACGTCAGCCACGCCACGTTCTTCATCTTCGGCTCGGTGTTGTCCGTGGCGTTGGTCTCATAGAACTTGTCGATGCGCAGCGCGTCCTTCCACGCGGCGTCGCCGAGAATGCCGTCGATCGTGATCGGACCGGTGGCGCGCTTGATGTCAAACCGCGCCGCCGGCTCGCGCGTTTGCGCATGGATTGCGGCAGACAGACAGATAGCGACTGCGACGGACAACAGACGACGAATTGTCTTCATGGCTCGTTGAGACGTAGGCGCGAGTCGAAAGTTAGGGTGCGAACGTTTCGTTCACGCCTTTGTTACGAAGCACTTCGTAATCAAGGCGCTGTGCTACGTTTCGCGGCCATGAAATCGATCGCAGTCGTTCTTCTTTTCACCGCATCGCAAGTGCTCGCTCAGCCGGCCGCGACGCCGAAACCGATCGTTCTCCGCGCCGCGCGGCTCTTCGACGGCACATCGGACGCTGTCATTCGCAATGGTGTCGTCGTTGTGCAAGGCAACCGCATCGTCGCTGCCGGTGCGAACGTCGAAGTCCCCGCCGACGCGCAGGTCATCGACCTCGGCGACGCCACGCTGCTGCCAGGCTTGATCGATTCGCATGTCCATCTCACCGAGGAGAATGAGCAGAACTATTACCTCGCATATTTTCAGACGCTGATGCGCCATCCGGCGGAGCAGGCCATCCTGGCGACGACCTTCGCGCGCAAGACGATCGATGCCGGCTTCACGACCGTCCGCAACCTCGGCGCGAGTGATTACGTCGACGTCGGATTGCGCAACGCAATCAACAACGGATGGGCGGTCGGGCCGCGCATGCTCGTGGCTATTCACGCGATCGGTGCGACGGGCGGACATGGCGACAGCGATCCGATTCCGCCGTCGAAAGGCTTTCCATCCCTCGGCCCGATCGACGGCGTCTGCAACGGTCCCGCGGAGTGCCGCGCCGCCGTCCGCTACCAGATCAAGTACGGCGCGGACGTCATCAAATTCATGCCCTCGGGCGGCGTGCTGTCGTTGTCGGATCCCGTCGACGCGCCGGAGCTGTCGCAGGACGAGATGAACGCGATCGTGGAAGAGTCGCACCACTGGGGCCGCAAAGTCGCCGCGCATTGCCACGGCGACGCGGCCGCGAAGATGGCGGTGATGGCCGGCGTCGATTCAATCGAGCACGGCTCGTTCCTTAAGCCCGACACGCTGACGCAGATGCGCGACAAAGGCATCTACCTCGTGCCGACGCTGCTGGCCAGCGAGTGGATCGGCGGACGCCTGGAAACGTTCCCGCCGCCGATCGCGAACAAGGCCCGCGCCGCGATCGCCGCGCGCAGCGAGATGTTCCGCAACGCGCTGAAGATCGGCGTAAAGATCGCGTTCGGAACGGATTCCGCCGTGTCGCCGCACGGCCTGAACGGACGCGAGTTCGCGCTGATGACGGGATTGGGGATGTCGCCCGCCGCCGCGCTGCGATCCGCGACGACGGTGGCCGCATCGCTCCTCGGCGTCGACGATCGCGGCGCTCTCACTGCCGGGAAATTGGCCGATGTGATCGCCGTCCCCGGCAATCCGCTCGACGACATCAAGGTGATGGAACGCGTGTCGTTCGTGATGAAGGATGGCGTGGTGGTGAAGGCCGCGCGCTAGCGCAACACCATGCGCAAGCGCGTCTACATCGCCTACACCGGCGGCACGATCGGGATGAAGCGGACGCGCGCCGGCTACGTGCCGGCGTCCGGCTTTCTTCAAGAGCAGATGGAGGCGATGCCGGAGCTGAAGCATCCGTCGATGCCGCGGTTCGACGTCCATGAGTACGCGCCGCTGCTCGACTCGTCGAACATGACGCCGCGGGAGTGGGTGGCGATCGCGCGCGACATCGGCGCTCACTATGACAAGTACGACGGCTTCGTTGTCCTGCACGGCACTGACACGATGGCCTACACGACCTCCGCGCTGCCGTTCATGCTGAACGGGCTTGGGAAGCCGGTCATCGTCACCGGGTCGCAGATTCCGTTGTGCGAAGTGCGCAACGACGGGCGCGAGAACCTCATCACCTCGCTGCTCATCGCTGCCAACTACGACATCCCCGAGGTCTGTCTGTACTTCGGCGGAAAACTGCTTCGCGGGTGCCGGGCGGTGAAAGTGAGCGCGGACGGATTCGCTGCGTTCGCGTCCCCGAACGTGCCGCCGCTGGGGAGCGTCGGCATCGACATCGAGATCAACTGGGACCTCGTTCGAAAGCCGCGGCCGCGGCAAAAGATGCGCGTCGACGAGTTGGCCTCGCCCGTCGTCAGCGCGTTGCGGTTGTTTCCTGGGATTTCGCCGGAGCTGATTCGCAACGTATTACGTAAGCCGCTGCAGGGACTCGTGCTCGAAGCGTACGGCGTCGGCAACGGACCGAATCAGGATCGCGCATTTCTCGACGTGCTGACCGAAGCGACCGATCGCGGCGTCGTCATCGTCGACTGCACGCAATGTCTGGAAGGGACCGTGGACCTCGGCGAGTACCTGGCGGGATCGGCGCTCGCCGTCGCGGGCGTGGTCAGCGGGCGCGACATGACCGCCGAGGCCGCGCTCGCCAAGCTCTACTACCTTTTCAGCCGCGGCTACTCCGTTGACAAAGTAAAGCGCGAAATACAAAGGAATTTGCGTGGAGAATTGTCCGCTTCTTGAGGCTTATGAAAATCACCCGCACTCTTATCGTTGCGGCGTTGCTCCTGATTACGGGCAGCGCCATTGCCGCTGATCCGACTCTTCCCGAGCTGTTCAAACGGGCCAAAGACAAATTCGCGAGCAGCGATTTCAAAGGTTCGCTGGCCGACTTCGAGCTTCTGGACACCAACAGCTCCAAGCCCGGATTCGCGACCGATCGCGCGAAGCTCCTGCCGGTCATTACTTTCTACCGCGGCGCGAACCTCGCGGCCCTCGGGCGGAAAGCGGAGGCCAAGGCGGCCTTCGTGACCTACTTCGGTTTCGTTCCGAATGCGGCCATCGCCTCACCGCCGTATCCCAAGGCGACCGTCGATATTTTCGAGCAGGCCCGCAGGGAAGTGGGCTCGCAATCGACCACCGTCAGCGCGGCATTCGCGACGTTCACGACGCCATCCAACTGGTCGCTGGCGCCTGATGAGCACTGGATCGAATCGCCGGTCCGGTATCTCCTGACGCCCGCACAGAAGAAGGAGTACGTGACGTTTACGAGCGACGCCGAACGCGCCTCGTTCATCGCGGCGTTCTGGAAGCAGCTCGATCCGACTCCGACCACGGACGTGAACGAGCTGCGCGACGAGTTCGAGCGGCGTGTGGCGTTCGCCGACACGTATTTCTCCAACCCCAAGCTGGCTGGCCGCCTCACCGAGCGCGGCGCAGTCTTCACATTTCTCGGACCGCCAACGTACGTCGGCGTGAAAGATCTCGGCAACGAGGATGACGCGGTCAATCAGCTTCGCGCCAATGGCAAGTACGCCGTCGGTGGCCCTTCGCTACAACGGCAGGGAGCAATCGGTCAGCGCGAGTCGTGGTACTACCGGCCGGGCCGCATCCCGGCGGGCGTTCCATTTCCCGAGGTGCGCTTCGACTTCATCACTAAAGAGGGCTACGGCACGTCGGTGATGCAGAAGGATTCGGAGCCGATGCAGACGCTCGGAGTGGCTACCGACTCGGTTCGCCGGACGCTGAAGCTGAACTGACGTTCTACGTTTCGTAGATACCGTGGACCGGCGCCTCTCTTGGCGTCGGTCCGCGTAACGGTTCGGCAGCGTCGCTTCGTTATAATCGGCCGCACTTGGCGAAACGAACGGCAGCGGTTTTCTCGTGTACTGAATGCGGCAGCCAATCGCCCAAATGGCTCGGCCGCTGCCCCGACTGCAACGCCTGGAACTCCTTCGGGCAAGAGCAGACTTCCGAAGTGATGACGTCGTCGGGCGCGATGCCGATCGCGATCGGCGCCATCGACGGCGACACCGCCCATCGCATCTCTACCAACATCGCCGCGCTTGACCGCGTCCTCGGCGGCGGCCTCGTCACCGGCGCGGTCACTCTCGTCGGCGGCGAGCCGGGCATCGGGAAGTCGACGCTGCTGCTGCAGGCTGCCGAAGAACTCGCAAGTGGCGGCGTCGTGCTCTACGTGTCCGGCGAAGAATCGCCGCGACAGATCGCCATCCGCGCCCGCCGCCTCGGCACGATGAACGAGAACATCCGCCTCTTCGCCGAAACGTCGGTGGAGCGGATCATCTCCGTCACCGAATCGATGAAGCCGGTGGCGGTGATCGTCGACTCAATCCAGACGGTGCACACATCGACGAGTGCGTCGACGCCCGGTTCCGTGGGACAGGTCCGCGACTCGGCGGGCCTGCTGATGACGGCGGCGAAGCGCCTCTCGATCCCGATCTTCCTCATCGGCCACATCACGAAAGAGGGGACGATCGCCGGACCGAAGTCGCTGGAGCACATCGTCGACACGGTCCTCTACTTCGAAGGCGAGAAGTTTCAGAACTACCGAGTCGTACGCGCCTACAAGAATCGGTTCGGGCCGGCGAATGAGGTGGCGATTTTCGAGATGCACGACGACGGTTTGCAGGAGGTCCCGAACCCCTCGGCCGCGCTGATTTCGCAGCGCAGCACTGCCGCCGGATCCGCAATCGTGGCCGCCGTCGAGGGCACGCGTCCTCTGCTGATCGAGGTGCAGGCGCTCGTTTCGGTGACGCACTTTCCGTCGCCGCGGCGCATGGCTATCGGCATGGACGCAAACCGCGTCTCGCTCCTGCTGGCCGTCCTCGAGAAAAAGAACGGCGGCAACTTCCTGGCCAGCGACGTCTACGCGAACCTTGCCGGCGGCCTGCAGATCGACGAGCCGGCCATCGACCTCGGCGTGGTCGCCGCGCTCCTCTCCTCGCAACGCAACATCCCGATTGCGCACGACGTCGTCGTCTTCGGCGAAGTCGGCCTGCTCGGCGAAGTACGCAGCGTGTCCCAAGCCGATCTCCGCGCCCGCGAAGCCGCCGCCCTCGGATTCCGCCGCGTGATCCTGCCGCAATCGAACGCTGCGGAAATCCGAGCGGACGTCGATGTCGTAGGCGTCCGCCGCGTCGACGAATTCGCGGACCTGCTTTTCGGGAAGAA
>DASYJY010000221.1:0-14778 GCA_035995985.1 Thermoanaerobaculia bacterium | reverse complement strand
GTGTTGCCGCTGGTGGCTTCGACGATCGTGTCGCCCGGCTTGATCTCACCGGCCTTCTCCGCCTCGTTCATCATTGAGATGGCCAGCCGGTCCTTGACCGAAGACAGCGGGTTGAACGACTCGAGTTTGGCGATGACCTCCGCGGCCCCTTCCGGAACGATGCGATTGAGCTTGACCAGCGGCGTACGTCCGATCAGCTCCGTGATGTTGTTGTAGATCTTCCCGTGCATGTTTCCTCCTAAAACAAAAGACCCGAGCGGTACGCCCGGGTCTCATTCGATACAAAGTGGCTGTAGCTGCGCGCCTACGTTCGATCGAACGGACCGTTGTAGCGGCGGCAACAGGTTGTGCGTTTCATGTGGGCGGTGACGCTAAATCGGTTCGTGGTGAAAGTCAAATTGTGTGACACAGACACTCTCGTCTGTGCAATCAGGCCGCGTTGCTCGCTTCACCCAGATAGCGGTAGCCGATTTTCGCGACGGCGACGATGACCGCGGCATCGGTGCCGACGGCTTTCTGCAGCTTGCGCCGAAGGCGCGTGACATGCGTGTCGACGGTGCGGCTGTTGAGGTTGAGATCGACGCGATAGTTCCAGACGCGCGACAGCAGCTCGTCGCGCGGCACGACGCGCTCTTTGTTGCGGAAGAGGTACATGAGCAGATCGAACTCTTTCGGCGAGAGCTTCAGCTTCTGATCTTTCGCCGAGGCTTCGCGTGTCGACGGATCGAGTTTGATGAGTGTGTCTTCGCAGATCGATTTGGTCGTCAGCGACGTCGCGTCGCTGCGGCGCATCACGGCGTCGATGCGCGCGAAGAGCTCCTGCAGTCCGAACGGCTTGGTGATGTAGTCGTCCGCGCCGCCGCGCAAGCCGCGCACTTTGTCCGTTTCCTGTCCGCGCGCGGTGAGGAGGAGGACCGGGATCTTCGAGAATTTGCGGATGTGATCGAGGACTTCGAAGCCGCTCTTCTTCGGCAGCATGAGGTCGAGGAGCACGATGTCGGGCGACTCGGCGTGGAAGACGCGGATCGCTTCTTCGCCGTCGGCAGCGAGGACCGTCTCGTAGTTCTCCATGCGCAGATTGATTTCGAGGCCCTGCCGCAACCCTGCTTCGTCTTCCACGATCAGTATCTTGGTCATCGCAAATTCTCCGGTGCTGTTTGTACGGCTTTCCGCGAGGGAGAGTTTCTACAGCGTCTGCGGGGTCAGCTGCGCCAGGGATGTGGTGGTGTGGGATTGCGGCCGCGGGAAGAGCAGCCGGAACGTGGAGCCGGTGCCCGGTTTCGATTCGACTTCGATGGTGCCGCCATGCGAGGCGATGATCTGCTGCACGAGCGTGAGCCCGAGGCCGGCGCCGCGGCGCGTCTGGGTGTCGGAAAACTGCGCGCGGTAGTACGGCTCGAAAATATGCGCCAGGTCGCCCGTATCGATTCCAATTCCTCGGTCTTTGACCTCAATAACGACGGAAGCGTCGGTCTGCCGCAGCACGACGTCGATCAGCTTGTTTTCGTCGCCGGAGTATTTGATGGCGTTGTCGATCAGGTTGAGCACGGCGCGCGAGACGGCATCGCGATCCCACGACTGCTCCTCGACGACGTCGGCGATGTGCAGCTTGACGTCGAAGCCGCGGCTGCGAATCCACGACTCGTATGTGGTAATGAGCGAGGTGAGAAGGTCGCGCGGATAGACGGGCGTGAATGCGAGCGCCTTCGCGCTGCTGTTCTGCATGCGCGCAACGTCGAGCACGTTTTCGACGAGATGGGAGAGGTGCAGCACCTCGCGCAGGATGGAGTCTTCAATCTCGTGGCGTTGCTTTTCGGGCAGCCGCGCGCCGCGTTTCAGAGTTTCCGCGCCGAGGCGGATCATCGACAGCGGCGTGCGAAGCTCGTGCGACACGTTCGCCACCAGCGCACCGCGCAGCCTCATCGTGTCGGCCTCACGGGCCAGTCCGCGCATGGCCAGATACGCGCCGAGGCCGGTGAGCAGAAGAGCGAACGCGCTGAGGACGATGCTGATCAGCCGCGCGCTTTCCCATCCCGAGCTCGCGTAGCCGGTCTCGACGAATCCGCGAACGGCGTAGGACGACAGCGGCGCGGCGAGCGGCGCGATGAAGGCGTAGCCGTTGGCAGTTTTCACGGCACCGGTGGCCGTCGGATTCTCGATGAGCGCAACCTGCGCTTCCTGTTTGAAACCTCGCGCACGCACGAGCGGCTGATGGGCGAGCGCGGGGTAGACGCGCGCGAGCAACCGCGCGGGATCGTATGTGTAACGGACGATGCCGCTGGAGGAGTAGAGGTCGCGTGTCAGGCGCGCGCCGGTGTGCACGCTTCCCGGCAATTCGGTGGCGTAGATCGCGTCGGCGGGATCGGCGTCCGGAACATAGAGGGCGGTGATGACCCAGCCGTTGTCGCGGATCCACTTCTGCAGTTGGACGGAGGACGGCGAGCGCCGCTCCACCTTCTGCCACTCCTCCGATGCATGAAACAGCTCGTTGCCGGCCGCGGCATCGATGCGGCTGGCGCTGATCTGCGCGGCGTAGCCGGCGTACTGCATGGCCAGCGTGTCGACGCCGCGCTCGGTGCGCTCGGAAAGGATGTAGGAACGCGCGGCCAGGACGCCGAGCGCGAGGGTGACGATCAGGAACGGGACGAGGATCGAGGAGACGTGGTCGGGCCGGTCACCCGAACGCGGGCTCGATTTCCACTTCGCAAGGAAGTCTCGGAGCATTCGTCGTCACTGTTGCGGCGCCGCTGCGTTGGAGGGCGAGATGCCGTGCGCCTGCGCCAGGTGCTGCGCCACCATCTTGTCGATCTGCGCCTTCGAGTACGGCTCGAGCCGCACGTCGACCTTTTTCAGGATCCCCTGGCGCAGGACGATGACCCAGAGGACACCCGTCGCCTTCGCGCTGTAGAGGATCTGTTTGAAGTCTTTGATGCCCGCTTCGACCGTCGGATAGCCGTTGACTGACATGAGGCGGTCGCCGACTCTGAGGTCGGCACGCGCGGCGGGACTGTCGTCGAGAACGGTCTTGACGATGATGCCCGGAACGAGCTCTTTGATTTCCGCGCCGAGGTAGCGGCGGCCGCTGGAAAGCTGCCGGATGGCCTTCTCGCATTCACTCGCCGGGGCGGTGCACATCTTCCGCTCTTCGGCGTGAGCCGTGGAGATGAAAAGAAGCGTTGCAAGAAGGAAACGGGAAAGTCGGACGATCATTTTGGGGAGCGAGGTCCTTGGCCGGCGCTCAATCTAGTCTGCAATGGCCGAGGTCCTGATTACAAATCAGAAAATGTAGAATGAATTCCCTGTAATACAAGAGGTTAGCTGGATTTGTGTCACGCGAACCGAAGGGTGCCGAACGCCGCCGCGACGTGAAAGTCGGGCGGCGTTTTCAACGCCGGCTGCCACGCAGAAAAGTCGTCGCCATGGGTTGCGCTGCGATCGACGCGGAAGAAGTTGGCGCGCCATTCATCGCCGGCGTTCGGCTGCTTTTGCAGCGACGCAAATGGGATGCGGATGACGATCTGCACGCGCGTCGCGTCATCGCGGCGCAGCGCGGCGAAGAGTCCTTCGCAGGTCCACCCGAGGTCGGTGCGCATCGTGGCCCGGACGCCGTCCGGCGAGTCGATGCGCGCGTCGAACGTCGTCCCGAGCGGATTGACTTCGACCTCGAAGTACGGAGTAAGGCCTTCGGGAGCGAGGAAGACTTCGACGACGTCCTCCTGCCACAGCGGTTCGTCGTGACCGAGGTACGTTGCCACGATCTCGTCATCCTCGGCATCGAAGATGACGGTGAGGAAGTCGTCGTCGCAGTACGCGGTCACGGCCGTTGCCAGCCGCGGCGCGCCGCCGTCCGTCGCTCGTTTCAACGTCTCAGAAACGCACGCACTCGGAATCGCCCACGGCTCTTCGATCGAGAACTCCGCCCGCGGGACAGTGAGCACTGGAACCGGCATCACGGAATGATACGGTGCAGCAGGCGCGGCATCACGCATGCAATGCCGCTGAGGCCCGAGATGATTGTGGATCTGGAACTGGATGACCTGAAGCGCGAGTTTCTCGCCGAGGCGGATGAGAAGGTGCGCGAGATTCAGGCGAAGCTGGACGGCGAGCAGTCGCCGGAAGCATTGCAGCGATTGACCTACCTCGCGCATCAGCTGAAAGGCTCGGGCGGAAGCTACGGTTTCCAGCGCATTTCAACCGACGCCGCCGAGCTGGAATCCGCCGTGGAGTCGCTGTCGAAGGAAGGAAGCCGGCCCGGCATCGACGACCTCATCCAACAACACGCGTTCAACCTCCGCGCGGAAGTCGACAAGCGGATGCGCGAGTTCGCGGTGACGGTGACGGTGGCGGTGGCGGTGGCGGTGGCGGTGGCGGTGGCGGTGGCGGGGTAGGCGACACGCCATGCGTCGTTCCGCGGCAATCATTTTCTGCGCCGCTCTTCTCTCATGCGGGCGTTTGCCTACGGAACCGACGGCGACGCCGATGAAGCTCGGCCGGTGGGCAGGTGCGGACGTTGAAATCGTCGTCGCGGCTACCGTGCCGTCTTCACATCGAGTCGATGCATCCGTGGTTACATGAATCGGCCGATTCTCGACTCAAGAGGCCATTTCATCGCGGACGCGGCTATGGAATCGATGATCGGACCGCCGCCGCCGCCCTTTCCCCATGCGATCGTCAGCGGACGCGTAGACGGCGACGTTCTCACATTCACAGCCGCCTACGACAACGGCGTCGTCGTCGGGCCATTCACGGCAACGTTGAACGCAGAGAGCCGGCCCTTCTCTCCGTGTCCCCCGTAGCGATTACGCCGCGTCCGTTCCCTTCGCGCGAACCGCGCGC
The DNA here is from genome assembly GCA_035995985.1 of Thermoanaerobaculia bacterium. Lineage (GTDB taxonomy): Bacteria > Acidobacteriota > Thermoanaerobaculia > Gp7-AA8 > Gp7-AA8 > JADGNZ01. Next base: position 9,942 of record DASYJY010000221.1, on the reverse strand, counting down.
GCCGGCTCCGCCGCCTGCACCTGATTGCGTCCGTTTTTTTTGGCGCGGTACAGCGCCTTGTCGGCCGCCACGATCAACTCCTTCGCGGAATGAATGCGCGCGTGTGGCACGGTGGCCACGCCGATGCTGACCGTGGCCGGAATCGCGCCGGCGTTCGTCGCAACCGGCGCCGCTTCGATGCTGCTACGAATCTGTTCGGCGAACGTGAGCGCATCCTCGAGCATCGTCTCCGGCAGCATCAGCGCGAACTCTTCGCCGCCATACCGCGCCGCTAAATCGGTAGTTCGGATCGATTTCTGGAAGATGGAGGAAATCGACTTGAGCACTTCGTCCCCGATGGCGTGTCCGTACGTGTCGTTAACTTTCTTGAAGAAATCGAGATCGACGATGACGAACGAGAGCGGACGCTGGTAACGCTGCGATTCCTCGAAGGCGCGCGCCAACTCGTCCTGCAGATGGCGATGGTTGTAGAGCTTCGTAAGTCCGTCGGTGATGGAGAGCAGTTCCAGCCGGCGGTTCGTTTCGAGCAACTCTTTCTGCAGGTCGACGATCCGCTTCGCGGCGCGAATGCGCGCCATCAGCTCGGGATACTGGAACGGCTTGGTGATGTAGTCGTCCGCGCCGAGGTCGAGGCCCTGGATCTTGTCCTCCTGATCGTCCTCGCCGGTGAGCATGATGATGTAGCGGTTGCGCAGCTCGGGATCGGACTTGAGCTGGTGGCAGAGATCGACGCCATCCATGTCGGGCAGACGGCGATCGAGGATGGCCAAGTCCCAAGCGATCTGCGGCAGCTGCTGTCGCGCCTCCTCCCCCATCCCGAACTCGACGCTCTCGTACCCGCTGCGCTTGAGCAGCAGCCGCACGAGCCGGCGAATGGCCGGATCGTCATCGACGACAGCGACTTGAAAGGGTTGTGGATCGGACATTGGGGAAGGCCAGCCGCAAGGGTAATGCCAGTCGGCACGGCCGACGGCGTTGGTTGCCCTAGGCTCGGCCGCCATCACCGTTTTGAACGTTCATTCGCATGGATATGTCCAAAGCGACCACCGAGTGTGTCAGCGCGCCAATCGAAATGCGATCGACGCCGGTCTCCGCGATCTCGCGCACGTTGTCGATGGTGATGCCGCCGGACGCCTCGAGCGGCACTGCACCCGCCACGTGGTCGACCGCGGCGCGCATGTCAGCGGTCGTCATGTTGTCGAGGAGGATGAAGTCCGGCCGAAGCGCCAGCGCTTCATCCAGCTCGGTACGATTGCGAACCTCGACCATGATCTTCTGCGCCATCGCCTTCGAGCGAATGCGCTCGACTGCGGCGGTGATCGAACCCGCGCGGTCGACGTGGTTATTCTTGATCAGGAACATGTCGTACAGCCCGATGCGATGGTTGTGTCCGCCGCCGCAACGGACCGCGTACTTGTCGACCGCGCGCAGCCCCGGCGCCGTCTTGCGCGTGTCGTAGATTCCAGCTTTCGTCTCGCTCACGGCATCGACGTAGCGCCGCGTCGTCGTAGCGATGCCCGACGCGCGCTGCATGAGGTTGAGCGCCGTCCTCTCCCCCGCCAGCAGTCCAACGACACTCCCGCTGACCTCGGCGACAACATCGCCAGCTGCGACCTCATCGCCATCGTTCCGCTTGGCAACGAACGCAGCGGAGTGATCGATCGCAGCAAACGTCCGCTCCGCGAACGCCAAGCCAGCCAGAATCCCCGGCGCCTTCATCAGAAACCTCGCCCGTCCTCGGTCACTCGCCTCGAAGATGCCCTCGCTGGTGATGTCGGGCAGGTCCTCGTCGAGCGCGCGGCGGACGATCAGATCGATCTCACGTTGAAAATCGGCGGAAGTCATACAGGAATGCTGCCATGCGCCGGGCGGTTTCGAAGCGCTCGATCATTGACAATTTGGGGGCGTACCGGCTTCGACGGGGACATGTCGGGGTCATGGTTGCATGCCGAGCTGATTACCTCGTAAATCTGATCAAAACTGAGTAGCTGCGAACAACAGCGAACTCGCCCTCGCGGCCTAGAAACCCGTGAGCGTCCGTCCGATGGTTGCTCACGCCGTCGGGTCCGGATGTCATCAATGTGAGCTAAGCGCTCGCGCACCGTCTCGGCGCGAACGTCGAAAACCACAGAGGCTGGTCCACATTCGTTCCCCGCTCTCCGGGCAGAACGCGGACGAGAACTAAAAGGAGAGCTAAGCATGTAGTAGCCAGGCTTCACTGCTCTCGGACGGGGGTTCAACTCCCCCCGCCTCCACCAACGATTTTCACGACGGCGAGCCTGACAAACAGTCGTCACCTCACTCGCAACCGCAATGTGCTTCTTCGCTTTCTCGACACGACGGGAAGGTCGATGGAGTCGCACGAACCACGGCCCGGCCGGATTCGACCCCAAGGCCTTCACTGGCCCGTTCCTGACGTTCTGGTCGTTCGGCAACTACCTCCTGCCGCTGGCCATCCTGGTACAAACGGCCGTTCCACCAATGAAATCGTGGCGCTCAGCGGCGTAGCTGAGGAATGAGCTGGAGGGGCCCGCCGATCGTGATGATCACCGCCAGGAAGAGACGCACGGCCATCGCGAAATTCCGATGGTGCTGGGCCCCTGGCCATGAGACATCCGGTCGCTCCACACCTTCCAATCACCTCGGAGGGCCGGGCCACCGTAACGCGCGGCGATGTAATACGCGAACATCCACTGGCCGGCCACGGCGATGGCGAACCACAGCCGCGCCGCCACGTTCAACGCCTTTTCTCCGCTGATCGACGGCGAAGCACTTCTGGTCAGTACGATGGTGCTCATGACGATTCCTCGTTACTGTGTGATCGGTTCGACCGGCTGGTGTTCGAGCTTTCGGTGTGCATAGGGAAACCGAACTCGAATGAGCCAGAAAATTGTCAGGACGACGATGAGGATCACCGGCACCTGCGGAAGATGCGTCGCGCGGATTTCTTTTGTGAAGATCGTGGCGCGGAGGCCGGTCTTACGCAGAACAGGATCGCTGGCGGTGCCGAGGAAGAGGGAGCCGGCCGCGATGAAGAGGGCGAAGCCCATTCGCCAGATGTGGCGCACGAGGCGCTGGACGCCGGCGACGCCGCCGCGGATGAGCATGCGGATGTCGCCGGCGGCGGAGAGCAGGGCGATCGTGGCGAAAATGCCGTAGCCGATTACGTGCGCTTTGACCTGTGTCTGGAGGGCGAACGCGAGCGCGGTGATCCCTGCCGCGAGTGCGACCAGCATCAATGCGAATTCAAGCCGGCCGTTCTGTTTCGGTTTGCGCAAAACGACCAGCGCGGCGGTGGCGACGAGGTAAAACGTAAACGTGCCGGCGAAGACATTGAATGGCTGGGACTTCCTCAGCGCGATGTACGCGCCGCCGGAGGCCATGAGGAGCATCGCGATTACGAAGACGTCGCCCGACCGGCGGTGCAGGCGGGAACCTTTTCGGACGACCAGGGCCATGCAGCCGGCGAGGACGGCGATGAAGCCTCCTGCGATGTGGACGATGAGCATCGGTGTGTAGGTCATTGAATCACCCTCAATCAGATTGGTTCGCGGTAGCGGCGCAAGCACACGGTGGCCGCGACGCACATCGCGGCGAAGATGAGGCCGAACCACAGTTCCGGCGCGGTAAGTAAATTGCCCGGGGTCAGCGACGCGAGTGGATCCAGATGCGGCGCACCTTTGACCGGGACGAGAAATGCCTTATGGAACCAGCCGGTCAGGCGGTTGCCCAAGAATGTAAAAAATGCCGACGTGCCAAACGCGATTCTGACGAAGAGGCCAATCGCTAGAAACGGCATGACCGCCCACAAGAACGTCGCGCGCTTCGCCCAGCCGGATACCAGCAGAAGCCAGCAATAGACCGGCGCGTGCCAGAGTGCAATAACGACGATTGCGTAGAGCAGCGCTGCTGATAATTGGAAAAACTTCAATTTGTCATAGAGCGCGGCCAGATGCGCGCGGCTTCCCAACAAAGCAATCGTGCTGAGGATGAGGATGAGCAGCTGCGTGACGAGGATCAGCGCGTAAGAGAGCAGCGGCAGGACCACAAGAGGAATGGCTGCTTTTGCGAACACCGTCGTACGGTCCGACACAGGGAGCGACTTCCAGAACAGAATGCTGCGGTCGCGGCGCTCGCCATAGAGGGCGTCGAGGCAATAAAACACACCGACCAGGAACGACGTCACGAGAATCAGGCCCGCGGTCATGTCGTACGGCATTTCGATTACGCCGTGCAGCTTGCCGGCGCCGCCCGCCATGGCAGCGTTGATCCGATGCGGTAACGTGAAGAGACTGATGAAGAAACCGAACAGCATGATGCACGCGGTGACCACGGGCGCGGCATAGATCGAGCGGTTTTCCCAGATTTCGCGCCGTATGGACCAGTACATCGGCCGCGTCGGCGACATGCGCTGGGACGCGACTTCCTGCGATTCGATCATCATTGAACCGCTCCCTGATTTCCCATGACGGCCACAAATAAATCGGCGATGCCCGGCGTTCGAATATCGCCAATTGCGGAGAGCTCGTCGCGGTTGGCCCGGTCGAACAATAGAATGCTTCGCCCGAACACCTGTCGTTCGTGCATCGGCTTGAATGAGCGTGCGGCGGCGAGATTCTCCGGACGCACCATTACTTCCACATAGCGCGACTCGAAATCGCCCATCCCGCACTCCATCACCACGCGACCCTGATTGATGAACATGACGTCGGTGAGGACGTCCTGAATCTCGTCGATTTGATGCGTCGTCACAATGATCGTGCGGCTGCCGTCGAAGTAGTCGTTCAGTAATGAGTCGTAGAACTGTTTGCGATAGAGAATGTCCAGTCCAAGTGTCGGCTCGTCCAGCACGAGGAGCCTGGCATCGATGGCCATCACAAGCGCGAGGTGGAGCTGCGTGACCATCCCCTTCGACAATTCGCGCACTTTGCTGGTGTGTCTGATGTCGGTCTTGGCGAGAAAGCCCTCGGCCTTCTCGCGATCGAACCGCGGATGAACGCCGTCCATGTACTCGAGCGCCTGCGATACGCGCATGCCGCGCGGCATGACGGCGACGTCGGCGATGAAGGAGACGTCGCGCATGAGTTGATCGCGCTCGCTCCATGGATCGCGTCCGAGGACACTCAGTTCACCCTCGTACGGGGTCAGGCCGAGGATGGCGTGCAGGGCCGTGCTCTTGCCGGCGCCGTTCGGACCGATGATGCCGAGGATGCGGCCTTCTTCGACGTGGAGATCGACGCCGTCCAGCGCGGTGGTCCCGCCGAACGTTTTGCGAAGACCGCGAGCTTCTATGCAGACCATGTCAGCGCTCCTCTTTCTTGCCGCCGTCGAGCAGCTCGTTCGGCGTCAGTCCGAGCCGGCGAATGGTTGCGTGAACCCTCGGCCAGTGTTCCGCGAGAAACTTCTCGCGCTCCGCATTCATCAGCAGATCGCGCGCACCGGCATTGATGTACATCCCTCGGCCGCGCTTCTTCTCGACCAGCTGCTCGTCGACCAACTCCTGATAGGCCTTCAGGACGGTGATCGGATTGAGCCGGTATTCGGCGGCGACATTGCGCACCGAGGGGAGCGGATCGCCTTCGTTGAGAACGCTGTCGAGGATCAGCGCAACGACACGATCGCGAAGTTGACGGTAGATAGGCTGGCTGTCGTTCCATTCACGGTCCATTCTGAGAAGCTCGGATCAGGTGATGTAGTTAACTACAACACCTGCTCACGATGCAAGAGAAATCTTTGAATGAGCGCTTTCCAGCCTTCCATTCGACTTATTCGCTATCATCCACAGCGGATTCGCCTCTGAAACTCACCGCCGATATCTGATTTCGTCTCCCACTCTCCTGCTGCTGACGCCGGGACCGCTTGACGTGTGTCCCCGCGAACGATGGAGACGAAATGAGCACCAACGATTGGTTCCAAGATTTTTTTCACGGCCTCGCTGTCGATTTCTGGGTTGCGGTCGCGCCGGATGCCGACGCCGATTTGCCGTTTCTGGAAGAGGCGTTCGGCGGGCCGGGCGGCGCGATTCTCGATGTCGCGTGCGGCGCGGGACGGCACAGCATTCCGCTGGCGCGGCGCGGATATCGCGTCACTGGCGCCGATCTTTCGACGACGTTTCTTGACGAGGCGCGGCGGCGTTCGGAGGCTGAAGCGCTATCGATCGACTGGCATCGCGGCGACATGCGCGAGCTTCCGTGGCGCGGCCGCTTCGACGGCGCGCTCTGCTTCGGCAACAGCTTCGGCTACTGCGATCTCCAGGGAACGCGCGCGTTCGTGCGCACGCTTGCCGCATCGCTGAAGCCTGGCGGCGCATTCGTGCTGGAGACCGGCGCGACGGCTGAGTCGCTTCTCCCGGCGCTGCAGACGCGCCGATGGATGGAAGTCGGCGACATTCTCTTCTTCTCGAGCGCGACGTACGACGCCACGGCCAGCCGTCTGAACGTCGATTATTCATTCGTGCGCGGTTCGGTTCGCGAGTCCGCCACCGCGCACACGTGGATTTACACCGTCGCGGAACTGCGCGAACTGTTCGCGAGTGAAGGACTCGCCGTCGAACAACTCCGCTCGACCGTCACCGGCGATCCATTCCGCCTCGGCGATCCGCGGCTGCTGCTCGTGGCGAGGAAGGAGAGCTGATGATCAACCGTGTATCGCGAGCGCGGCGCCAGAGATTGCGCGAATGGATTCGAGGGCCTTCGCCACCTGCCGTTCGCGCTTCTCGATCTTGCGGCAGCGGCCGATGACGTCTTCGATCAGCGCCCACGTCACGTTCGACGGTTGATAGCGGTCGGGCGACGACTCCGCGACGTGCCGGCCGAGCGCGCCGAGGGCTGTGTGGAAAGGCAACGGGGTAACGGGCGCGCCGTGCGAGAGCTCGTCGATGTAGCGGGCCACGAGCAATCCGACCGCGGACGACTCGACGTACCCCTCCACGCCGGTGATCTGGCCGGCGAAGAAGACGCGGTCATCATTCTTGGTCTGGAACGTCGCGAGCAAATGCCGCGGACCGTTGATGAACGTGTTGCGGTGCATCGAGCCGAATCGCGCGAAGACGGCGTTCTCCAAGCCGGGAATCATGCCGATGACACGCTTCTGCTCCGGCACTTTCATCTTGGTCTGGAAGCCGACGATGTTGAAGTAATCATCGGAGAGATCTTCCTTCCGAAGCTGCACGACCGCGTGCGGACGGTCGCCGGTGACAGGATGTTCGAGTCCAACCGGCTTCATCGGACCGAAGCGGAGCGTGTCGATGCCGCGCGAAGCGATCTCCTCGACCGGCAGGCACCCTTCAAAGTGTGCGGCCTTTTCGAAATCGTGCGGCGCGAAGATCTCCGCGGACAGCAGCGCGGCCACGAATTCTTCGTACTGCTGCTGCGTCATGGGCGCGTTCAGATAGTCGGTGGCCGACCCTTTGCCGTAGCGTGATTTCCAGTACAGCTTCGACATGTCCAGCGAGTCGGCTGCGAGGATCGGCGCGATGGCGTCGTAGAAGTACAGACCGTCGCGCCCGAGGAAGTCATTGATGGAATCAAAGAGCGGCTGCGACGTCAGCGGTCCGGTAGCGACGACGAGGAAGTCGTAATCGCCGCGATCGAGTGACGTCACTTCATCGCGATGCAACGTGATGTTCGGGTGGACGTTGATCGCCGAAGTCACCGACGCCGAGAAACGATCGCGATCGACCGCGAATGCGTCCCCCGCCGGCACCCTCGCCTCGGTGCCACACCGGATGACGAGCGAGTCGAGCATCGCCATCTCCGCTTTCAGCAGGCCGACCGCATTCGTAATCGCCGAGGAGCGGAAGGAGTTGGAGCAAACCAGTTCGGCAAGATTCGAAGTCTGATGCGCCGCGGTCGGCTTCACCGGCCGCATTTCGAAGAGATCGACGTGATGTCCGCCGCGGGCCAGACCGAATGCGCATTCGGATCCGGCCAGGCCGGCCCCGATGATCTTGATGCGCGACACGTCAGTTCGACGGTTCGTTCGAGGAGAACACCGACGCGCCGTCGATACGGATCTCGCCAAACTTCTGCTCAAAGATGGAGATGTTCTGGGCCAGCGCCTCGAGCAGCTGCTTTGCGTGCAGCGGCGTCATGATCACGCGGCTGTAGACCTTGACGTCCTGCCGCCCCGGAACGATGCGCCCGAGGTCGATCACGAACTCGCTCGGCGAATGAATGATGTTCGCGAAGTTGATGTACTCCCCCTGCGCGACAGCGTCGTCAAGGGTGATGCGGATGGTTGGCTGCGCTTGCTCGTCCATGGCGCGGGGATACCGCGGGAGGGAAGTTGAAATTCCCTCGAAGAGCGGGCGATCTGGCAGCGCGCGCGATTCGATCGTCAGGATCGAGTACTCGTCAGCGCCGCCTCTGCGCGGCGACGAGCCGCAACTTCGCCATCGCCGCGGCATTAACGTTCATCGGGATGTGCTGAAGTTGTGGCGAGGGATTGGAAGTCAACCACGACTTCATTCGGTCCGCTCTTCACGCTCACCTCGATCGGCGGCTCGGGCGGTGCGACCAGGATCTCTTCCGCTTCCTCCGCGTCTCTGTATGGCCAGAACTTGTAGAGCCCAGGAGCGATCGAGGTCAGGTTCAGCTCACTGTTCGCATTCGTTTGTAGTGAGGTGCCCTGAAGACGCGCCATCCTTGCCGCCACCCTCGGCGGAATCAGCCAGCCGTCAATCGACATCATGAATGACATTGGCGGCATCGGAGTACCGAGAGTCGAGCGGGCGACTATGTGAAGCGACGAGGTAGCCGCGGGCATGTCGACTCGCTCGCCGCCGGCTCGATCAAGCACGACGATCCCTCCGCTCGGCGCGAGCACATAGATGATCACCGCATCGGGCGGAAGGGGTAGGGTTGTCTTTCCGCTGGCGTCTGTCCTCGCGACGGCGCGGAAGCGGTTGCCATTGGCGGCGATCAATTCGGCATGGAGCACGGGCCGCCCTTCATGATCAAATACCTGGGTCGACCATCCCCGCCCTGAATCGAGCTTTACCACGATCTCCTGCTTCGGGTCTGTTTCGGTCGTGATTTCGAGCGGTTCAGGGATCAAGTAGTCCTCGGCATTGACCCTCAGGGTCCCATGCACAGCGGGTATGGCGTCGAAAACAAATGATCCATGCGAATCCGTGACAGCGCTCAGAGTCGAGAGTTCTGTTTGAAGCAAAAGATGTGCGTCGGGAAGCGGTCGTTCGCTGGCGGAGTCGACGATTCGGCCTCGCATCGTCTCTGTCGGTACGACGACGGTAATTGATCCCTCGCTTACTGCTTTCTCCGTAGTGTAGGAGTTGTGAAGAGCGCCTCTCGAAACCGAGAGCATGTAGTTGCCACGCTGCCAGACGTCCGACGTGAATCGGCCGCCGGCGTCGGCATTCACCGTGCTTTCCCACCTGAAATCCTCGTTTTGAAATCGGATCGCGACGTTCGGCAGAGGCCGTTCTCCCCAGAGAACGGCGCCCTCCATCCTCTGCGGTTCGATCCGGATACTTACGGCACGGTGTTCGCCTGCCTCAAGGCGCAATCGCGTCCCGTGACGTGCCAGCGGATCGCGGCCCGCCGCAACGACGGTGTAGAGTCCGGGATCGAGGTGGCTGAATGAGGTCGAGTGAGTTGCTAGCGAGGGCTGGCGGCGCGCGACGTCTACTTGCTGTGCGTCATCCGGGCCTTGACGCAGCAATAGTTCGACTGGTCCCGTAGTCCCCTCCACTCGCAGCGTCAGCGACGAGGCTCGGAACATTTCGATTTGAGGCAACGCGAGGTCAGCCGTTCCAGCGGCGATAGAAACGACCTTTGTTCCTAGTGATGGTTTCGATATGCGGAGCTGGGAAGGTCGTGTTTCCGGTAATTCGATCTCGAACTTTCCGTCAGAGCCGCTTCTGGTCACGACTCGCTGTGTTGTCGTGATCGTCGCGTCCTTTAGTGGCTTGCCCTCAAACAT
>DASYJY010000220.1:0-22220 GCA_035995985.1 Thermoanaerobaculia bacterium | reverse complement strand
CGCGCACAGCGGACAGATCGCCTTTCCCGGCGGCGGCGTCGAAACCGGCGAACCGCTCGAAGCGGCCGCGGTTCGCGAGGCGCATGAAGAAGTCGGGATTGGTGCCGAACACATTGAACTGATCGGACGCCTCGACGACCTCGTCACCAACAGCGGCTTCCTTGTCGCGCCGTTCGTCGGCATCATCGACGAGCGAGTCGACTACGTGTTGCAGGCGTCCGAAGTGGAGGAAGTCTTCGAAGTTCCGATCGAGGCGTTATTGGATGGCGGTCAGCCCGAGGTGCGTTACGTCGCCTTCCGCAAGAAGAACTATCCGGCCTACTTTTACCGGCACGAGCGGCACGAGATCTGGGGTTTGACGGGACGGATACTCAAGCACTTTCTCGATTTCGTCTGGCGCAGCGTGTGAGGCGTAGCGCTGTCATCCTGAGCCGCCGAAGGCGTTGGAGCGCGAAGCGCGGAACGCCGGAGGACGGTCGAAGGACCCCCTTCGTGCTTGCCGCGTTCAAGCGCCGCCGCCCTCCCTGGTTCCAAGCGAGGGGGTCCTTCGACCGTCCTGCGCCGCTACGCCTGCGGCTACGCGGCTCCGGCGGCTCAGGATGACAGCGCGCTACTTCTTCAGCGCCGCGTTCACGTAGTCCACGAGCGCTTTTCCGTCCGTGCCCGGATCGACGAACGTTCCGTTCACGAGGTACGTCGGAGTCGCGCGGACGTCATTCGTGAACGCGTTGCCGGTGCCGTTCACGAGTTCGGCGCGAAGGTCGGGCGACTGCACTTCCGCGTCGTATTTCTTCATGTCGAGTTCGTGATCCGAGGCGAAGCCGCGGGCGAACTCGTCGAGGGTAAAGGCGGAGAGCTTGTCCTGGTTCGCGTAAATCTGCTCCTTGTACTTCCAGAAAAGATCCGGCTTCTGGTGCCACACGGCGCGGCCGGCGATCGCCGCCGCCAGCGCCCACGGATGGATCGTCACCAGCGGTGTGTCGTAGCGGATGTAGCGAACCTTGTCGCCATGCGCTTCGAGGATCGGCTTCATGTATCCCGCGGCGTGCATGCACGACGGGCATTCGAAATCGGAGAACTCGATCACCGTCACCACCGGAGCTCCGGCGCCTTCGGATGGAGACAGGCTGAGGAAGTGCTCGAACGCCTTCAGGCGCGACGCGCGGAATTCGGTGGCGATCGGAACGAAGTGGCCGATGAAAAAGACCGTGCCGGCCGGATCGACTTCACCTTCCAACGGGAGCTTGCCGCCTTCGACTGTCTGATACAGCGTTGCGCGATACAGACCCTCGCGCGTTTTAGTCTTGTCGATGACGGGGTTGTAGGTTTCTTTCATGTACTGCATCGTGAAGTTCTTCAGCTTTTCTTCGAGCGTTCCCTCCATCCCGTCCAGGAACCACGGCGTGCCGAAAAAGAAGCCGCCCTCGGTCGACGTGATGGCCACCCACTGCCCCTCACATGAGGAACGCTTGCTGGCGATGCGGACGACGGCGCCGATCATGTTGGGCGGCAAGGGATGCTGCAAGGCCACGCGCGATTCCGTCGCCGCCTCGGAACAGATCGGCAGCGCGTCTTTGATCAGCTTGTCTGCGCGCGCGCCGAGAGGCGGCGCGGGTTTCTCGTTCGTCTTCTGCGGTTCGTCCGCGAATACCGCGGACGCGAGGCACAGCACGAGCAGCGAAAGGGCAAGTCGTTTCATGCGCTGGCGAAACGGACGGGGCGGTGGACGGATTCCAAGCGGAAAGGCATATCCTTCGCAGTCCAACGCAGCATGAGCAAACAAATCAACGTGAATCCGAACTTCTACAAAGACGGCGGCCGCGAGCACACCGAGGGCGCCGACAAAGGCGACTCCGCGCTCGAGGACAAGGGCGCGATGAGCAACTCGCGCGAGACGCGCGGCAAGGAAGGGCAGCCGAACTTCATCCCGGGTGAAGCGCCGGTCGGAGAGCCCGGCCGGAAGAAATGACGGCGTTGGACGAAGAGACCATGCGTGCGTTCGCGGTGTCGCGGCGCGCGCAGGCCATGCCGGCATCGCCGATCCGCAAGCTGGCGCCGCTGGCCGAGCTGGCAAAGTCGCGCGGCACGAAGGTGTACCACCTCAACATCGGTCAGCCCGACATCGAGACTCCGGCGTGCATGCTCGATCGTCTCAAACAGATCGAAGACAAAGTTCTCGAATACTCGCCGTCCACCGGTACGCCCGCGTTCCTCGATTCGTTGCGGCAGTACTACATGAAGCGCGTCGGCGTTCCGATCGAAACGCGGCAGATCCTGGCCACGACGGGCGGCAGCGAGGCCATCCTCTTTTCGTTCATCGCCTGCGCGAACGAAGGCGACGACGTGCTCGTCCTCGAGCCGTTCTACGCGAACTACCGCGCCTTCGCCACGATGGCCGGGCTGAACATCGTGCCGGTGACGAGTCGCGGACGCGACGGATTTCATCTGCCGCCGCGCGAGGTCTTCGAGCGCGCGCTCACGCCGCGCACGCGCATCGTCATCGTCTGCAATCCGAACAATCCGACCGGCACGGTCTACACCCGCGACGAGCTGGAAATGCTGGCCGGGTTCTGCCGCGATCACGGACTCTTTCTCGTTTCCGATGAGGTCTATCGCGAATTCGTCTACGACGGACGCAAAGCGGTCAGCGCGCTGGAGCTGAAGGACGCGGACGATTTCGTGGTCGTGGTCGATAGCCTTTCCAAACGCTACAGCGCCTGCGGCATCCGCCTTGGCGCGCTGGTCACGCGCAACGGCGAGGTCTACGACGCCTGTCTGCGTATGGCGCAGGGACGGCTTTCTCCTCCCGGTCTGGCGCAGTTCATCGCCGTCGGCGCCGCCGGCCTCGGCGAGGAGTACACGCGCGCGATCGTCGATGAGTATCAGCGTCGCCGCGACGTGCTCTACGAAGGTCTGCGCACGATTCCCGGTGTCGAGCTGGCGAAACCGGAGGGGGCGTTCTACTGCGTCCCGAAGCTGCCGGTCCGCGACACCGAGGATTTCGCGGTGTGGCTGCTGACCGAGTTCGAGCACGACGGCGCCACAGTCATGATCGCCCCCGCCAGCGGCTTCTACGCCTCCGACCTCGGCAAGAGCGAAATCCGCATCGCGTATGTATTAAAGGAAGAGGATCTGCGGACGTCGATCGAGCTCCTGCGCATCGCGCTGGAGCAGTACGGGCGCCGCGACGTAGCGGCGTAGTGCGCGCGCACTACATCAGCCGGTGCTTTTTCTTCGGCCGCGCGATCAGTCGCTCGATCTGCAGCATCTTGGTGACCAGCTCGCGATGAAGGCGTTGGAGGCGGGCCGAGTCGACGACACGCTGCGTTTCGCCGCGGATGTCGCGTGCGTTTTCGATGACTGCAGCAGCCCTAGCAAGCAGGGTATCTCCGTCAGCGGACATTAGTAAGGCGTCATTCTACTTCTGCAACGCGGCTGCCAGCGAACGGTACCGTACTGTCGCCCGACGCCAGGAAACGGCGGATCACATCAGCGCGGTCGCGCGCTTCCATCTCCTTCTGGTCGAAGCGCTGGGCCATCCATTCGTGGCCGCGGTCGCGTTCGCCCGCCGCCAGGCGTTTGGAAAGCCTCGCGCTCTCTTCCAGCGTTTTCATCGCCGCCCAGAGGGCCTCTTCGAGGACTTCGCCTTGCGCGGCAAGCATGGTTTCGGGCGAGAAGGCGTGGCCGACGCGGCAGCGGAAACGAACGAATTCGCCGTCCTCGATTTCCCACAGCACGCCGCCGCAATCGGGACACGAGAAGGCGGACGGCTGGCCGGGACGATCGTCGCCGCGCATCGCGTTCTCATCCATCTCCGCGATTTTCTTTTCGAGCTCCATCTCTGTCCCCCCATCGCCGGCCTGGTCTGCGCCACGCGGTTCGTGCGTAAGGCTGATCGCGAGCTGTGCGGCGATGGCGTGCATCGGCAGCACGTGATCGACGTCGACATTCGCAATCGCACTCATCGGCATGCCGGGATAGGCGGCATCTTGGGGATCCTGGACGATGGTGATGCCGCCGCGGCGCTGGATGGCCAGCAGGCCGGCCGTACCGTCATCAAGCGTGCCGCTGAGAATGACGCCGATCGCGTGGGGACCGTATCCGAGAGCGGCGCTGCGGAAGAGCGGATCGACCGACGGGCGGTGCCGGTTTTCGCGTGGTCCGCGCGGCGTGCGCAGCGTGCCATCGGCTTCGACGAGGAGATGCCGGTCCGGCGGCGCCACATAGAGCGTTCCGTTCTCGGCGCGCTCTCCATCGTCAGCCGTCTTCGTTTTCACGGTGCCGGCGCGCGCGAGAATTTTTGCGAGCAGGCTCGGCGAGTCGGCGGGGATGTGCAGAACGAGCAGGATCGGAGCGCCGAAGTCCGGCCGGAGTCCGCGGACGAGTTCATTCAGAGCCTCGATCCCGCCCGCCGAGGCGCCGATGACCACTATTTTCGTGTGACGCAAAATTGCTCCGTTTGCTTCAGTAGCAAAAGGAGAGCCGGAAGTGGCCAGTGGTCACTACTGCCACCGGATCACCACATCCGGCAGCCGCGTGCGTCCACCTTTGCCGTCGATGATCTCCACTTGCGCATCGGTCCACTGCGGGACGCCGCGCGGGCGTTTGTCGAAGGTGATCGTGAAGCCGGCGTCGCGGACGCGGGCGTACCAGGGGAACTTCATCTTCACGTCGAGGCGGCTCGCCGGCGAGGTGTGGAAGCGGTACATGCCGTTGTGCAGCAGGACGTCGATCGATGAGATGCCGTTCGGCGACAGCGCCCAACCCTTCACGGTCATCTGACCGTCGATTGTTTCGTCGCTGTGCGGCGTGTCGACGACGCCGAACGAGCGGCCCATGTACGTGGCGTCGCCGCGGAGGGCGCGCTGCAACTCCTGATCGTCGGTGTAGCCGGCGCCGTCGCGATGATCGGGCGGTCGCAGATCGTGCCAGTTCGGGACATTCTGCGCGACTGCGAAGAGGTAGTCGCCGCCGCCGCGATGATCGAAGCGTCGGATGAAACCGAGGCGTCCGAGTCCCATCTCTTTGGCCAGCCAAGTATGGGTCGGCGCGCTCGCGCCGCGCAGCCAGTCATCGTGAACGAGCAGGAAGTGGCAATCGTTGTTGGCCAGCAGAGGCAGGAAGGTGTCGCTGATGGTCGTTTGACGAGCCAGCTCCTGAATCCTGCTGTGCAGCGGCGGCTCGAATCCGGAGGTGCCGTTCATGAGCGGCTTGTGATGAATGGTCGCGCCGAATTGATAGAGAAATTGCGCGATGCCTTCCGAAACGGGCAACTCCAGCGTGCCGCCGGTGAACTTCGTATCGCGCATCCAGACGTAGGCGGGATCGGCGACATTGAGCGCGTGCTCCCAACGGATGATGGGGAGGACGTCGTGAATGGAGAGGACGATGAGCACTGCGGCGATGCTCCAGCGTCCGATCTTCGTCCGCCGCGCGCCGATCCACGCCGCGGCGCCGCACGCGCTCGCGCCTGCGAGGCCGACGTAGGCGTCAGTCGCCCATCGCGCCGGCACGCGCATGCTGCGGAACATCGTCAGGCGGTCGTAGAGAAACGAATGGACGAATGCATGCAGGCCGAGCGAGCCGAGGACGCCGAGGACGATCCAGAGGAGCAGGACCCAGAACTCGATCGGAACGCGTGAGCGCGCCGCCGCGGTGCGCAGCGATTGCAGCGACTCGCCCGACATGCCGCGCGGAAACTGCAGCGACAGCCGCACGATGATGGCGACGGTCATCATCCCGCACGGCATCGCGGAACCTTGGAGGCTGAGGATGGTGTGGTGGAACAGCTGCCAGTGAAATCGCGGTCCGGAGGCCGCGCCGAGGTACGTACCGAACGCCATGGCCACAATGAAGACGTCGAGCGAGCGGAGCAGCCATCGCGGGACGGGGCGGGCGTCGAGCGCGATCGGAAGTTTGCGGCGGTCGATGAGAAGCGCGCTGGCGGTGAGGAACAGCATCATCAGGCCGGGGAAGAGCACCTTTTCCCCTTGAAGGTTCTTCGGATCGGTGACCTCGCCATACGCGCGGCTGCGTCCGGTCGCGGAGAGCCAGTCAGTCCACGTCGCCGATCCCCACATTGCCGCGCTGCGGTCGCGCACCATGCCGTACATCTCGGAGACGTGTTTGTACGGCAGCAGCACCGGCACCATCAGGGCGACGGCGATCATCGTCGCCAGCGCGGCGCCCATGAGCGTCCGCCATTTGAAACGCGTGGAGAGAATCGCCAGCAGCGCGATCGATAAGACGATCGCCGTCGTGCCGAACAGGAACTGGTGGATGTTCGTCAGGCCGTTCATCAGCACGCAAATGCCGAGCAGCACGGCGTTGCGCATCGTCGGCCGCCGCCAGTAGTGCAGCAGCGCCGCGAGGATCATCGGCATCCATCCGCCCCAGACGAACTGGATGTGCGCGAGATGATCGACGCGGAAGTTGACGAACGAGTAGAGGATTCCGGCGACGAGTCCGCCCGCCGCCGATCGCGTCAGCACTCTGCCGAGGACGAACGCGCCGTAGCCGCAGAAGGCGAAGCCGAGCAGCAGGACAATGTTGTAAACCGCCAGCGGCGTGAAGCCGAAAAAATAGAACGGCAGTGCAACGAGCGCGATCCCGAAGAGGTTCTCGCTGTACGCGAGCGGGTACTTGGAGGGATAGAAAATATTGGCGTCGTAGATGTGCGCCGGCGCATTGGTGATGCTGTAGAGATCCCAGTCGAGGATCCAGGTGTTGAGCAGCGGATCGCCGAGATCGGAAACGGCGGTGTCGAGGCGGACGGCCACCGGCCAGGTGAGGATGATCGTAAAAATCAGGAAGAACGCGAAGGCTCCCGCTTCGCGCAGAAGGCGGAATCCGAGCGGGTGCGCATCGTCGACGCGATAGCCGAATGACTCGGATGACATGCGGGCCGAGAGTGTGGCACAGACATCTCCTGTCTGGGCTTCCTTTGATATCTTCGCGGCGTGATGAATAAGGTCGTCGCTTCGGCGGACGAGGCGGTGCGCGATGTCGCCGATGGTTCCACGCTCGTCGTCGGCGGATTTGGACTCTGCGGCATCCCCGAAAACTTGATCAACGCGCTGGTGAAGCGCGGCGTAAGCGGTCTGACCTGCGTCTCCAACAATGCCGGCGTCGATGACTGGGGCCTCGGCCTTCTCCTTCAGACGAAGCAGATCCGCAAGATGGTGTCGTCGTACGTCGGCGAGAACGCGGAGTTCGAGCGGCAGTACCTGGCCGGCGAGCTGGAAGTCGAATTCGTCCCGCAGGGAACGCTGGCCGAGCGCATGCGCGCCGGCGGCGCCGGAATCCCGGCCTTCTTCACACCCGCCGGCTACGGAACGATCGTGGCCGAGGGGAAGGAAACGCGCGACTTCGACGGACGGATGTACGTGATGGAGCGCGGCATCGTCGGCGATTTCTCATTTGTCGCAGCCTGGAAAGGTGATCGCTACGGCAATCTGGTCTATCGGAAGAGCGCACGCAATTTCAATCCAACGGCGGCGACTGCCGGGAAGGTTTGCATCGCCGAAGTCGAGGAGCTGGTGGAAGTGGGATCGCTCGATCCTGACAACGTCCACACGCCAGGCATTTTCGTGCATCGAGTCGTGGTCGCGCCGCGCGTCAAACGCATCGAGCAAAGAACGGTGACCAAGTAATGCTTACTCGCGATCAAATCGTCAAACGCGCCGCGCAGGAACTACGCGACGGTTACTACGTCAACCTGGGCATCGGCATGCCGACGCTCGTTGCCAACAACATCCCGCCCGGTATGGAGGTCATCCTCCAGTCCGAGAACGGCATCCTCGGGCTCGGACCATTTCCCTTGGATGCCGATGTCGATCCCGATCTCATCAACGCCGGCAAGCAGACGGTGACTGTGCTTCCGGGCGCGTCGTTTTTCTCGAGCGCCGACTCGTTCGGGATGATCCGCGGCGGCAAAGTCGATCTGTCGATTCTCGGCGCGATGCAGGTTTCCGCGCAGGGCGACATCGCCAACTGGATGGTGCCGGGCGCGATGGTGAAGGGGATGGGCGGCGCAATGGATCTCGTCGCCAGCGCCAAGCGGCTGATCGTGACGATGGAGCACGTCACGAAAAAAGGCGGAAAGAAGATTCTGAACGCGTGCGACCTGCCGCTGACGGGCGTGAAGTGCGTCGACCGCATCATCACGGATTACTGCGTGCTCGACGTGACTGAGGATGGATTGAAGCTGATCGAAATCGCGCCCGGCGTGAGCGTCGATGACGTTCAGGCAATGACGGAGCCGAGGCTAATCATCGGCGACGTCAAGGAGATCAGCGTCTGAAACGCCGGCTCGGAATCGCAGCCGCCGTCGCCATCGCGGCCGGAGCGTTCGAGCCGTTTTACTTCCGCATCTTCGTTGTCAACCGCGCAGCACTGGCCGCGCGCGAAGTGGCGCTGCCGTATCAAAAGCTGCCCGGATCGCGCGAGCTGATGTTGCAGGTCCGCGCACTGACGAACCCCGGCGACGTGATCGCCATCGCCGCACCGCTCCCGAAATGGGATCAGGGCTATGCCTATCTCTACACCCGCGCGCTCTACCCGCTGACCGGCCGCGAAGTCGTCCCGCTGCTCGACGATCACGATCGTCCGCGCCCCGACAACCTCGCAAGAGCGAACGTCATCGCCGCGTATCGCTGCGAACCGCAGGTGTCCGGATTCGTAATCGCCTGGCGCGGACGCGACGGAATGCTGTTGCGGAGATCGCGATGATCCCGGAGCTCAGCTTCATCGCCCTCGCCCTCATCACCGGCCTCCCTCTCGCCCTCCGCGCCTCCGCGCCTCCGCGTGAACCGTCCTCCCGGGTGGGGGAGGGCCTGCTGATCGGCATAGGAGTCTGCGCCGCAACGCTCGCGATCCTCCCGTGGTCAAGATGGATCGTAGTAACCGCAATCGTCATCATCGCTGCCGGTACATTTCGCCCCAGACCATTCAAGTTGAATCAAAATCTCCTCCTCCTCGCGCTACTGATCGGCTACGCGATCTACGCCACGCTCGCGCCGCCGCCCGAGTATGACTACCTCACTAACTGGGGCCTCAAAGCGAAGGCATTCTTCGAAGTCCGCGCGATCGATTGGCAGCTCCTCGGGCGCAGCATCGACCGCAACGTCCATCCCGACTATCCGCTCCTCCTTCCGCTGACGTACGACTTCATCGCCGTCTTGCGCAACAGCTGGAACGATGCCCCCCTCGGCATCGTGCACGTCGCCTTCGCGGCCGCGTTGCTGCTGGTGATCTTCGAACGGGCGATGGATGACACCCGCTCCCGCCTGGCCGCCGCATTCATCGCCATTGCATTGATCCCATTCGCCGCGACGCCGTGGATCGGATTGGCCGAGGGTCCCTTCATTGCTTACGCAACGGCGGCGTTGCTGCTGATCCGCCGTGGCGATCTCACTCTGGGCGCGATCCTTCTCGGCCTCTCCGCGTCGACGAAAAACGAAGGCCTGACCCTCATCGCCGCCGTCGCGATCGGGCTGCTGTGCGCGGGACGAAGACGCGAGGTTGTCCGACTTTGGCCCGCGGTGTTGATCCCGCTTCCGTGGCTGATCGCGCGATCGCTACACCGTTTGCCGACCGATATCGCGACGAGCGGAGTCATCGCGCGCATCGCCGAACACGCCAGGCATCCCGGAGCGTTGTTCGCCGCGCTGTCGTCGGTCTCGCTCGGCAAGCCGGTCTACTGGATCGCGCTGGCGATCGGAATCGCGATCGTGTCGCGAACGCTCGTCGCGCGCGAGCGATTCATCCTCATCGCACTCGCCGTGCAGTTCGCCTGCTACCTCGCCGCATATCTCGCCACGCCGTTCGATGTCGCATGGCATGTGACGTGGTCATGGGAACGGCTGGTCGCGCATCTCACGCCGGCGCTCACGTACGTCGTGCTGGTGTCGCTCACCGCGCGGCGCGGCGCCTTACAACCGGCGGCACAATCGTGACGTGGACGGTCTTACCGCCGTTGCGCGGCAGCGTCAGCGTCGTCGCGCGGACACCGGCGACCAGCGACGGAACCGTGAATTGATAGGTGCCGCTGCCGTTCGTCGGATCCGACGCGTAGATGTCGATCGTCTGTCCGTTCGACACCGCGTAAACGATGCAGGGGAGTGTCGACTGATATCCGGCGACCGATCCGGCGCTCCAGAACACGATGCCGAGGGTTGAGCCGTTGCGCACGGCGGAGGCTGTGGCGTTGTTGGCGACGATCGACGGCGCGATCCAACTGCTCATCGCGGACGACGTCGTATTCGGCACGATTGCGTACGCCGCGTCGGCGTTCACCGGCGCGGTGCCGTGGTCGAGCCACATCGTCAGGAACGTTGCGGACTTTGGTGTGGTGTCGTCGCTCGCGCCGAGCGATTGCCAGGTTCCGCTGTGCGGCTCGCGCGTGACGTTCAGCGGCGCGTTCTGCGGATAGATGTAATAGCCGACGTTTTCGGACCACAGCCAGTTCGTTCCGCGCAGCAACGGTGATGACGGATTCGCGAGCGGCCATTGCTGCACGATCGTCTCGACGCGATTGGCCGCCGGAAGCGTGATGCTGTTGGTGAGGAACACGATGGAGTCGTCGAAGAAGAACCACGATTTTTTTGCGGTGAGTTGCGACCCGACCGGTTGCACGTCCATCGCGGAGACGCCGTTGCGGCCGTCGGTTGCGCCTCCCGCGAAGCTGCGCGTGCCGACGGCGTACAGATTGTTGGCGGTGTCGGCTTTCTGCTCCACGGTGATGCCGGGCAGGCGCGTCCAGTCGTACGCGGGCCAGATTTCGCGGCCGAAGAATTCGCTGCCGTCGAGCGTGAGGTAGAAGCGGCCGTCGGACTGGCGCGAGCCGCGTGAATTCTCGCCATTCGTGTTCTCGCCCGACTTCGTGCGCGACGAGAACATCTTGACCGAGGCGAACCAGCCGGGGCGGCGGTGGACCGTGTAGTCGGACGTCCAGTAATGCTGATGGCCGGACGGCGCTACCGGAGTCGATGATGATTGTGCGGCGATCGCCGCCAGCTCAGGCGCGAGGCTCCACTGCCACGACTGGAGCATTTTGGCCGAGGCGGCGCGGATTTCATTTTGACGGGATGACGAAAACTGCGACGACTGCAGCAGCGCGGCGATGCCGTTGTAGCCGGTCGTCGTAGGGCGTGCCACTTCGCGGCCGATTGCGGAGACGTCGAAGTAGTTGCCGTAGATCGACCACGCCACGCCGTCCGCCATGTAGTCGGCGAATGCGTTGAGTGCCGTCACCGGTAGCGCGTAGTCGGTGCCGCGCGTCAGGAGCGCGTACTTCGAGACGTCGTTCGCGAACGAGCCGCCGTAGCCGCCGGTGTAGAGCTGCGCGCCGTGCTGATGAAACGAGCTGTCGATCTGGATGCCGTCGCCCGCCGTAGTCGCGCAGACGCTGGCCATCGCGTCCCGGACTGTCGCGAGCATCGTTGGATCGTCTTTCAGCACGCCGAGGCAGAGGTGGGTGAACGACGACCAGACCAGATTCTCGCCGGTCGGCGTCGGGCCTACGAGCGCTTTTGCGAATGCGTTGGGGCCGATGTGAAAGGCCAGCGTGGTGATGCAATCGCTCATCACCTTCGCGCTGATGTCGCCGCGCATCAGTACGAGAGTTGGGGCGAGGTCGAGCGGGACGCCGAGCGACCAGAACCACCAGTTGCCGTTCGGAATCGTGGTGACGCCGTAGTACGACGGCACGAACGCGAGCGCCGACTCGATTTGCGCGCGGAGCTGCGGGTCGCCGTAAAACGGCTGGCCCGGCGTGCGGTAGGCCTTGGCCATGGTGAAGAGGCGCTGCGTGTGCGCCCACGGCGACCAGCCGCCGTCGGGGACGTCTTTGTAGTCGACGTCGCTGAAGCTGCCGTTGGCGAGGAGCAGTCCGGGCGCGGTGGCGGCGCGGGCCTGCGAGGCGAGCGTGTCGAGCGCGGATTGCATGCGCGGCGAGGTGCGGTCGGCGCCGGCGGCGGAGTAGTAATCAATGATGTTCTTCGCGGTCGCGTCGCTCGACGGCGAGGCGTGGATCGACGAGACGAACAGCAGGGCGATGACCAGGGAGAGGGACGATTTCACTTCTCGGAAAAGGCGCGGCGGCAGTCGTCGTATTTCCAAATAACTACGGCGCCGACATGTCAGACTCGTTCGTGATGTCGA
Source organism: Thermoanaerobaculia bacterium (assembly GCA_035995985.1). GTDB lineage: Bacteria > Acidobacteriota > Thermoanaerobaculia > Gp7-AA8 > Gp7-AA8 > JADGNZ01. The sequence goes on along the minus strand of DASYJY010000220.1, from coordinate 10,058 downwards.
GTTTCTCGAACTGTGCTCCGAGCGCTTTGATCCCGATCCACACTTCGGCCAGAAGCACGGCAACGGCCGGCATCGTGGCGACGGCGACAAACGCCGGATTGCCTGAGAAGAATTGGAAGGCGAGCCAGAGCGACGGCAGGAAAACGACCGCGGCCGGAATGAGCGCCACCATCAACACGAAGAGGTTGCCGGCCAGCGTGACGATGCGCTGTCCCATCATCACGAACCCGCGCGGCTCGTCCTTGCTGCGCATCGCCCACGCCGGGAAGAGAACCGGGATGGCGTTGCGAATCACGAGCTGCACCGCGCAGACGGGAATGGTAAGCAGCAGTACTGCGACGATGAATTGCGGCGTGGCCAGATACTTGGTGAACTTATTCGCCTCGCCCATGCCCATCATGATCGAAGCTGAGGTCGCGAAGAGCATCTCCAGGATCGAGATGACGAGCAGCGGCGCGGCGATCTCGGCGGCGATGAGACGCTCGCCGGAAATCGGATAACTCTTCAGCACTTCCAGCCGCGGCATGTCGAGACGGAGATCGTTCGAGAAGACGTTCGGTCCAAACAGCGGAAAGAGGCACGACATGAAAATGAGCGACGAGCCGAACGCCGTGTAGACCGACGTTTGGTGGAACCAGAGCGCCATGGCGAGCATGAAAAACATGATCGCGGCGAAGACCACCACCCAGGCGATGGAGTTGCGCATCAGCGCGATCATGTTTTTCCAGATCACGGCAGTTTCGACGGGCCCAGTCTCCTGGAGTTTGAACGGCGCCGGCGCGCGGCGGAACATGACGAACGTCCCGGAGCGCTGCCCCTTCACCCGCTGACTCCGCGCCGCTTTTTTTTGCGATACCGCGATTGATGCTTCTTCGAACGAGACGTTGAGCGCGGCTGCAATGAAAAAGAATCCGACGCCGAGCGCGAGGACGATCGGGACGGAGATCGCGAGCATCCCGAACGATGGCGGAATCGCGGCGGACGCGATCAGGTGCGGAATGAACAGAATCGCCCGGATCAACGGCTTCTGAAACGGCAACGCCAGCGCGTTCATGACCTCGCGACCGTTCTTCAGAGTACGGAAGTTGATCGAGCTCATCTCGGACTTGGCGAGCAAGACAAATCCCGCCACGATCACTGCCACGCCGGCCAGGCGCGCCAGAAAACCGATGTGCATCAGCCGCAGCCGCGCGCGTCCGAGGGAGACCAGCGTGAAGTAGACACCGAGGACGGAAATCGCCGCCCACACCCCGAGGAACAAACCGTTCCGCCACCAGCCGAGCACCGTCATGATCAGTGCGCTGAAGAGCGCCTGCGGCTGCGCGCGCACGATCTTGTAGAGCAGAATGTCCCGGCGGCGGAGCGGGGCGGGGAAGAGAAATGCGATCTCGGTCTCGGTGAAATCGAGACCGCCGGAATCGGCCGGCAGCGCCCACGCGGTGATCATGAGCAGCAACAGAATGACGCTGGCGACGTCGGCAACGACCGGACTGGCCGCCGTCGTTATCATGATCAGTTTGCCATTGCTGCTGTGCGCTGCCATCGACCGGCGGAAGAAGAGGAACCAGAAGTACGCCGCGCCGGCAATCGCGCCGATGAGATAGCGCGGCTCGCGCAGCCGCCGCAGCCGCTGCATGATCTTGTTCTTCAGCGTGAGGAACGCGACGGTAAGAAACGTTCCGATCACGCGGACGGAGGCTCCTCGGCGGTGATCTTCAGGAACGCATCCTCAAGCGAGAGATCGTTGCGTCCGCTGGTGATCTTCCACTTGAGGTTGTCGATCGTGTCGTACGCGATGCGCGTGCCGTGCTGGATGACCGCGACGCTGTCGCACAACTCTTCGACGAGGTGCAGCAGATGCGAGCTGAGGATGACCGAGGCGCCCGCTTTCGAGCGGCGGACGATCGACTCTTTCATCCGCCGGATGCCGAGCGGATCGAGTCCGGTCAGCGGCTCGTCGAAGATCAGAACGTCGGGATCGTGAATGAATCCGCAGGCGATCATCAGCTTCTGCTTCATCCCGCGCGACAACTCGCTCGGCAGCGCTTTGCGCTTGTCGGCCAGCTCGAATTCATGGAGCAGCGGATCGATTTTTTCGCGGACGCCGACGACCTGGTACAGCCGCGCGACGAACTGCAGGTGCTCTTCGACGGTGAGGTAGTCGAACAGCCGCGGCTCGTCGGGCATGAAGGCGAGATGGCGTTTTGCGTCGACCGGGTCGCTGCGAAGGTCCGAGCCGCAGATGCGGATGACGCCGTCCGTGGGCGGATGAATGCCCGCCAGCGCGCGCAACGTCGTGGTCTTGCCGGCACCGTTCGGGCCGACCAGTCCGAGGACCTCGCCGCGTTTGACGGCGAGGGAGAAGTCCTTGACCGCGACGAAGGAGTCGTAAGTTTTTGTGAGGCCGATGACCTCGATGCCGTAGTCCATGTGCGTGGATGATACGGGAGGGGAGTGCGGGAGTTTTTGAATCTGCATAATCTGCGGATAAATCCGGCACTTTTCGTGAACGGCTCAGCTGTATGGCTCGCCAACTGCCGTGGAAACCGATCGCGATCCTGACGTCGATGTCGACCGTGCTGTTGTCGCTCTTGCTCCTGCCCGCCTGTTGCTGCGTGAAGGGTCCGCTCGCGCCGATCACTCCTGCAGCGTCGCCGGTGATCTCGCCGATGGGAGCGGGCGCGATGCCGACGCCATCCGAGGCGGCGTCGAAGGCGCCGACGCAGGCGTTGATGCGGAACGTGTGGTTTCACATCGATCAGGACGCGTTCCTCGACATTCATTCGATGCGCGGCGAGCTTGTATCGAACACGCCCGGCGCGCCGCTGAACTTCGACAACAAGCTCTCGTTCGTGATGAAGGTCGACACGGCCACGATCGGATTGAACGGCACCAGCCTCGACGTGCTGATGAACCGCTACATCTTCGGATATCCCAATCCGCCGCTGCGCAATCTGCATGCGGAGAGGGCCGGCAAGCAGCTCAAGCAGAGCGGCATCATTCACAAGGTCGTCGATATCCCATTCGCGATGTTCGCGGATGTGTCGGTGTCGAACGGCTTGCTGCGCATCCATCCGACAAAGCTCGAGATCTGCGGCATCAACGGCCTCGGACTACTGAAAGCAGTGGGGATGACGCTACAGAAGATGCTGACGCTGCCGAAGGATCGCGGTATTTCGGCCGAGGGCAACGACCTGCTGCTCGATCCGAACCGCGCGCTACCGCCGCCGAAAGTGGAACTCCATCTCGTCGCTGTGCGCATCGAAGGCGATGAGTTGATTCAAATCTTCGATGCCGGACGCCATCTGCCGGAGCTCGTCCTGCCGCATCCCGAGGAGAAGAACACGATGCTGTATCGCGGCGGCACGTTGCGGATGGGGAAACTGCTGATGGTCGATGCGAATATGCAAGTCGCCGACACCGATCCGAGCGATCCGTTCGACTTCTACATCGACCGCTACAACGAGCAGCTCGTGGCCGGCTTTACGCGCAATCAACCCGATTACGGCCTTCTCGTCTATATGCGCGATTTCAACGACCTCGGCAAACCGCCGCGGCCGGGCGAGCGCGTAGCGCCATGAAATGAAAAGGACGGCCATTGGCCGCCCTTTTCGTGCACTGCTGTCTGTACGCTTATTGCGGGATGGTGACGTTCGCCGCCTGGAGGCCCTTCGGACCCTGCACGAGGTCGAACTCGACCTGCGAGCCTTCGGCCAGTGAACGGAAACCCTTCGACTGGATGGCCGAGAAGTGTACGAACACGTCCTCGCCGCCCTCGGTGGTGATAAAGCCGAAGCCCTTCGCATCGTTGAACCATTTAACAGTACCGGTGCTACGCATTCTTGAGACTCTCCTTTGATTTGTTGCCGATGTTTCGTGATGCTGCCTGAGATCCGCGGAGGCGACCATCGTCACTCAACGGCTCGCGTACAGACCAGTCACGCCAGGCTCGGACCAACATTGGTGCCGACGGACCTATTTCCACGGACGACTTATGTTCGTCTACGTCTTATGGCGAGCGCGGCCACAATGCCGATGATGACAATGCCTCCGCCGAGCTCGGCGGCCCGCGGCGCGATCGATTTCTTGGCCGGCTCGAGCGTGACGGCGAGCGCATCGTGCATTTCATTCAGCGCCGCCAGATGATCGGGAACCTCGGCGCTTGACACTGAGTCCTTCATCGCCCGGAGCGTGGTCGTGATGACAAGATCGTGGCCGCGCGCGACGTGCTGTTCGTAATGAAGCGCGGGACTGGCGACGACGTTATCGTTGTCCTCGACCTGAGCATTCGCGCCGCCGCGGATGCTCAGCCGTTCGGTGACGTTGCGCGGATAGGCGACCGCGAGCGGCATCGAGCGGACCAGTGTTTCCGGACGCGTCAGATGTTGCTCGATGGCGCGCGGGTAGTAGGTCCACGAGCCGTTCGTCCAAAGATCGCGAATGGCGTAGCGCTCGCGAAGAACGATGACGTTCCCGCTGCGGTCGTCGGTGATCGACGGCGCGCCGAGCGCTTCGATGCGCGGATGGTCGGCGGCGTAGCGATTGAGATGCGTCTTCGCCACGTCCGCGAGCGACTGGCCGGACAGCTCGGCGCGCATGTCGTCGGCGTCGCGGCCGCTGTATGTGGATGTGACTTCGAGCGTAAAGCGATGGGAGTCGGGGCTCGGGTGTCGGGTGTCGGAGTCCGTCTCTACGACCCCCGACTCCCGACTCCCGCTGATGATCTCTTCGACATTAATACTGCCGTGGCTCTGCACGACGATGTTCGCAAGCGCCGTCGTTTCCGGCTGGACGATGAGCGCGCGCTCATCGCCCGGCGTATCGATCGTCGCCAACGTCCCGCCCTGATCGGCCAGCGTGCCGTCGATCCAATACGTCCTGCCGCCGTCGAGCACTTCGGTAATGACGTGGTCGAAGAGAAACGGCGAGGGGAGGAAGTCGTCGAGATGGCGGCGCAGCTTTGTATTCACTAACGCCGGATACGCCTCGACGCCGAGCTCGCGCAGGAGCGCCGCGAGGAAGAGCGCCTTGTCCTTGCAGTCGCCGTAACGCTGATTCATGACCACCGCCGGCTGTCGGGGCTCGTGCGAACCGCGTCCCATCTCGATGCCGAGGTAGCGGATGTCGTCCTGCACGAAACGGATGGCGGCGACGACCTGCGCGTCGCGGGTGTGATTCGATTTGCGGATGTCGCCGGCGATTCCGGCGATCGTGGCGCGCGATGCGTCGTCGAGTTGGAAGAGCGCGTCGGCCCACTTCGCGACTTCGCTCCACGATCCGTACTCCGTCACCTGCACGACTTCCGACGGTTCGTACCAATCCGGCGTCGAATCCTCGGCATCGGTCGCGGCGACGTTGCGGCGTTCCCAGATCCACGCGTCGCCGGAGATCTGCGCCGGCTTGCTGACGTGCAGCGGACGCCCCTTCGGCCAGACCAGCCGATGACGCATCAGTCGGGTCGGAACGCCGGTGCTGAAATCGAATTCGTCGGCGTAGCGTCCGCCGAGGAGCGGGTTCGAGCCTTCGAGCGACCAGGAGTAGTCGAGGATGTCGCCGGGGCGAACGTCCTTCAGAAACAGCAGCGCCGTCAGCTGGCCGTCGTAGATGCTCTCGCTCGCGTCCGACTCTTTCTCGATGATGCGCACCTCATCGCGCGCCAGCTCGTCGATCCGCTTGCCGCCGCGAATGACGACGACGTCGTGCAGCACGAGCCGCTGAAACGACGGATCGAAGTCGATGTTCAATTCCGACGCGTTCTGTACGCCGGCCGAGGTGACGACCTGGCGCACGCGGCGAAAGTACTCGTCGACGTTCGCGCCGGCAACGCGAACCTGGTGATCGTCGAGCAGCCCTTCGATTCCGGATCGGACGTTGCTCGTTGCCGCATGTTCATCGACGGCAACCGTGTCGATCCACGCCGGCGCGCGGCGCACTTCGAACTGTCCGGCGTCATCGGCGCGGACGGCCGCGTGCGCGGAGACCGCGAACAAAAGGATGCAGAGGATGGAACGCATTGGGTGGTTGGGTGGCGGAACACCGACAGAGATTTTGTTTACTCCGCAGCCGGCGCAAGCCTCACCAGCACAGCCAAGAGTGTCTGTGCCACATTGAGGCGAAACTCGTGTGGCACAGACACTCTTGTCTGTGCTTGCGCGAGTCGCAGCGACTGGTATTGCTACCCACGCCGCGACTTCGGCGCCGCCCACGAACAGATCGGGCACTGCTCGAAATCGTGATTCCGCGCCGGACAATATTCGCGGCCGAAGTAAATCATCTGCAGATGCCGCTTTGCCCACTCCTCCCGCGGAAAGAGCTTCTTCAGATCGCGTTCGGTCTGTTCGACATTCTTTCCCGAGGACAATCCCCATCGCCACGCCAGACGGTGGATGTGCGTATCGACTGCGAATGCCGGCTCGCCGAATGCCTGCGACACGACCACGCTGGCGGTTTTGTGTCCGACGCCGGGTAATTTCTCCAGTGCCTCGATGTCGTTCGGAACGCGCCCGCCGTGCTCGTCGATGATCGTCTGCGCGAGCTTCCGGATATTGCGCGCCTTCCCCGGCGCGAGGCCGCAGCTTCGGATGATGGCCAGGATGTCGCCATCGCTCATCGCCGCCAATTTCTCCGGCGTCGGTGCGCGTGCGAAGAGCGCCGGCGTCACTTTGTTCACCTGCACGTCCGTCGTCTGGGCCGACAACACCACCGCCACGAGTAACGTGAACGGATCCTTGTGCTCGAGCGGGATCGGCGGCTCCGGGTAGAGCCGGTCCAGGATTTTCCCGATACGAACAGCTTTATCGCCCTTCTTCATCTTCAACGACGCAACGGCGTCGGACGTAGATACCATTCGCGCGCAGGTACAATCGAAACTTTCAGAGAGGAGCCCATTCTGGCCTCACGAGCCGTACCGATGGAAACGAAGCGAAAGCCGCGCGCCCGTGCCGTGCAGCAACAGAATTCGCATTTTCCGATCATCGGCGTCGGCTCCTCGGCCGGTGGACTCGAGCCGTTCATGGACTTCCTGCGGAACGTCCCCGCCGGTTCCGGGCTGGCCATCATCTATCTGCAGCATTCGGATCCAGGCCACATCAGCGAGCTGCCGCAGATCCTCGGCCGCGTTACGAACATGCCTGTCCATCTTGCGACCGACACGACGACGATCGAGCCGAATGTTCTCTACGTCGCTCCGCCCGACGGCGCGGTGACATTCGCCGACGGCGTATTGCGCGTGGAACCACGCGGCGACCGCGCCACGATGCCGATCGATGCGCTGCTGCGATCGCTCGCTGCCGATCTCGGAAGCCGCGCAATCAGCGTCATCCTTTCCGGGACCGCGTCCGATGGCACCCTCGGCTCGAAAGCGATCAAAGCCGAGGGCGGAATCACCTTCGCGCAGGACGACAGCGCGAAGTTTGATGGCATGCCGCGCAGCGCCATCGCCGCGGGCGCGATCGATTTCGTTTTGTCGCCCGCGGACATTGCCGCGGAGATCGTCCGCATCGCGCGCCATCCGTACGTCGCACGCGAGGATGACGCCGACCGTTTCAGCGAGCACGATCTCGGAACGATCTTCACCCTGCTGCGGACTGCGCACGACGTCGACTTCACGCACTACAAGCCGCCGACGATCGAGCGGCGCATTCGGCGGCGGATGGCACTGCACAAGGTGGAGACGCTCGGCGACTACATCGAAATCCTCCGTGATAAACGCGACGAGATCGAGAACCTCTACAACGACATCCTCATCCGCGTGACGTCGTTCTTCCGCGATCCGGAAGTGTTCGGCGCCCTTCAAAACGAAGTGCTGCCGGCGCTCATGCGCAACCGCAGCGATAAACCGTTGCGGATCTGGGTGCCTGGCTGCGCCACCGGCGAGGAGGTCTACTCGCTCGCGATCGTTTTTCACGAAGCGATGGCGGCGCTGGAAATCGAGTGCCCGGTGCAGGTCTTCGGCACCGACGTCAGCGACGCGTCGATTGAACGTGCCCGCAGCGGCATGTACACGGAAAGCATCGCCGCGGAAGTGTCGCCGGAACGGCTGCGGCGCTTTTTCACGAAAGTCGACAGCGGCTACCGGGTGTCAAAATCAATTCGCGACTGTTGCATCTTCGCGCGCCAGAATCTGACGAAGGATCCGCCGTTCTCAAAGCTCGATCTGATCAGTTGCCGCAACGTTCTGATTTACCTCGGCGTGGTTCTGCAACGCCGCGTGATGTCGATCTTTCACTATTCGCTCCAGCCCGACGGCTATCTGCTCCTCGGCAGCTCGGAGACCATCGGCAACTACGCCGATCTCTTCACGATCATGGACCGCCGCAACAAGATCTATCAACGCAAAGGCGCCCACGGCCGGCTGCCGCTCGACTTGACGCGCGCCACACTTCCCCTCAGCGGCCACGGCCACGAACGTCTGCGATTGATCGACGACGAAGCGCTCGCGGCTCCGAATCTCTTTCGCGAAGCCGACCGCGTGCTGCTGTCGCGCTTCTCTCCCGCCGGCGTGGTCATCGACGAGGATATGGAGATCCTCCAGTTCCGCGGCCGCACCAGCACGTATCTCGAGCCCGCGCCCGGCGCCGCCAGTTTCAATCTGCTGAAGATGGCGCGCGAAGGATTGCTCGCCGAACTGCGTACGGCCATTCACGCGGCCAGGAAAAAAGACAGCTCGGTGCGGCGCGAGGGGATCACGATCGCCAGCGACGGGCAGACGCAGACCGTGACGATCGATGTGATTCCGTTCGTCGGCCCGAGCGGCGGCCGGTACTTCATCATCCTCTTCGAGCCGCAACGTCCGGAGGCGCCTTCCAAGTCACGTCAAAAGAAGACCGCCGCGCCCGCTGCCGACACGAAGCAGACCATCCGCCTGAAGCGCGAGCTGGAAGCGACCCGCGATTACCTGCAATCGATCATCGAAGAGCAGGAGGCGATGAACGAGGAGCTTCGTTCCGCGAACGAGGAGATCCAGTCGAGCAACGAGGAGCTGCAATCGACGAACGAGGAACTGGAGACGGCGAAGGAAGAGCTGCAGTCGAGCAACGAGGAGCTGATGACGCTCAACGAGGAGCTCGAGCACCGCAACGACGAGCTGGGCCACGTCAACAACGATCTCCTCAATCTTCTGGCGTCCGTCGATCTGCCGATCGTGATGCTGGACAGCACCTTGCGCATCCGCCGCTTCAATCCGAGCGCGCAACGGCTGCTGAACCTGATTCCATCCGACGCCGGCCGCTCGATCCGCGATCTGAGCCTGACGCTCGACGTCCAGGATCTCGACGCAATGATCGCCGGCGTAATCGACACGCTGGAGGTCCGCGAGCTGCGCGTCCACGATCGCGAAGGTCACGCCTACCTGCTGCGCATCCGCCCCTACAAAACCGCCGACAACAAAATCGACGGCGCGGTGCTGGTGCTCATCGACATCGAACAGCTGAAGAAGAAGCGGTAGGGAGTCCGTCGAACTCCCCGGTTGGTCTTGCGTGCGTCGGACGCTTACCGGCGCCGCAAACGCTTCTGCACCGACTCGATTTCGCCGCGGATGAAGTCGACCTGCGCGAGCAGCTCTTCGACTTCGTTGGCGACGGCGCGGCCGTCGGCCTTACGGCTGCGGTGCGTCTTCCGCTCGGCGGCCAGCGAGCGCCACAGTTGGGCGCGTTCGCCGGTCTGCATGCCGCTGATCGCGCGGACGAGCGGATCGACGCCCTCGTCATCGGTGACGTCGCCGAGGACTTCGTGCGGAGTCAACTTGAGGATGCCGGTCAGGGTCAGGAAGAGCCCGAGATCAAGATTCTGTTTGTCTCGCTCGATACGGGAGAGGGTCGCTGCGCTGATCTCCGCGCGGCCGGCCAACTCGGTGAGCGAAAGGTTTCGCGACTGCCGTGCCACGCGAATTCGGTTGCCTACCATAAGGACGTGCATGTTACCAGATGAACCGGTTTGCCCCGGCCGAAGCTTCCCCATTTCGCTCTCCATTGCGTACACAATTTGCGCCTGATGAAAACCTTTACAGGCGGTCAGGGTCCTCGGTGGGGCTCGTTAGTGTGACGCTGGGGGGGGGGGGG
>DASYJY010000219.1:0-5791 GCA_035995985.1 Thermoanaerobaculia bacterium | reverse complement strand
GGAATGTGACTTCGCGCATTGTTTGATGCGTGCGCGAAGTGGTGCGTTCGCCGCGTCCTTCGCAAGCATCACGCGCTGCGAATCCTCACCATTCCACCGCCCTCCCAAAGCGGTGGCTCGATCGCCACGCACTCCAAAGTGCTGCGCACGAAAGTGTCTTTGATGCTCGCGGAAACCGAGGCACATTTCGCGAAGCTTTGGAGTGCGGTGGCGGCTGAGCCACCGCTTTGGGATGGCGGTGGAAATGCGAAATCGCCAGCTGCTGCATTCGCAAGCCCGATTTCTCCGTATATAGCCTCAGATGTCCGCCGCCGCTCCGCTTTCCTTCCCGACAAACGACGCGAATCTTCATCGCGCCGCGAACGGCGATCACGACGCATTCGGCGCGCTGATACGGCAGCACCAGGACATGGTCTTCAGCATCGCCTGGCATTTCCTACACGATCGCGATCGTGCCGAGGAGATCGCGCAGGAGGTGTTTCTGCAGTTGTATCGGACGTTGTCGGAGATTGAGTCGTACGCGCATCTCACCTTCTGGCTGCGCCGCGTCACCGCCAATCGCTGCATCGACGAATCGCGCCGCGGACGCTGGCGCATCGTCACGCTCGATGAAGCGAACGACGTCGCGCGCGATGCCGACGACACCGATCCGCTGCTGGCCAGAAAACTCGGACAGATGCTGCAGCGCCTGCCCGCGCAACAGCGGCTCGCCATCACCATGCGTTACCAGGAAGGGCTCGAGCCTTCCGAAATCGGAGCGGTGCTGGACATGCCGCTCAACACTGTCAAAAGCCATCTCCGCCGCGGCCTCGGCGCGCTGCGGGAGTGGCTGGGAGTGACGCTATGAATTTCGAAAACGAACTGCATCGAACGCTGACTCGGAAATCCGCACCGGACGGATTCGCCGATCGCGTTCTTTCCCGCATCGAAGCTCCTCAGCATCGGACATCCGCGTCGACGCTGCGCCGCATCGCCGCGGCCATCGTCATTACCGCGGCGCTCGGTAGTCTGACCGCGCATCAGATCATCGAGCACCGCCGCATCGAAGAAGGCGAGCGCGCCCGCCGCCAGCTCATGACCGCGCTGCATATCGCCAGCGCAAAGATGCGCGTCGCCCAACGCGCCGTCGTACACGACTGAATCGAAAGGACTGACCATGAAACGCTTTTTGATAAATCTGATCCTCACCCTCGTCGCTGCCATCGCTCTCCCAACCGCCGCCTCGGCGCAGGGAACGCGCCTCAATCTCGATTTCCCCGACCTCGCCGCGAAAGCGAGCGAGACGACCGACGTCACGCTCGACGGCGCGATGCTCCGCCTGGCCGGCAAGTTCCTCTCCAGCAACGACGCCGACGAGCGCGCCGCGAAGGAGATGATCAACGGCCTGACCGGCATCTACGTGCGCAGCTACGAGTTCGATCACGAAGGCGAATACGACAAGTCGCAGGCCGAGCGCATCCGCCAGCAGCTCGGACCATCGTGGAAGAAGATCGTGAAGGTCACCAGCCGCACGAAAGAGGACGTCGACATCTACGCCGACACGCGCGGCGACGCCATCACCGGACTTTTGATCATTTCGGCAGAACCGAAAGAGTTCACCGTCGTAAACATCGTCGGCCCTGTCGATCTGGAGAAGCTGGCCGGCCTGGAAGGGCAGTTCGGCATCCCGCACATTTCCGGGGAAGTGCATTCGAAGCATCGCAAGGACGAACATCATGAATAACCGCCGCCTGCTACTCGTGATCGCGCTCAGCATCTTCGCCCTCGGCGCGACGCCGGCACGCGCGAACTTCGAAGACATCGTCCGCGCCGTCGAGTCGCGCTACCACGTGCAGCGAACCACCATCCCGATGTTCGGCCTGGTGCGCTTCGCGCTCTGGTGCGTTCATCCGGGCGGCGTCTCGGATGTACAGTTGGCCACCTTCGAGAATGCCCATTTCGACGACATGAAAGGGCTGACGGACATCGTCCGCCGCAACGCGGGCGAGGCGATGCAGCCGCTGGTGCAGACGCGTTCGAACCGGCAAAACGAGACCACGCTGATCTACGCGCGCCCGCTCGGCGGCGACCGCGTCGCGTTGCTGATCTTCGCCCATGATCGCGAAGACACGACGGTCGTGCGGGTGGTGGTGTCGATGGACAAGTTCAGCGAGGCGATGAACCACCCGCATCGGATAGTGGCCGACCTGCGCTAACCATTTCGTTTCCCAGCCGTCTTGTGTTTCGTGCGTTGCCGGTTGACCGCATTCGCGGCGTTGAGTGGCTCCAATGCAGTGAACGCGAATCGACCGGCAACGCGCGAAGCACGAGCTGGCTGCCACATCCTCGAAAGGATGGTGTGGCACAGACACTCTTGTCTGTGCTGTTGACATCGCGCGGCTCGGGGTAGTTCAGCGCAAGCCTCCCAGCCGCACAAACAGGAGTGTCTGTGCCACATCGCTTAAACTCTCCTCAATGCTCGGGCGTGTGGCGGTTGCGGTCTCCCTTCTCCTCATTATTCCTGCCGTTGCCTTTCCGCAGTGCAATCTGACGCAGGTTGCCAGCGTGCCGTTCCGCGCGTCGTTTCTCGACGTTGCGCTCGACGGCAACGACCTCTGGACCGCAACTTCGTACGGCGTTTCGCTGTACGACCGCAGCGTCGATCCTCCCGCGCTCATCGCCACACTGCCGCTGCCGGGCATCACGCGCACCGTTCGCGCGGCGAACGGGATCGCATACGCCGGCAGCGGATCGACCCTGTTCGTCGTACGCAAGAACGGACGCGCGCTCCAGCTCGTGCGCGGCATCGACGCCGGCGCGACGATCAACGATCTCCTGCTCACCACGCTCGATCTCTACGTCGCCACCGCGAACGGAATGACGCAGTGGGACCTGCTCGATCCCGCCAATCCATCGAAGACGGCGGCAGTTTTCGTGACCAGCCGCGCCAACGTGCAGTCGCTCGCGCTCAGCAACGCCATCCTCTTCGCCGCGGACGGCGATTCGACCGTCGAGTCGTTCAACATCGCCGTCCCGTCGATTCCGAACGGCGTCGGCACGGTGACGTCGCTGCCCGGTGCGAATGCACTCGCGGTGAACGCCGGACGTCTGTACGTGTCGGATGGCCAGCAGACCGACGTCTTCACGAACATCGACAGCGGCGGCGGCAACGCCGCGAAAGCGGCCACCGATTCGTTCGGCGGCGCGGCCATCACCGCCATCAACAGCAGCGCGATTTTCGCCGCCGGCGCGGACCGGCAGCTGCGCGCCTTCGACGTCTCCTCGGCCGCCGCGCCGATCGAGTTGTGGCGCGTGCAGCTCAACCCAAGCGGCGGCAGCGTGAACCGCATCGGCCGCATGGCCACCGCCGCGAACCGCCTCTACGTCGCCGGCGGCGACCTCGGCCTGCTTGCGTACGACACGACGTCGTTCAACACACCCTTCCCGTTGCGCAGCTACGCCGGCGGCGCCACGACCTCGGTGTTTTCACTCGGAGCGATGGTCTACACTTCGCGCGCATCGGGCGGCATCACCGAATTCAACCAATCGTCCGGCGGAGCGCTGACGCAGGCGCGTTCGTGGGACAGCAGCATCGACATCGTCCGCGACGGCGGCAACAACTTCCTCCTGACCACCACCGGCGCAAAGGCATCGCTCTGGGCGCTCACGCCGGCGGTTCCGACGCTCGTCTCCTCGCTGACCCTGCGCGCGCCGATCGCCTCGGCCGTTCTCGCCGGCACGACCGGATACTTTGTTCTCAGCGAAGTCGCCGGAAACACGTTCTGGTCTGCCGACCTCTCGCCCGTCACGCCCCTTGCGCAGCAGATTTCTTTGACGACGATAAAGCCGTCGTTCATCGCCCGATCGGGCTCGGCGTTCGTCCTGGCCGAGCTGCGCGGCGACGACAAAGTCACCGCGCTCTCCTACTTCGCCACGACCGATTTCACGAAAACGCCGGTCACCATGAGCGTCGCCGGACTCGCCACCGGCGGCGTTGCGCTCTCGGCCTCGACCGCCGCAGTATCGACCTTCGCCGGCGTCAGCGTGGTCGATTTCGCCAGCGGCGCGACGACGCTCCTGCCGCAGTCGAGTGGCGCGATCGCACAGAGCCTGGCCATCACCGGAACGACGCTGCTCGAAGCGACCGACACGTCGCTCATCGTCTGGAACACGCAGACGAAGACGCTGACGAAACAGTTCACGCTTCCCGCCGCGCCCGCCGCCGTTCACATCGCTGCCGGCAGCACCATCGCCGACCTCGCGACGGAGGATGGCGTCACGAGCATCCAGCTCTCCGCCACCACGCGCGTGCCGTCGCTGCTCTTCGCCACGAATGGCAACGCGTACTACAAGAAACTCGTGGCCGGCAGTCAGCGCCTCTACTTCTTCGACGGCCGCAACGTCGACATCTTCACGAACACGATGCAATCGGTCGGCGGCATCCGCACCCCGCTCATCGTCGACGTCGCCGCCAGCGATACGAACGTCTTCACGATCCAGAACAACCTCACCGTCACGTCGTACGGCCGCGACGGAAACACGCTCGCCACTTCCACGATCAACCAGACCTCCGACCTCCCGCCCTCCATCGCCTCCGCCGGCGGCGCGGCGTGGGCCTCGATCGCCATCAACTGCCAGAGCAGCGGCTGCGAAGGAAAGACGATCGTCTTCGATCCAAAGTCCGCGTTCGCGCAGACCGCCACAATGACCGGCACCGTGCGCGACGTCGTCACCAGTGGCACGCGTGCCTACGTTCTGACCGAGTTGCCGAACGAAGTCCGCGTCGTCGACATCACCGATCCCGCCCACCCCTCGGTCGTCGTCAGCCACGCCACCGAAGGCGCGCAGCCGCCGCGCGCCATCGCCTTCGCCAACAACACCGTCTACGTCCTCGGCGAAAAGCTCTACTCGTATTCGCCAACGGATCTTTCGAAAACCGGAGAGCCGTTAGCGTCGTACGTCACGGACTTCACCAGCGGCGTCACGTACGTCGATCAGCACCTCCGCGCGGACGGCACTTGCATCACGCTCACCGGCCGCCAGTTCTCCCCTCAGTTCCTGACCGGATCGCCGTCAATCGCGTCCCCCGCCGCCGGACGATTCGTAGCCACACAACCCGGCACGTTCTACTTCCTCACCGACTACTCCCTCGAGATCTGGTCCACCAAGCCGCTGCCGCCGGCTGCGCGCCGCCGCGCATCGCGGTAGCGGACTGTCATCCTGAGCCGCCGGAGCCGAGGAGCGCAAAGCGCGACCGGCGGAGGACGGTCGAAGGACCCCCTCCGCGTTAAGCGCGGGAGGGCGGGCGGCGATCACGATGCAAGCACGCGGGGGGTCCTTCGACCGTCCTCCGGCGTTCCGCGCTTCGCGCTCCAGCGCCTCCGGCGGCTCAGGATGACAGTCGTATCATCCACCGCGCATGGCAAAAATAAGCTTTACGAACGACGCAAACGCCTACCGCATCACCCTCGCCGATCCGCCGCTGAACATTCTCGACATCGCCATGCTCGAAGAGCTCCGCGACGCCATCGCCAGCGTCGCAAACGACCGCCACGCGCTGATCATCGACGCGCAGGGCGAGAAAGCCTTCTCCGCTGGCGCCAGCGTTCAGGATCACCTCGGCGATCGGGTCGCGACGATGCTGGAAAACTTCCACGACTGCTTCCGCATGCTCGCGAAGCTCGACGTCGTCACGATCGCGCGCGTGCGCGGTGCCGCGCTCGGCGGCGGCTGCGAGCTCGCGCTGGCGTGCGATTTCGTCCTCGCCTCCGACCGCGCAAAATTCGGTCAGCCCGAAATCAACCTCGGCGTT
>DASYJY010000218.1:0-2260 GCA_035995985.1 Thermoanaerobaculia bacterium | reverse complement strand
ATGAATTTCGATGGCGGCTCGCGAAACGTGTTCGGCGCGCAGAGCGCGTGTGCGCACGAGGCCCGCTACGAACAGAGGCAGGAGAGCAAGCGTCGCCGCGCCGTGCCACGAATCGAGATAGCCGTAGCCGAGATAGGCGAGGAAGCTCAGAAAACCGGCGCTGCCGCTGATGAGCAGCGCCCACCATGCCCACGTCTCGCGGCGACGCAAAGGAAACTCGGCGAGCCAGAGATACATGATTCCGATTGCCATGAGGACGCCGCCGAATGAGACGCGGTCGTGAATCATGAAGTGGACGATGCGGCAACCGCGAAGCGCGCAGAGTTGCGTGGCGGTCATGCCGAGGTAGTCGGTGTCCTGCGGCAGGAACTGGCCGGTGGATGCCTGAAAGAGCGCGAACGCTCCGGCGCCGATCAACGCGAGTGCCGTCAACTTGATCAGCGAGCGGCCGTCGCCAAGGAACGTTTCGAAGAATCCGAGATCGTCGTCCATCGTCAGAAGAGGAGCGTCACCGCCTCGATATGAAGTCGTGCGAAGTGAGGATCGAGCCGGCGCGCGAGCTGGGGCCAATGATGGTGCGGCACTTGAGGATAGAGGTGATGCTCGAGATGATACAGATGACCGGCCGCAAGGATCGATAGCAGTTTTCCTCGAAAGAGCTTCGTCTGCGTCAGGTCCGTCGTGCCCGAGGCATCGTGCGGAATGTAGACGGTGACGATCGGGAAGACCCAACTCCCGGCAATCATCAGCGCGCCGTAGATCGCGGGCAGCGGCGTGATCGGAATGATCGCGATCGACGTGAGGGCGAGACTGAGGACGGCAATGCCTTCGCCGATGATCCAGCCCCGCTCCCGTTTCGCCTCGCGCATCGCGAACAACCACAGGCGCGGCTGCAGCGTTACGCCATCGAGCAAGGCACCGATGAGCGACATGTGCGCAGAGCGCGCCTCGACGTCATCGTCTGACGGGAAGCGCGCGTGGTGGTGCAGATGCGTAAATCGATAGGCGTGTCCGCTGCGGAACGCAATCAATTCCGTGGCGGAGAGCAGTGCATCGTTCAACCAACGCGGCAACGCGAGCGTGCGATGGACGAGGTCGTGCGAGATGGAGCCGTACGTGATGAAGCTGAGAATCACCGGAGAGGCCAGCGCGGCGATCCACAACCCACGCGCAGCGAGAACGAAGAAGGCCCCCACGAGGAGAAACGGAAGGGCCAATGAGAGCACGCGCCGCCACACCGGAACCACGAGCAGATCCCTTCCGAGCAAATCAAGCGAAGGGAGTCCGTCGTGGCCGTGCATCGTGAAAGGCTAACATCGCGCGATGGTTCCGACCGGCCGCTTTGCGCCATCCCCCACCGGTCCTCTTCACCTCGGCAGTCTCGTCGCCGCGGTGGGATCGTGGCTGTTCGCGCGCCGCGAAGGCGGCCGGTGGCTGGTGCGGATGGAGGATCTCGATACGCCGCGCGTCGTGCCTGGATCGGCGGACGAGATCCTTCGCTCGCTTGAGCTTTATGGACTCACGTGGGACGGCGACGTCGTGCATCAATCGCAGCGGATCGCGTTGTACGACGACGCACTCGCCACACTGCGCGCGAAAAATCTCGTCTACGACTGCGGCTGCTCGCGCGCTGACCTGGCGCGCGCCGCCTCGGCGCCACTCGGACGCGAGGCCGTGTATCCCGGCACGTGCCGCGATGGATTGCCGGCCGGACGCGTGGCACGCGCCGTTCGCTTTCGCACTTCGCACGAGGTCATCGGATTCGACGACATGCTTCGCGGACTCGTCGAAGAAGATGTCGCCGCGGAGACCGGCGACTTCGTCGTCCGACGTGCGGATGGCGTTTACGCCTATCAGCTCGCGGTCGTAGTCGACGACGCGGTGCAGAACGTCACGCAGGTCGTACGCGGCGCCGATCTGCTGACGTCGACCGCGCGTCAAATCGCGTTACAGCGCGCCCTCGGACTGCCAACTCCCGCGTATGCCCATCTGCCGCTGGTTCTGAATCCGGACGGCTCGAAGCTCGGCAAACGCGACGGCGCGTTGCCGCTGCCGTCGCTTGATGAGAACCGCATTCGCGAGACGCTGTCGTTCGCGCTGCAATTCCTCGGAATCGAAGTCGCTCTCGACTCGCCGTCGCGAATGTTGCAGGAGGCATTGGGCAACAGTTCGTAATCTTACAAAAGCACAGACAAGAGTGTCTGTGCCACACCGGCCGCGCGCCTTCTTTGCAATTCAGTGAAATTGAGCAGAAACCGAA
>DASYJY010000217.1:0-12389 GCA_035995985.1 Thermoanaerobaculia bacterium | reverse complement strand
ACTATATCAAGGCAAAGTAGATTAGTGGATTAGTAGGTCAGTCGATCAGGAAGCACGCCACTCGTTTCGCCTCCTGATCTACTAATCTACTAATCTACTGATCGACCAGGAGGCACCATGACTATGCGGGGCAAACAGGAGTTCCTCGAAACGTACGACGCCGAGCACGCCCGAACGATGCGCGTTCTGAAGGCGTATCCGACTGACAAACTCGATTTCCGTCCGCATCCGAAAGCGAAAACGGCCCGCGAGCTGGCCTTCGTTTTCATCCTCGAACGCTACCTCGGCGTAAAAGTCTGGAACGACGAGTTCGCGACGAGCGCACCGTCCGGAACGCCTCCACCGCCGCCCGAAAGTTGGGACGAGCTTCTCGCTGCGCTGGAGAAGTCAAATCAGGAGTTCCGCGACATGGTGAGCGGAGCATCGGACGAGACGTTGTCCGGCAACGTGCACATGTTCAGCGGACCGAAGACCATGGGCGAGATCTCCCGCAAGGATTGGATCTGGTTCCTCCTCCACGATCAGATCCACCACCGCGGCCAGTTCTCGGTGTACCTGCGAATGGTGGATGGAAAGGTGCCGTCGATCTACGGACCGAGCGCGGACGAACCGTGGATGTGAACCACAGAGGCACAAAGGACACAAAGAAAACCTCTGTGATCGCTGTGTCTCTGTGGTGATTTCTTACTGAACCATCGCTGCCGCTTCCGCCAGCCGCGCTTCGCTCTCGCCGTGGGCGCGGAGGAACGTGGCGGGATCGCTGAGGACGTTGCCCATGCGCATGCCTTTGCGGATGGCGGTGAACGTCACTTTGCGGGTGGCCAAAGCCGCGAGCAGGCCGAGGTGGGTTTTCATCCGGCCGTTGACCTGGTAGCGGACATCGTTGGCGTGTTTCCAGAGGCCGGCGTATTCGCGGTAGAACTCATCGAGCGGCAGTTTCGTCGGCAGGACCGTGTGGGCGATGTCGAACAGTTCCCAATCGCGCGTATTGATCGTGTCCTGCGTCGCGTCCCAGAGATCGGTGCCGGGAAGCGGCGTGAGGACGGAGAATCCGGAGTTGTAGGCGCCGGTGGCGTCGACCCACTGCTTCAGTTTTTCAAAGTCCGGGCGTTCCCATGACGGATCGACGATGAAGTTCGGCGTGTAGCCGATGTCGAGGTCCTGCAGGATCTTGATGGCGCGGTTGTTGTTGTCGGCGGTGTTTTTCTTGTTGACCGACTTCAGGCCCGCGTCGTCGATCTTCTCGAGGCCGAGGAACACGGTCATGCGGCCGCACTCCTTCCATTGCTCGATCAGGTCGGGAAACTTGCAGATGATGTCGCTGCGCGTCTGGATCGTGTAGTGCTTCTTGATGCCAGAGGCCGCGATGGCTTTGCCGAGCTCGCGGCCGCGCTTCACGTTCATCCAGAAAATGTCGTCGGTGATGAAGACGTTCGGCGCGTCGATCTGCTCCAGCTCTTTCACGACGCGGTCGGGCGACTTCTCGCGGAACGTGCTCTCGTGAAACTTCCAGACCGAGCAGAAGTTGCACTTGAACGGACAGCCGCGCGCCGTTTCGAGAAGCGCCAGAGGGCGGCGGAAGTTGATGTAGTACTCGGAGGCGTACTCCTTGATGAGATGCCGCGCCGGCATCGGCAGGTTGTCGATGTTGCCGCGGGCGGGCGCGTGGCCGGTGTCGATCGGCCCACTCGGATTGTTGATGAGGAGTCCCGGAACGCTGCGCAGATCGCCCTTCTCCCCCCAAGCCGCGACGAGCGGCGTCATCACTTCTTCGCCGTCGCCGACAACGACGATGTCGATGTTCGGCTTCAGGAACCACTTCGGATCGCGCGAGGCATCGTGTCCGCCGATGACGACGAGGACGTCGGGCATCTCGTCCTTGACCTGCTTCGCGAGGCGCAATGCGCGAAACCGCTCCGTCGTGAAGTTGCACTGCAGACCGACGATGTCCGGTCCGAATGCCCGCATCTTGGCGAGGCCGTGCTTGATGCCGTCGATGCGCATATCGACGATCTGGCAGGTGTGCCCTTCGAGCTCGAGACCGCCGGCGACGCATTCCATGCCGAGCGGCTCGACGAACGTGATCATTTCCAATCCGATGATTCCGCCGATCGGCGCTTTTAGAAATGAGATTTTCATGAGGGTCGAGATGATAGACGATTTCACGCGGGGAACGCGGAGGGCGGAGAGAGTCAACGGCGGCCTTGGGCGATTTTCGCCGCCTCCGGTAGCCGGCGGAGGCGGAGCATGGCGATCGTGCCGAGGATGGGGCCGGGCGCGAGGATGGCGAAGGCCCAGCGCCAGGTGACGGCGTGCTCGATCATCGGCATGAGGCTGATCGACGCGGTCGTGATCAAAAATCCGATGCAGGTTTGCAGCGTGAGCGCGGTGCCGATGTAGCGCGGATCGGAAAGCTCGGTTACGCAAGCGGAGAATTGCGCGGAATCGGCGACGACGGTCGCGCCCCAGATCGCGGCGACGATGAGCAGCGGAATCGCCGGACCGCCGAAGAGGAAACCGATGGCAATCGAGCAGGCGCCGCTGGCGATCATCGCCGCGGACGCGACGACGGTCCGTCCGATGCGGTCGGCATAGCGGCCGGCGATCACGCATCCCACCGCTCCGCTCCCGATCACGACGAACGATCCGACCTCGGCAAGCCGCGGCGCCATGCTGGCGCGCAGCATCACCGGGATCCACGTCCACATCGCGTACAGCTCCCACATGTGCCCGAAGTAACCGAAGTTCGCCAGCCGCACGGCTCGATTGCGAACGATGTCCGTCACTTGCGCGAGATCGAACGGCTGATTCGGCAACGCGAACGGTCCGTCGCCGACGAACGCGAAGACGATCACGCCGCCGACAACCGCGAGCACCGAGGCCACGCCAACGTTGATCCGCCAGTTCTGCGATCCGATCGCGTTCACGAGATACGGCGACGCCTTGCCGAGCGTGAGCGCGCCGACGAGGACGCCGAGCGCGAAACCGCGTCCTTCGCGGAACCAGGTGGCGATGATCTTCATCCCCGGCGGATAGACGCCGGCCAGGAAAACGCCGGTGAGAAATCGCAGCGCGATGGCGGTCGACGCATCGTGCGCGACGATCGCGAAGAGTGCGTTCGTAGTCGCGCCGAGCACCGCCGACACGGCGAACAAGCGCCGCACGTTGAGAACATCCGGCAGGTTCGCGATCGCGCTGATCAGCGTTCCGGCGACGAATCCGAGTTGCACTGCGAGCGTCAGCCAGGACGTCGTCGCGGGCGTCAGGTGCCACTCGGATGCGATCTTCGGCGCGACCGCGGACGCGGTGAACCAGAGCGACATACCCAGCAACTCGGCCAGGCCGGTGAGGACGAGGGCTCGCGTTCGCGTCATCCGGCGAAGCTTAACTTGCCCAGGGAGACGGGTTCACGCGGAGACGCGGAGGAGCGGAGAAAAGCAAATCTCCGCGTCTCCGCGTGAACCGTCCCTTTGAGTTAACGCCCGCCCCTACGCCGCCATCTGCATCCGCATTTTCGATTTTGCGCGGAGGTACATCGGGCCGATCGAGCCTAGCGGGAGTCCGGTCATCGCGCTGACTTCGTCGTAGGCGTAGCCTTTGATCGCGATCAGGATGCAGAGCGTTCGCGACTCCTCGTTCAACGAACCGAGCGCCTGGCGAAGCGCGATGTCGTCGTCGGATGACGCGACGTTCGTATCCGGCAGTTCGGCGAGCACGTCGTCGCTGACGAATGTTTCCCGGCGCCGCATCGACGTTCCGATCTGGCGTTTGCAGAGATTGGCGACGGTTCCGATCAGCCACGGCCGGGCGACGCGAATGAGATCGCGTTTTTCGAGGAAGAGCAGCCAGGCCTGTTGGACGACTTCCTCCGCTTCGTCGGCGGTGAGGCCGTAGCGTTTGCGTGGGATCGAGTGCAGCAGTTTGCGCATGCCGACGTGGAGTTGCTCGAGATCGAGCGGCTCCTGCGCCGCGGCCAGTTTCTCGACCTCGGCCAGCAGGTCGGCGATCGCGCCGAGGATCGCCTCGGCCTGCGCCGGTTTGCGCATCACTTTCGACGAGCCGCGGCGGAGCACTTCCGCTTCCAGCTCGAACGTGGCGAAGCCGGTGAGCGTCAGCACGCGCGAGCGCGGGCTGACGCGGCGGATCGCGTCGAGCAGTTCCAGCCCTTCGGCTTCCGTGTGCAGCCGCAGGTCGGCCACGATCACGGAGTAGAACGTGTCGGCCATCAGCAACTCGGCGCCGACGCGGTCGAATGCGCCGTTGCTTTCGATCGCTTCGAAGTGGAGCAGGCTAAGAAGCCCTTCCACGATCGCTTCCTCATCGTCGACTATCAGCACTCGTCCGGCCATCGTTCTCGTCTCCGGGGCTGATCAGAGCATCGGTGATGCCGGTGGCGGTGTTTGCGTAACGTGTTGATGCGCAGTGGCTTAGGTCAAACAGAACATTGTGTGCAGCTCTCAGAATCCGGAAAGTGACCGGAATCCGCACACGTGGTTTCGTGCTGACGGAAGCACGCATCGACGGCGGTCAGGAGCTGACGGTAATCGAACGGCTTCGCGATCACCGCGAACGTGCCGAAGTCGCGGTCGGACGACAGCCGCGAATAGCCGGTGAGCAGAATGACGCGGCGCAGAACGGCGGGATTGGTGAGCTTCCAGTAATCAGTAAGGCGTTCGCCGTCGAAGATCGGCATCTTCATATCCAGCAGCACGACGGCGTAATCGTCAGCCTTCAGATTGACGGCATCGATTCCGTCGCGCATCAGGGCGACTTCGAAACCGGCGGTTTCGAGCAACGCCTGCAGCAATTCGCGAATGTGGTCGTCGTCGTCAATGACCAGCGCGCGCTTCGAACGATCGCCACTCATTGCGTCACTTCCGTTTCCAGCTCGACCATCATCTCCAGGAGGTCGCTCACCTCGAACGGTTTCTGGAGGAAGCGCGTGTGAGGATCGTGGAGGCCGTCGTGGAGAATGCGGCGATCGCCGTGGCCGGTCGAAAAGATGATGGGCAGGTTCGCGTCGAGCGCACGGATCAGCGCGTACACCTCGCTGCCGTCGAGATCGGGAAGGCCGTAATCGAGCAGCACGACGTCCGGACGAAAGCGGTTGATGGCGCGCACCGCTTCGACGCCGGTGGCGATCGAGTCGACTCGGATGCCGTCGTGCGCGAGCAACGCCGCGATGCCGTCGGCGATCGCGTGCTCGTCGTCGATGATAAGCAGCTTCTTCGCGGAAGGTTTGCGCGAAGGCGTCGAGGAGTCCTTCGCGATTTCCACCGGCGACGCTTTCGGGAGGAAGAGGTGGAACGCACTGCCGATCCCTTCGGTGCTCTCGACGAAGATGTAGCCGCCGTGCTGCATCATCACCTGGTGCGCGACGGCCAGTCCGAGGCCGGTGCCGCCGCTTGGTCGCGTCGTGAAAAGCGGCTCGAAAATGCGATCCATCACCTCGCGCGGCATGCCCGAGCCGGTGTCGCGGACAACGATCTGCACGAAGTTCTCGGAATGCGGTACGACACCAAACGAAAACCTCGCTCTCGCTCCCAACTCATTTGCGGACACGGTCAACGTTCCGCCGGCCGGCATCGCATCCCGCGCGTTGGCGACGAGGTTGGCGACGACCTGATCGAGCTGACTCCGGTCGGCGACGACGCACAGGCCGCGCTCCGGAATCGTCGAGCTGACGGCGATCATGTTTCCGAGCACCGCCTCGGCCTCGGGCGCAAAGCCCTCCCACCACGCGCCGAGGTCGACGGCAGTCGTGACGGGAAGATGAGGCTGCGAAAAGCGGAGGATGTCGAGGACGATGCGGCGTCCGCGCTGAATCGAATTCGCAATGTGCCACGCGCCTTTCGAGATGATCTGCGGCGTCACGTCCGAACGCTGCATCAGCTCCGCGAACGGCTGCATGCCCATCAGCACGTTGTTGAATTCGTGCGCGACCGTGGCGGCGAGGCGGCCAAGTCCGCCGAGGCGATTGGCCTGCTCCAGTTGCATCTCGAGCAGCTTCCGCTCCGTGATGTCGCGCGCATTGATGATAACCGCCGCGGTACGGCCACGTTTCACGAGGTTCGTAGCCACGACTTCGAAGGATCGCCATGTGCCGTCCTGATGACGGGCGCGCAGTTCCACGGTCTGGACCGCGGCGGGATCGGCAAGCTGGAGGCTAAGGAACGCCGACGCGACGGCCGCGTCGTCGGGATGAATGAGATCGATCCCGGCAATGCCGGCGAGAACTTTGCGCGGATAGCCGAGGACGCGCTCCACCGAGGGACTGCCGTAGCGGATATGCCCGTCGCGTCCGATGATGGCGATGATGTCGGACGCATTCTCAATGATGGAGCGGAAGTAGTCCTCGCTGCGGCGGACATCCAGGAACTCCGCTTCGCGCTCGGTGACGTCGCGCGCCACGCCGCGAACCACAGGGGCCGTGCCTTCGTTTCTCTCAACGGTGTTGCGGTACTCCCAAATGCGGCGGCCGGCTGTCCGCGTTTGCACTTTCATCATGCCCGCGGCGATGCCTTCGCGCAGCAGTACGTGCATGTAGTCATCAAACGCGCATCCGCCGTCGGGCGGCAGCAGGTCAGCGATGGAAAACCGGCGAAGCTCGGCGGCGGTCATGCCGAGGGCCTGGCAGGCCGCGGCGTTCGCCGAAAGAATGCGACCCTCCAGATCATGCGTGCAAACGAGATCGACGGCGGGAGTGAAGAGGTGTGGCGGGGATGAGAGTCCGTCGAATCGCATTGTCAGATCGTCCAGTTGCGCTGTGGCGTGTTGCACATGAGTGCTCCCTCGGTCGGATTGCGCGGCCCGAATTCAGCGCGTTGCTGATGAGTGACATGGAGGGGCTCGAAAAATACAAGGCGGCAATCGCATCACTTGTATTTATCGAGGCACGCCGGCGCACTTACCGGTGAACGATGACTACCAAACGGCAACATTCGATCCGGGGAAAACTCACCGGCATCATCATGATCACCAGCACCACGGCGGTCCTCCTGGCTTGCGCCGGGTTCACCGTGACTGGCCTGATGAATTTCCGGAAACGGCTGATCATCGACATTTCCACGGTCGCGCGCCTCATCGCCGCGAACAGCACAGCGGCACTGGCCTTTAACGATCGTATAGCGGGACGCGAGGCGCTCAGCGCGCTTCAGGCGAAACCGTCCGTGATCGCGGCCGGAATCTACAACCACCGCGGCGAGCCGTTCGCCGTGTACGAGCCGACCCACGGAATCACGATGCCGAGGAGCGCGCGGCCGGACGGCGTGTATGACCTCGGCGACCGCATCGAACTGTTTTCACCGATCCGGTTCGGCGGCAAACGCATCGGAACGATGTACGTCTCCGCCGACAATCGCGACCGCGCCGCTCGCGTACTGCAATACGAAGAGATCGCCGGCGTAATCGTCGTCTTCTCACTCCTGGCGGCGTTCCTACTCGCAGCCCGCCTGCAACGCCTCATCTCGACGCCGATCGTCGAGTTGGCGCGGGTGGCGACAATCGTCTCGAAAGAGAAGAGCTTCAGCGTCCGCGCCGCGCCCACAAAACTGAATGACGAAGTGGGCAATCTCGTGAACGCGTTCAACAGCATGCTGGCCGAGCTGGAGCAGCGCGACCGCAAGCTGGTCCTCTATCAGATGGAGCTCGAGACCACCGTCGCGCAACGCACCGCGGAACTAACGGAAGCGAATGAAGAGCTGTTGATCGCGAAGAATGCGGCAGAAAAAGCCGCCGCCACGAGTGCGCAAGTGGCGCGGGAGAGCGCCCTCATTCTCAACAACGCGACGGACGGAATCCTTGGGATTGGACTCGACAACCGGCCGGCATTCGTCAATCCCTCCGCCGTTCGTATGCTCGGAATGAGGATGGAAGACTTCGACGGCAGAACGATCCACGAGGCCATTCATCATTCGCGCGCCGACGGCACACCCTTCCCGGAAGAGGACTGCGTGAACACGATAGCGATGCGCGGCGGCGCCCCGATCGGCATGATGAATGACACATTCTGGCGTGGTGACGGCATTAGCTTTCCCGTCGAATACTCGTCGACTCCAATGCTCGATGAGACAGGGGCCCACATCGGTGCGGTAGTCGTTTTCCGAGACGTCACGGAACGCCGCGCGATCGAGAAACTCAAGAGCGAATTCGTTTCCACCGTCAGTCATGAGCTGCGCACGCCGCTCACATCGATCCGCGGCGCGCTCGGCCTCCTCAGCAGCGGCCTGCTCGGAACGGTTCCCGAGAAAGGGCAGCGGATGCTGGAAATCGCCGTCGCCAATACCGACCGTCTGGTGCGTCTCATCAACGACATCCTCGACATCGAGCGCATCGAGTCAGGGAAAGTCGAACTAAGTCGCGGCATCGTCGACTCGCAAGCCGTCGTCGATCAGGCGCGCGAAGGTCTGCAGTCGATGGCCGACCAGGAAAACATCCGAATCGTCGCGGAGCCGTTCGCGGGAACGCTCTGGGGCGACAGCGACCGCATCATCCAGATGCTGACGAATCTCATCGGCAACGCGATCAAGTTCTCGCCCGCGAACACGACCGTCACACTGAGCGGAAGCGCGGGCCCGGCCGACTTCACCTTCTGCGTCGCCGATGAAGGGCGCGGCGTTCCGCACGACAAGCTGACATCGATCTTCCAGCGCTTCAACCAAGTTGACGCCTCCGACTCCCGCGCCAAAGGCGGCTCCGGCCTCGGACTGGCCATCTGCCAAAGCATCGTGACCGCGCACGGCGGCCGGATATGGGCGGAAAAGAACGAGCCCGCCGGAACACGAGTGCTGTTCACGATTCCGCTGGCCGCGCACTCGTACCAGGCGGATTCCCTTCCACCGGAGGCGGTTATGGGACACTCCGATCCGGCCGTTCTGGTGGTCGAAGATGACATCGATCTCGCCCGCGTAATGACGGCCACTCTGCAGCATCTCGGACTGCGCACGTTCCACACGGCAAGCGGCAACGAAGCCATCCGGTTGTGCAACGAGCATGAGCCGCGACTCGTCGTCCTCGACCTCGGACTACCCGACCTCGACGGCTTCGCGGTCGTTCATCAGCTCCGCCAACAGCCCGCTCTCCGCGACGTGCCGCTTCTTGTCTATTCGGCCCTCGACCTCGGAAAAGCCGATCAATCGCGCCTCCGCCTCGGTCCGACTGAGTTTCTGACCAAGAGCCGCTGCAGCCTGGCCGACTTCGAGGCCCTCGTGATCCGCCTCCTCGGCACGGTGACGACCCGGAAGGATTCGCAGAATGCGGCCTAAACAGATCCTCATCATCGACGACGAGAACGACATCCAGGAAGTGGCGCGCCTCAGCCTGCAACTGACGGAGAACTGGAACGTGATCGGCGCCAACGGCGGTGCCGCCGGCACGCTGCTCGCGCTCTCCTCCGACCCCGACGCCATCCTCCTCGACGTGATGATGCCGGACATGGACGGCCCGACGACGCTCCGCGTTCTGCAGCACCAGGGAAGCACAATTCCGGTCATTTTCCTGACCGCGAAAGTCCAACCCGTCGACCGCCAGAAGTTCATGCAGCTCGGAGTACGAGGCATCATCTCCAAACCGTTCGACCCGCTGACGCTAGGGAAGCAGATCAGGGAAATGCTGGCGTGGCCTTGAGATAAGTCATTGCCGCGGACCGCTTCCGGCCACATCATGGCCGCCATCCCAATGGACAACCGGCAACTGATCGGGCAAAGCCCCACCACCACGCCGCCGGCGCTCAAAAGCTCGGTGTGGAAATCGCGCGCGATGCCCGACGACCTGCTGCGGCAGGCGTCGGGAAGACTCGGCATCCTGGCGCTCCTCGCCGCCGCGTTGTGGGTGCTGGGGACTGCGGCAGACCGCATCGCAATGCGCGCAATGAGTCACGGGAATCCGAACGTCTTCAGCTCCACGTTCACCGACGGCATCGCCGAGGCAAGCGCGGTGCTCTCGCTGGCGCTCTTCTTTTACGCCCGCAAATCGAAACGGAATCCGCGCTTCATCCTCGACCTCGGCCTCGCGTACATGGTCGTCACCGCATTCGCTCTCGGAGTCCTGTTCCACTGGGAGCACGTTCCGTCCTACTGGCCCGTTTCGCCCGCGATCAGCTGGATCGGTGTGGTGGTCCTGATGTTCACCGCCATCGTGCCGAGCACGCCGGTCAAGACGCTCATCGCCGGACTCATCGCCGTGTCGATGAATCCGATCGGGATGCTCATCGCGCGATCCCGAGGAGCGTGGGACTTCGGACCGACGAGCAACGTGCTGCTCATGCACTATCCCGACTACTTGCTCGCCGGTGTCGCAGTCGTCATCTCGCATGTCCTCACGAACCTCGGACGCCAGGTAGCCAAGGCACGCGAGATGGGCAGTTACCGCCTCGGCGCGCTTCTCGGCAAAGGCGGCATGGGCGAGGTCTACGAAGCAACGCATCACATGCTGGCCCGTCCCGCGGCGATCAAGTTGATCCGACCGGAGATGATTCGCGCGGAAGGCGGCGAACGCGCACACGTCGCCATCCAGCGTTTTCGCCGCGAGGCCGAAGCCGCGGCGAACCTGCGGTCGCCGCACACCGTCGAGCTCTACGACTTCGGAGTGACCGGCGATCAGACGATGTACTTCGTCATGGAGCTGCTCGACGGCATGGACCTCCAGTCGCTGGTGCGCCAACACGGCGCGCTGCCCGCGAACCGGACGATCTACATCCTGCGGCAAGTGTGCGCATCACTCGAAGAAGCGCACGTAAACGGCCTTGTGCACCGCGACATCAAGCCGGCAAACATCCACGTCGGCCGTCTCGGCCTCGAGTACGACTTCGTGAAAGTGCTCGACTTCGGCCTCGTCAAATCGATTGCATCCGCGAATGCCGACTACTCACTGGCCACGGAGGCCGGCATCACGCCCGGCACGCCCGCCTACATGTCGCCCGAAATGGCCCTCGGTGAAACGATCGACGGACGCGCCGACATCTACGCGTTGGCATGCGTCGCCTATTACCTGCTCACGGCAACGCTGGTCTTCGAAGCGGACAATGTCTTCCAGTTCATGGCCAAGCGGCTGCGCGATGATCCCGTCCCGCCCTCGCAACGTACATCGCTCCCGATCCCGCCAGACCTCGACCGTCTCGTGATCACGTGTCTGCAACGAAAACCGGAGGATCGCCCATCGTCGGCCGCCGAGGTGTCGCGACTATTGTCGGAGGTTGACGTGACACCGTGGGATGAATCGCAAGCGGCCGCGTGGTGGCAATCGCATCACCCTCGGCTGCCAATTCGTAAGACAGAGCCGGCGGAAGCCGACGCGACGACGATGCTCGGCGTCGTCGCGTAGTCGGCCTCTTCCGCTAAGAGGAACCGTCGCGCATCTCGTCAATGATCTCGTCGACCGGCTTCGCAAGTTCCAACCGACTGAACAGTCGATCGACTGGATGATGCCGAAAAACGCTGAGGTGCGTCATTTCCGCGAGGTGCTCGCTGTCGTGACGCGCCCATTGTTCGAGTAGAAGTTCCAGCGACACGGGATGCGCGCCGACTTCTCCCGTACGTTGGAGGTCGGCCGGCTCGATCGCACGTAGGCGCGCAATCGAACGCGCGCGAGATGCGGCGAAGTCTTCCAGCGCTGGCGCCGCAGGCTGGGCGTTGTAGTTCCGCTCGTGCGCCAGCGCGGCACCGTCGATGTCAGGGAAGCAGCGTTCTCCGCCCTGGCTCAGAATCCCGGCAATTCGCACCTCGTACCCTTCGACGTCGATGTCGCGCAGATGCAAAACATTTTCGCGTAACGAGAACGCGTCGGCTGCCGGTTTGAAGGAGAGATCCTCCTCGCTCCGTCCTTCGATGAGCGCGCGCACTCGGTCGGGGATCTGTTCGAGGCGATCGATGATGTTCATGCTTACTCCACCACTCTCGAGGTTTACGTCCGTGAAGATGTTCGACGCGTCAGGTATTCTTCCCGTTCATGAGTCCGACGACGTTGCTGCTGGCGCGATGGGGCTTCTCACTCGTGTTCGGCATCACCGGTTTGTATCTCGTCAGCGTCGCCATTCGCCTCATCATCCGGCAGCGCGATTGGAAATTGCGGTCGGTCGGAGCCGAGGGGACGATCACCGGATTCGCGGAAGAGACGCCGACAGGAGACCGCTCCGGCTATCCGCTCTTCGCGCCCTACGTTACGTTCACAACTGCGAACGGCGAGTCGATCGAATTCAAATCGTCGCTCTCCGAGCGACCGAACCCGTACACGGTTGGCCAGAAGGTTGCCGTGCGCTACCTGCCGGAAGACCCAAACGGTGCCGACCTGGAGTCCGTCACCTCGGGATGGTTTGCGCTCATCGTGGTGCTGGTGATGGCCGCCGTCGCGCTGACGATTGCCGCGCTCCCCTTCATCCTGCCGCCGCCGAGTCC
>DASYJY010000216.1:0-15830 GCA_035995985.1 Thermoanaerobaculia bacterium | reverse complement strand
CCGGAAAACACGTGCTTCAAGCCTCCCCAGCCCCGACCAACGTCCTTCGGTCCTTCCCACGCGCCGGGATTCTGCAGGCCCGCACCAGTCAAAAAGCCGTTGTGCTTGTACCAGCGCAAAATACCGTCGTCTGAGATCGTGTAGATGATCCCGTCCCCTCCGGAAAATACGTGCTTCAAGCCTCCCCAGCCCCGGCCCACGTCCTTCGGTCCTTCCCATGCACCAGGAGTCTGCACACCCGCCCCCGACAAAAATCCATTGTGCTTGTACCAGCGCAAAATACCGTCGTCTGAGATTGTGTAGATGATCCCGTTTCCGCCGGGAAATACGTGTTGGAGGCCTCCCCAACCCCGGCCCACGTCTTTCGGCCCTATCCAGGCGGACGCGTCTCCTGTATTAAACCCGTTGTGCTGGTACCACTTCAGCAATCCATCTCCGTCAATGCCGTAGATGGAGTTGCCACCTCCGCCGAATACCGTTGTCATTCCTTCCCACCCTCGCCCGACGAAACGCGAACCGACCCACGCGCCCGGCGTTGACAAACCGTCCCCGCGTTCGGCTCCGTCATGGCGCCACCACACCAGGCGGCCGTCCGGGTTCACTGCATAGATGAATACGGGCCTGACTCGAGGCCTTGGCGGCGGAAAGGTGTGAGTGTCCGGAGTCGCATTGGTTTCATTGTTTATCCTGTTGAGTTCCGCGTTGGCCTTCTTGTTGTCCGCTACTGCCAGGAGCTGTTTATCCACGATGGGTGCGGGTTTGGGCAGGGGTTTGGGCACGGGCTCTCCGGAAGACTTGTGCCATAGAAATCCACCGGAAACGATCACGAGGACGCTAACCAATACAGCTGTGATAATCAGAGATGAGCCTCTCCAGGCCGGGCCCCGTTTTCCGGGCGCCGGGGATGGAGGACGCAGGCCGGCCGGCTCTGCCTTCGTCTGAACGTAAGGCCGCAGTGCCTTCACGAGCACCTGCATGTCGGAGTCCCAGCGTGCGTGTGTCAACTCGACCCCGTTGCGAAAGGCAAGTTCCTTCAGGTCTTCAGGCAGGTCTTCAACGCGTGGCATGCTGGCGCCGCGCACCAGCACCGGAATGACCGGAATGTCCCGCTTCAATGCGGACGCGGTTTCGAGGCGAACGAAATCCATCGGGTCATCAAGCCGGCGTTGCCCTGATTCGCCCGTTGCATCGAGCCAGCCCTTGCCGATCACCGCCAGGAGGACACCACAAGAGGTCACTTGCTCGTCAATGGCCCGGCGAAAGTCGCGCCCAGGCTCAAGCCCGGCCACATCCATAAAGACTGAGTCGTCGCCAAAATTCACGGCCAGATCATCGAACAACCGGCCGGCCTGACCTTCGGCGTCTTCCCTGCGATAACTGATGAAGATTGCGCGCATACATTTCTCCTGGTAGGCGTCGTGCTTGGAAGGATCGCCTGAATGTAATACTGCTTTTCTTGACCAATTACCGGATAAGCCTGCGCGCTGGCGTCGACGGCGAGACGGAAGAGGAATGCCTTTCGCTGTTGACGTCACACCTGTAGTGACGAACACGGCCGATTCGTTTCACGCAGAGAAGACGCGGTAAGACGCGCCCGATCGTGCACGCCAGCTTGAAAGCGCGAGGTCGCGTTACCTCACGTCCGCTTGCGCAGGACCACATGCGCGGCCGCGCGTCCGCCGGCGGCGTGCGTCACGCACTCGTACCCCAGCGCTCGCAGGTCGATGCCGTGCAGCAATTCCTCCCCTCGGCCGAGGAGGACGGGGGAGATGACGAGGTGCAGGTCGTCGATCAGCCCCGCCTGCAGGTATTGCCGGATCGTCGACACGCCTCCGCCCAGCCGGATGTCCTTGCCTTGCGCGGCATCACGCGCCTGCCGCAATGCCGATTCAATTCCGTCCGTGACGAAACGAAACTCCGTGCCGCCCTTCATCGGGAGCGTCGCGCGCGGATGATGCGTGAGAACGAACGCCGGCACGTGATACGGCGGCTCCTCACCCCACCACCCTTTCCACTCCTCATCGGGCCACGGACCGCGCACGGGACCAAACATGTTTCGCCCGAGGATCCACGCGCCGATGTTGTCGAAACCCTGCGCCGCGAAATCGTCATCGACGCCCGTCTCTCCTTCGCCGCCTCCGTGCTGGTGCTGCCAGGTCCGCGTGTGGAAGAACCACTCGAACATCTCCGGCCCGCCTACACCAAGCGGATTCTGAAGATCCTGATCCGGCCCGGCGCCAAACCCGTCGATGGACATCGAAAAACAGAGGACTCGTAGTCGTGACATGGATGTTCTTTCCTTCGCCGCGGAAGAGTAACGCAGGAAGTCTCAGCGATGGATGTAGTGAAAGTCGACGAGGTAAACATTTTCGCCTCGCCCATGCCTCGCGACCTTGAGCAGATCACTGACACTCGCGAAGCCGCATTCGCGCGCGAGACGAGGCGTGATCTGTTCGATCGTGATCGGTGTGATCGCGTCGATCTCGATCTCGCCTTCTTCGAAGCGATATCGCCTGCCCGCTCGAACGTTCGGCCGCATCCACACGCGAACGCTTCGCGTGATCGCACCGCTTCGAACCCCATCGCGCAGGTATTTTGTGAATAGCACGCTGCAAGCTTAGCGTCAGCTGACCTGGGTGCCAGACCTTTGATTACGCAGGAGGAAACCGAAGAGCGAAGGTCCTCTGACCCTACCCTCCGCCCCCTCCCCGACCCCACCCTCCGCCTGCGCGCTCGTTGTACGTGCCGTTCCCAGCGTTGGAAGATGGCCGATGCGTCGGTTACGGTGTGCCGCTCGAAGCGACCCAACGTGTCTGAGATGCATGCTAAGTTGCCGGCCTCTAATCTCGGTGAGGATCACCGAAAACCGAAGTTGTCACAGGATCGTAATAGCTGTTCCCTCCGTTACCAGAATTGGCGACTTTTCAATTACGGCAACGAAGTGGAGTAGATCGTCGGCGAGATCCCGACGGTCGCAATCGCACCGCCATCCTTTTACCTGCCTTCGCGTTTTCACTTGTTCACGACGGCGCCCGCGAAAACGGACTCGATCGATAACCTCTGGAATCGGCTTCGCTACCCGCACGCTCTGCCTCGGCACCAGGCTATCGCTCCGCGACACTGATGGGCACACGCACTGCACAAGAGCCACCGCGTGCGGAGACTCTTCGCGACGTTGCTGGTGCTTGGGGCATTGCCGCTGTTCGGCGCGGCGAAACATCCGCCGCGGGACGTGTTTCCGGAGTTGGCGCATGAGCGGGTTGACTATTGGGTGGCGGAGTTCCGGTCGGACAAGGATTACCACAAGAAAATCGCGGAGGGGTTCGAGCGGAAGGCGAAGTATCAGGAGATGCTGGAGCGAAAGCTGCGGAAGCACGGGTTGCCGCAGAACCTGATTTACCTGGCGTTCGAGGAATCGGCTTTCAATCCTGACGCGCGGTCGGGGCAGCGCGCGGTCGGGATCTGGCAGCTCATGCCTGCCACGGCCAGGCTGTATGGCTTGAAGGTGTCCAAAAAGACCGACGACCGTTTGAACGTGGAGAAGGAGACGGACGCCGCGCTGCGCCTCCTCGATCACCTCTACGGCTATTTCGGGTCGTGGTACCTGGCCGCGGCCGCGTACAACGCCGGCGAGCACAAGATCGCACGCATCATGAAGAAAAAGTACGGCCGCCACACCGGGACGGATCGCGACTACTACCGCATTTGGGCCGAGCTCCCGCCGCAGACCCGCGACTACGTTCCCGCCATCCTCGCGCTCAAGCGCATCGGCAAGAATCCGAAAAAGTACGGGTTCTGACGCGAATTACAGGACCTCCCGCACCGTCTCCGGCGGACGTCCTACCACCGCTCGGCGGCCGCGGACGATGATGGGGCGCTCGATCAGGATCGGATTCTCGGCCATCGCGCGCAGCACTTCGTCGTCCGGCGTGGCGTCGCTGAGGCCGAGGGCCTTGAATGGCGCCTCGGTGCGCCGCACGATCTCGATCGGACGGACGTCGAGCATTTTCACGATCGAGCGCAGCTCGTCGACGGACAGCGGATCGCGGAGGTACTCGCGGACCGGCAGCTCGACGCCTGCTTCGCGGACGAGCTCCAGCGCAGCGCGGCTCTTGCTGCAGCGGGGGTTGTGAAGGAAGACGTCGGTCATGTGTAGAAGGATATATGCCGCGCGCTGTATCGTGCGGAAACGATGGCTACGCTGCGCGTCGATTTTCAGGATGGGTTTGAGGACGATGAGGTCGTCGTCACCGTCGATGGCGACGAACGCGTGCGACGGGCGGGGCTGACGACAAAGCGCGTCATCGGGCTGGCTGGGAAGGAAACCATCGACGTCGAGCAGGGGCGGCGGAGCGTTCTTGTCTCCGTGCCGAGCCGCGGCTTCGGTACGCAGATCCACGTCAACGTCGACGAGGCCGCGTACCTCGGCGTCTCCATCATGGCTGGCGGCATTGTGGCCATCGTGCGCGGCGAACCGTTCGGGTACGGGTAGGGAAGCGCCGTCTCTGCGGCTCTCCTTGCCGAGGGCAAATCAATGGCGAAAGCAACGGCTGCGGCTCCTGCCATCAGCGGTTCGTATCAAGGGCTTCTGAGCGGCACGGCGGGCGCGTCGCAGCGGCTCGATCTTCGGGTCGACGTCGATGCGCGCATCGAACAGGGCTCCGTGCTCAATCGCGTCAGCGGCGACATCTTCCGCGTCGACAAAGTCAGCGTTCCGGGGAAGCCGCCGAAGCAGGCGGACGTCTATCAGGAGTCGTGGATTCTGGAGCAGCCGGTCGTGAAGGCGTCATCGGACGCCGTCACCATCACCGGCGTCATACGATTCTGGAACGCCGTCCATCCGAAGACCACGATCACGATTCGCATCCCGCGCACGCCGGCGGGCGCCGCGGCACAGGTCACGCTGTTGCGGCAATCGACGCCGCCGATGGTGTTCC
Organism: Thermoanaerobaculia bacterium; assembly: GCA_035995985.1. Classification (GTDB taxonomy): domain Bacteria; phylum Acidobacteriota; class Thermoanaerobaculia; order Gp7-AA8; family Gp7-AA8; genus JADGNZ01. The sequence goes on along the minus strand of DASYJY010000216.1, from coordinate 10,893 downwards.
ACTGCGCGCCGGCGGGGATCTTTTTCCGATCGCTGCGGATGGAGATCGACGTCTGCGCCTCGGTGAATCAGCAGCCCACTTTGCCGACGTACGGAACGCATTCTCTCGCCGAGCGGCCGCCCGGAGTGGCCGAGCGCGTCCTCACGCTGGAGCGGTCGTACGGCGAAGCAGGAATCCACGTCGTGCTCGCGTCCGACAAAAAGAGCGTCGTCGACGACAGCGCGATCACCGGCTGGACCGACGCCGAACTGCACAATGCCATGGAGCAGCACTTCACGCAATTCAAGGGTACGTGGCCCAAGTGGGAGCTGTGGGGATTGCTGGCCGGCCAGTATGAGGACGATGGCGTCGGCGGCATCATGTTCGACTACGCCGGCGTCGACAGCGGGCCGGGGAAATCGCCGGAGCGCCAGGGATTCGCCGTGTTTCGCAAGCATCCGTGGTTCGACGCGCTCGTCACGGAGCCGAAGACGCAGGAGCAGTTCGAGGCCGCGCGCAAGTTCCTCTGGACGTTCACGCACGAGGCGGGACATGCCTTCAACCTGCTGCACTCGTGGGACAAGAACCGAGCGAGCTCGCTGTCGTGGATGAACTACGACTGGAAGTACGACGCACTGAGCCTCGGCGATACGTATTGGAAAGGCTTCCGCTTCACGTTCGACGACGAGGAGTTGCTGCACATCCGCCACGGCAACCGTTCGTCAGTGATCATGGGCGGCGATCCCTGGGGGTCCGGCGGCCACGCCGAATCACCGCCGGGCGCGGAGGGATTGCACATGCCTCCCGGCGCGATGGCGAGCGTGGAAGGCGAAGTCCCGCTCGAAGTGATCGTGCGCTCGCAACCGTACTTCGAATTCCTCGAGCCGGTGTCGATCGAGATCCGCGTCCGCAATCTGTCGGGGATGCCGATCGCGGTCAGCAGCACGCTCCATCCCGAGTTCGGCGGCGTCAGCGTCTACGTGCGGCGGCCCGACGGAAGGATCGTCGAATACATGCCCGTGTCGTGCAAGATCGCGGAAGACGTGCTGGTCATGCTTGCGCCTGCGGATGCCGAGGACGGCACGGATCGCAGAAGCCGGACGGTGTTCGTCAGCTATGGACGTTACGGCTTCTACTTCGACGAGCCCGGGCAGTATGTCGTCCGCGTCGTCTATCACGGGCCGGGCAACCTGCTGATTCCGTCGAATACGCACCGATTGCGCATCGGGCATCCGAAGAGCGAATCGGCCGACCGGATAGCGCAGGACTTTTTCTCCTACGAATCGGGAGCCGCGCTCTACCTCGGCGGATCCCCCTCCGACTTCCTCGACAAAGGGATGGACACGCTGCAGTCGATGATCAGCGAACAGCGCAACACGCTGGCCGCGGCCAAGACGGCGGCGCGAATTGCTTATGGAGTCGGACGTCCCTTCCACGAGCTTGCCTTCGATTCCGCCGGCGACGATGAGCCTAACTGCGTCGTGCGGCGTAAGACCTCGGGTGACATGCCCGAGGCGATGCGGTTGACGGAGATCGCGCTGAAGACGTTCCGGCAGCTTGCGCCGAACAACGAAGCCCTCAACATTCCGATCGAGCGCGTCGTGCGTGCGCGCGCCGGCATGCTCATGCGCATGGGCGACAACGACCAGGCGCAGGACGAGATGCTGGTGTGCGCGTCGGATCTGAAGAAACTCGGCGTGAGGTCGTCGGTGACCGAGAAGATTCAGCGCGACGCGAGGTCGATCGAAACCGCTCCGCCGAAAAAACGCCGCGCCTCGCGCCCGAAGAAGAAATGAAAAAGGGCCGCGGAGATCCGCGGCCCTTTCGTATCGCAGTCGTGTAAAGCGCGTTACTCCTCGACGATCGAGACGTCTCCGATCACCGGTTTCGCATCGGCGGAAGGCGTTCCGGCCGGCGCGATCGTCAGTTCCGCGTTGGTAGCCAGCTTGCCCTGCGCCTTCAGCCGCTTTGCCACGTCGGTGATGTCGAAGCTGAAGTATTTGTCGCTGGGCATGTTCATCGCGCTGTCGAAGAAGTGGATCGATCCGACGAAATGTCCGGCGTCGCCGTTTCCTGACGGCAACTCGAGATAGAGGTTGTACGTGACTCCCGGCTGTGATTTCGCCTGGAGATTCCTGACGACCAGGAAGAGCTTCTTGTTCGGCGCCAGTTTGGCGATGCGGTCGCCGAGCGGTACGGACGCCGTCGGGCTCGGAGGCGCTTCCAGCTTCTGGCGCACCGGTCCGGGGCCGAGCGGAATCGGCGACTTCTTCTCAACGAGTTTGCGCGGCGCGACGGCGGCTGCTGTCGGCACGCCGATCGAGCACTTCGGCACGGTTTCGAGAGCGTCGTAGCGGTACTTCATATTCGCGATGTTGAGCACGTCGCCGATTTTTGCGGTGACTTTGTTGCCCTTGCCGTCGGCGAAGGTGAAGGTCTTGATCAGGAACGGATTGTCCGAGGGATTGGTGTGGCCGGCGGCGTTCCAGCTTGCCCAGAGTCGATCGATCTGGCAGTGATGGAGCCAGAAAATCGGATCACCCGCGGCCCACGGGACGTCGCCCATGTTGACCTGGTTGCCCGTCCGCACATGCACCTGGCCGTGCAGGTTGGCGTCGATGTCGCGGCAGAAGCCGAGGATGGAACTGCCGTTGCCCTGGTAGTTGCACTGCTTGAACGAATCGAGGTTGATCGGATCGGGATTGAATCCCTTGCTGATCGAGTCGCCGCTGTTCACGCCGGGATTGCGCTTGTCGATGTACAGCGAACCGAAGGTGGCGTCGCCCTTCTTGCGGAACTCCGGCGGGATGACGCCGTGCTGCGCTCCCTTCACCGTGTAGTTCCAATAGGGCAGTGTGAAGCTCGGCACGCCCGACACGTTGCGGATGATCTCTTCGAAATAGAAGACGACCATGCGGTGCCACGGCAGGAAGTAGTTCTCGTTCTGGCCCATGTGCGACTGGCATGTGTTCCAGACCTCGGTGGCCAGCGCTTTCCAGACATCGTTCGGCGGCGTGAGGTTCGGGTAGATGCGCGCCAGCTCGCCGGCCTTGGTGCGATCGCGGCGGACGAAGTGCGTGTACCACTGAAAGATCCAGCTGTGCGGGTTGCCTTCTTTGATCTGCCCCGTGTCCATCATCTTCTTCACGGCGGCGGCGTAAATCTTCAGCATGGCCTGGCCATTGGCACTGGTGGCGTCGTAGCGGACGGACACCGTCTGGGCCCATGCTTGCTGCTCCAGCCAGACCGCAAACGGGATTGCGGCGGCACCTCGGACGAACGTACGGCGTGAAAGGGGCATCGTTGATCTCCTCTCCGGGCTGTCGTTTTCGGGTGGATGAAATGAGTTGAGGCGCTAACGTAACGCCGTCCCGCGCAATCGTCAATCGAAAACTACTGTTCGACGATTTCGACCCGGCGGACGACCGTATTCGCCTTCGCGCCCGGGGTAGCATCGGGCACGAACGTGACGGTGGCCGGTTCGGTCAACTGACGGCTCTTGCGGAGCGAGCGCGCGACGGCCGTGATGTCGAACGAGAAGCTGCTGTCCGCCGAACCGACCCCGCCGATGAGCGCGTTATAGAAGTTGATGTCGCCCGCGAAGTAGCGACCGCGCCCCGTCACCTTCGTGCCGCGCGGCAGATCGAAATAGACGCGATACCCGGCTCCCGGCTGCTCGCTCGCGCGCAAGTCGCTGACGACAAGAAACAACCGTCGTCCCGCCGGCAACGCATCGACGCACGTGGCAAGCGTGCGCTGACCCGACCCGCGCAACGCGACAGTCACCGGCGCCGCCGTCAGCGCGACCGGCTTCGCCGCCTTCGCCACGATTGTGCTTGCCATCGCCTGCCCCCCGGCAGCGATCGTCCACAGGATGAGTCCCGAAATCGCGTAGCCGCGCATGGACGGACGAACAGAGGCTGCGGCTTGGAGGATTCCGGCGAGACGCCAGTGCTCCGGACGCGGACATCGCACAGTGCTTGAGAGGCTTGATCACGTAAGGGACAGGCGCGAACGCGCGCCTGTCCCTCGCGCGAGTCGCGGTTACGGAGTGGGCGGCGCGTAGCCGGTCATCGAGACCCAGCCGCTGTCGAGGTGGACCCAGACCGTGCGCAGGACGGGCGCCTGGTCGGAAACCATGCCGAAAAAGTAGCTGCTCTCGCCGCCGCCGACGTAGTTGCCCGCGGCGACCTGGCTGTTGAGAACAAAGTATGAGAATCCGCCGGAGAGGAAGGCCGAGGTAACGGGCTTCGTCCCGGTGCCGCCGCTGGTGACGTTGAACACCTGATCGGTGGCGATGCTGTCGGAGTTGTAGTCGTACTGCCGCAGCGTGCCCCAGTTGTAGATGGCCAGTTGGTCGGCGTACGGAATGTAGGTGAGTCCGGCGACCTGGGTCATGTCGATTCGATACTCATAAACCCATTTGCCGGCCGCGGCGCTGCCCGGCTGGCCTTGGTAGATGCGGGACTGCAGGTGGCCGTTGCCGCTGCCGCCGGGGACGGAGAAATACGCGCCGTAGTCGGTCACGGTGACGCTGCACGAGGGGCTGAAAAGGCACACAACCGTCCACGATGTGTTGACGACGTTGTACGCGAAGGCCGGTGCGGACAGCGCCAGTGTAGCGAGTGAGAAGAGAGCGATGCGAAGAGAACCACGAACCATTTCTTTCTTTCCTCCGGTTAGTTTTTTGAAACCGGGAAAGTAGTGACGCTCGGTTCGAAAACGTTTCGCGATGGATTTACTTGCGACGCTCGAGCTCCGTTTCAATCTCCGCCCAATCGATTCCTTCGTCAGCCATCAGCACGCTGACGTGGAAGACGAGGTCGGCGATTTCGCTGATCAATCGTTCGCGCGATTCGCTGAGGGCGGCGATGACGACTTCCGTGGCTTCTTCGCCGATCTTTTTTGCGATGCGTCCACGTCCCTCGGTGAAAAGTTTCGCGGTGTACGAACCTTCGGGGCGTTTTTCGCGGCGGTCGCGGAGGACGTTCATCAGTCCGTCGAGCGTGCGCGGCGGGACTCCGGTGAAGCAGCTTCGCGCGCCGGTGTGGCATGCGGGGCCGTTCGGGATGACGCTCAGGACGAAAGCATCGCTGTCGCAATCCTCGCTGATGGCGACGACGCGCTGCGTGTTGCCGGATGTCGCGCCTTTGTGCCACAGCTCGTTGCGGGAGCGGCTCCAGAGCCACGTTTCGCCGGTCTCGCGCGTCTTCGCCAGCGCTTCGTCGTTCATGTACGCGAGCGTGAGCACCTCGCCCGTTCGCGCGTCCTGGATGATGGCGGGAGTGAGTTTCATCGGACCGGTATCCCTTCGTTTGCCAGAAACTGTTTGACGTCACGGATCGAGAGTTTTCGATCGTGGAAGAGCGATGCGGCGAGAACGGCGCGGGCGCCGCCGGATTCGATGGCATCGCGGAAATGTTCGACGTTGCCTGCGCCGCCCGATGCGATCACGCCGATTTTCACGACGCTGGTGACGGCGCGCAGCAGTTCGATGTCGTAGCCGCTGTTCGTGCCGTCGCGATCGACCGACGTCAGCAGGATTTCGCCCGTCCCCAACTCCTCGGCGCGCCGGCACCATTCGACGGCGTCGACGCCCGACGATTCCTTGCCGCTGCGGACCATCGCTTCGAAATGATCGCCGATCCGTTTCGCATCGCACGAAAGGACGACCGCCTGTACTCCGAATTCGCGCGCGCAATCGGCAATGAGTTGCGGGTTGCGCAGCGCGGCGGTGTTGATGGCCACGCGGTCCGCGCCGGCGCGGAGGAGCGCGCGAAAGTCTTCGATCGTCCGTACGCCGCCGCCGACCGTGAGCGGGATGAAGAGCGACTCGGAGACGCGCCGAACGGTTTCGAGTGCAGTGTTGCGATTCGCGTCCGTCGCCGAAATGTCGAGGATCACCAACTCGTCGGCTCCCTCGGCTTCGTATCGCATCGCGCATTCGACCGGATCGCCGGCATCGCGGATATCGACGAAGTTGACGCCTTTCACGACACGCCCATCGCGCACGTCAAGGCAAGGGATGACGCGCTCCGGAATCGCGTTCGTCGTCTTCACGCGCGCTCTCGCCTCGGCGAGATCAATGCGCCGATCGAGCAACGCGCGGCCGATGACGCAGCCGTTGACATTCGCGATCCGGCCGAGCGAGACGACGTCGCTGATCGCTGACACGCCACCAGAGGCGATGATGCGCAGATTCGTGCGAAGCGAGCGGTAGAGCGCGAACGACGGGCCGCGCATCGCGCCGTCTTTGCTGATGTCGGTAATGAGCGCTTCGCGAATGCCCAGCTCTTCGACGCGGCTCAGCACCTCGGCCAGCGACGACTTCGCATCACGCTCCCATCCGCCCACGCGCACGACGCCGTCGCGGACATCGATCGCGGCGATGACGGGATCTGCGCCGAGGTCGTTGACGATCGCGCGCAGAACTTCGGGCGCATCGGCGGCAACGGTGCCGATGACGACCTTCTCCGCGCCGGCGGCGATCCAGGTGCGCGCGTCGTCAAGCGAGCGAATCCCGCCGCCGGCCTGGATCCGAAGTCCGCGTGTGGCGAGCCGCCGCACGATGTTCGTTTCGACGGGATGTCCGCTGCGCGATGCTTCGAGGTCGACGATGTGCAGCCGCGAGCCGCGCGGAACATCGAGCGAATCGAGAACCGTCTTCGGATCGCCGTAGGTCGTGACGTTCGCGAAGTCGCCGCGCAGCAGGCGGACGACGTTGCCGCCGAGGAGATCGAGGGACGGGATCACGTCCATGCGATGAAGTTCCTCAGCACGCGCAGTCCGGCCGCGGACGATTTCTCGGGATGAAACTGAACGCCGAAGACGCGTTCGCGCTGCACCGCGGCGGTGAACGGACCGCCGTAATCAGCGCTTGCGATTTCGTAGGGCGCGTTGACCGCGGCGTAGGAGTTGACGAAGTAGAAAACGCCGTCCTCGACGCCTTCGAACAGCGGACCGTTCGCCGCGACGCGGTTCCAACCGATCTGCGGGACGGGGAGGATGCCGTCGAACTTCCGGACCTCGCCTTTCACCAGACCGAGGCCGCGCGTGCTGCCCATCTCGTGCGAGAGGTCGAAGAGAAGTTGATGTCCGACGCAGACGCCGAGGAGCGATGCGCCGTGGCCGACGGCATCGCGGATCGCATCATCGATCCCGTTCGTCGTGAGCCATTGCATTGCGGCGATGAACGAGCCGACTCCCGGGAGGACAAGCTTCGGCGCGTTCGCGATCGCGACCGGATCGCTGGTGATTTCGAGCTCCGCGCCGGCCGTTCGCAACGCGCGGGCGATGTTGGCGACGTTGGCGACTGGCGAGTCGATCAGCGTTGTTTTCATGATTTTCGCGCGGCTGCGCCGCTAAGCACAGACATGAGTGTCTGTGCCACACGCGCACGCGCATCGAGCCACCGGTGTGGCACAGACACTCTTGTCTGTGCTTGTGAGGCTCGGCAGCACCGTTTCAAATCACACCTTTTGTCGATGGGATGTCGGACCCCACCACCGCCTTCGCTTCACGCAGGGCGATCGCAAACGCTTTGAAAATCGACTCCGCTGCATGGTGTCCGTTGCGGCCGCGAATGAGATCGACGTGGATGTTGCAGGCGCATTTGTTTGCGAACGACTTGAAGAACTCCTCCACCAGCGCGAACGGAAAGTCTTTGTGGATCAGCAGCATCTCGCGGTCGATCGGCGCTTCGAAAACGAGGTACGGGCGGCCGGCGAAATCGACGACGACGCGTGCGAGCGCCTCGTCGAGCGGCACGTAGGCGTGGCCGAAACGGCGGATGCCGCGCTTGTCGCCGAGGGCCTGGGCGAAGGCCTCGCCGAGGACGAGTGCGGTGTCTTCGACGGTGTGGTGATAGTCGATGTGCGTGTCGCCGGTGGAGACCACGTCGAGATCGACGCGGCCGTGGCGGGCGATCACGTCGAGCATGTGCGAGAGGAACCCAACCGGCGTCTCGATGCGCGAGTGCGTGCCGTCGCCGTCGAGATTCACGCTCACGGCGACGTTCGTCTCCTTCGTGGTGCGGGTGATCGTGGCTACGCGCATGACGTGAGTGCCTCCAGGAATGCGTCGTTGTCGGACTGGATACCGATGGAAACGCGCAGCGCGTTCGGAACGGCGGCTCCGATGTCGCGGATCAGGATGCCGCGCGCGTGGATGTCGTTGAAAGCGTCCTTGGCATTGCGGCGCGTGGTGAAGGCGATGAAATTCGAGCGGGACGGAAATGGGGTCACACCTTCGATTTTCTCCATCGCTTCGAACACGCGCGTCCGTTCGGAGATCGTGTTCGCGACGTTGCGCGAACGGATCTCGGGATGTTCGAGGGCCATCGCCGCGACCGCTTCGCTGACGATGTTGAGCGAGTAGGGAAGTTTCACTTTGCGAATCTCGCGGCAGGTCGATGCCGTCGACGCCAGCCAGCCGACGCGCAGTCCTGCCAAGCCCCACGCTTTCGAGAACGTCGAGAACGTGACCAGCCGGTCGTGCAGCGGCGGGAGTTTGTCTTCCGCGAAGTCTCCGTAGGCGCGGTCGAAGAGCACCGTCGCGCCGGTGGCGAGGAGCGCATCGACGCCGCCATCCGGGAGCACACCGCCAGTCGGATTGTTCGGCGAACAGACGATGACCACGGCGTTGTCGCAGCGCTCGATCGCGCGCAGCATCGTGTCGAGCGGAAGGAGCCCGGTGGTTGGATCGACGGCGATCGGTAGCGCGATTCCGCCGGCGACCGCGATCAGCTTTTCGTAGAGCGCGAAGCTCGGCTTCGGATAAACGACCGGCGTGCCGGGACCGATGAACGTCGGGACGGCCGCGGCCAGCAATTCGTTGGAGCCGTTGCCGACCAGTACGTTGTCCGTCTCGTAGCCATGAACCTTCGCCAGCGCGCCGCGCAGGTGCATCGATTCAAAATCGGGATAGATGTTCCACGGCCGTTCGACGATCCGCGCGAGCACCTGCTCCTTCAATTCGCGCGGAAAATCGGCCGGCCCTTCGTTCTGGTTGAGCTTGATCTCCGCCTCGCGCAACTCCAGCGTGTACGCGGTCATGGCCGCAACGACATCACGCGACATAGGTCCTCCTCACGGCGATCGATGCCGCATGTTTCGGCAGCCCTTCGAATGCGGCAATCCGTTCGCCAGCCTCGCTGATCTCCGCCAACTCCTCGGCAGTGAGCTCGATGATGTTCGACCGTTTCACAAAGTCGTACACACCGAGCGGCGAGAAGAATCGTGCGCTCCCGCCAGTCGGCAACACGTGATTCGGACCAGCCACGTAATCCCCAGCGGCAACCGGCGAAAACGGTCCGCAAAAAATCGCCCCACAATTCTCCAACCTCTCCGCGAGCCCCGCGGCTCCGCGTGCATGAATCGAAACATGCTCGGGAGCAATGCGATCAGCGAGGGCAATCGCGTCATCAACGGAAGCCACTGAGAAGTTGAGAGTCGCGCGAACATCGAGCGAACAACCGATCGAAATACAGATGACCGCCGAATCAGGCCCATGCTCCGCCTGCGCATCGAGATCGGCCTGCACGAATTCAACATTGGACGATTCATCCGCGATCACCACCAACTCCGTCGGCCCCGCGGTCATGTCGATGCCCACCGTTCCGACGAGCTGCGCCTTCGCCGCGGTCACGTACTGATTGCCCGGACCGACGATCTTGTCGACGCGTTGCAGCGACTCCGTTCCCAGCGCCGCCGCGGCGATTCCCGTCGCGCCGCCGCATTGATAGATCGCGCTGATGCCGAGCCGCGAGCAGGCGTAGTGCAGTTCATCGCGCGACGCGGCACTTGGCGTCGTGATCACCACCAGCTCGCGCACACCGGCGATGCGCGCAGGCACCGCGCACATGATCAACGTCGAGAGGTACACCGCGCGTCCGCCGGGAACGTAAACCCCAACGCGGCGCAGCGGCCGGACGCGATGTTCGATCCCATTCCAGCGATACGACTGCGGCAGTTGCGGACGGTGAAAGGCCTCGATCCGTTCGATGGCCAGCTCGACCGCGTCGCGTATGGCCGGATCGATCGATACCTCGCGCGGCGCGATGAGGATGTCGTCGACCGTGACACCGTCGAAGCGTTCGACCTGCTCGCGCACGAAGGCATCGCCGCGCGCGCGAACGCCTGCGATCATCTCGCCCGCCACGCGCATGGCGTTTTCATTCGACGCCCCGCGGCGCGCTTCGAGCTCGCGCAGGGCAGCGTCGATTTGTCCCGGGAGCGCGGGCATCTTGCCCGCCGTTCCCTCGCCGTGCGGGCGGGACGCTCGCGTTAACACTTCATCGCGCAACATTCACCGCCTCCTCCACCCGTGCGATCAGGTCGCGCACGACCTTCGGTTCCGTCCGATAAAACGTCTTTCCGACGATCAGCCGCGGCGAGATCTCCGCGATTACTTCCTGCAACTCCAGGTGATGCACGCGCGCCGTCTCGCCGGTTTCGACGAGGTCGACCACGTGCGACGTCAGCTTCAGTACCGCAGCCAGCTCCACCGATCCGCCCAGCGGCACGACCTCGGCACGCACACCGCGCGCATCGAGAAACTGCCGCGTGATGCGCGGATACTTTGTCGCGACCTTCGTCAGCGGCGGCGCGCCGGGTGCGGCGATCAGCATCATCCGGCAGCGTCCGAACGGAAACTCCACCGGCTGATACGCCGTGCATTCGTGCTCGAGGATCTGATCGAGCCCGGCGATGCCGGCATCCGCGGCGCCGTGCTCGACATAGACCGGCACGTCGCAGTCCTTCACGAAAATCCATTCGATGCCGCCGCGCGTGAAGACGAGCTTCCGCGTGGCCAGATCGATCTCATCGGGAACGTCGTAGCCGGCGGACGCAAATGCAGCCAGCGACCCGTTCTGCAATCGGCCTTTCGGAAGTGCGATGCGCAGTGGATTCATGT
>DASYJY010000215.1:0-1758 GCA_035995985.1 Thermoanaerobaculia bacterium | reverse complement strand
GAGAAACGTCGATCCCTCGGAGGTCGACCGCTCGAGGACGAGCGCTCCACCATGAGCTTCCGCGATCCAGCGCGCGATCGGGAGTCCGAGGCCTGCGCCGCGCGCCGTGCCGGCCGTGACTCCCCGGCGACGGGAGCGGTCGGCGCGAAAGAAGCGCTCGAAAATCCGGGACTGATCGTCGAGCGCCACACCCGGGCCGCTGTCATGAATCGAGATCGCTACATCGTTGCCGGAGCGCTGAGACCGAATGTCGACGTGGCCGCCGGGCGGCGTGAACTTCACCGCGTTGTCGATCAGGTTGAGAAGCATTCGATGGATGAGATCTTCATCCGCGACGATCACCGGATCCGACGTGGCGGCGCACGTCAGCTCGATGTCTTTCGCCGCGGCGACGCTGCGCATGGAGTGCGCGCAGCTGGCAATGACCTCGTCCACGTAGAAGCGCGACTTCTGAATCGGATAGTTGCCCGCATCGGTCCGCGCGAGAAGGAAGAGGTTCTGCACAATGCGCGTCAGTCCCAGCGCCGCGCCCTGCATGATGACGATGCTTTCGCGGTATTCGTCCGGGGAGCGATCCGTGCGCGTGAGTGCAACGTCGGCCTCGCCCTGAATGATGGCCACTGGTGTGCGCAGCTCGTGCGACGCGTCGGCCATGAACCGTCGCTGCGATTCGAACGCGCGCTGAAGTCTTTCGAGAAGCTCATTGAGCGTCATCGCCAGAAAGCCGAGCTCGTCCCGCTCGTTCGCGACGACGATGCGTTCGTCGAGTGTCTCCACGCTGATCTGGCGGGCCTTGGTACTCATCGCCGTGACGGGCGCGAGGCTTTTGCGCGCAAGCACGTAACCGCCGCCCGCGGCGACGAGCAGCGCGAGAGGGATTCCGAGGAAGAGGGCCTGCGCGGCGGCGCGCAGACGACCGGCCTGTTCGTCGAGATCGCGCGCGACGACCGTCGTGTACTTCTGCCCCATGACTTCAATCGGCACGGCGACGAAGCGGATGCCGTCTCCCGCCTTGCCTCCCGGAACGGTGCGAAAGCCGGTCTCACCATGCCGTACGATTGCGCCGATGCGCTCCCGTTCCGCCTCGCTCCATGCGAAGCGCGACGACATGACGATGCGTCCGGCGGACGAAAAGACCGAGATCTGGCCTTCACTGCTGCGGAAGTCGAGCAGCACGCCGCTCCCGGCCGCCGGATCCGTCGGATCATTCGAAAACGCGGATGCGAATTCGCGCGCGGTGTTCGCCAGGGCGCGGTCGGTGGCGGATCGGATCTCGCGCGCGAGCACGATGTACGAGATCGCGCTGAACACGATCAGCACGAGCCCCAGGATCGCGGTGTACCAGATCGTGAGCCGGCCGCGGACAGAGTGGAGCATTACACGCCGCCGTTCGCTGCGGAATCGGGCTCGAGTACGTAGCCCGCGCCGCGAACCGTTTGAATGAATCGATTCGGCGACACCCGGGCCAGATGGCGGCGCAGCCGATTCATGTAAACCTCGATGAGGTTCGAGAACGGATCGAAGTCCTGATTCCAAACGTGCTCCGAGATCTCCTCGCGCGTGACCACCCGGCCGCTATTGCGCGCGAGAAACTCCAGTACCGCATACTCCTTCGTCGTCAGCGTGAGCGGCTTGCTTCCGACGGATACACGGCGCGACCGCGTATCGATCTCCAACGCGCCGATCTGCAGCAGCGTGGATGTCGTCGCGCCTCCGCGGCGCAGCAGCGCGCGGAGCCGCGCCAGCAACTCGCCGAAC
>DASYJY010000214.1:0-4680 GCA_035995985.1 Thermoanaerobaculia bacterium | reverse complement strand
CATCCCCACGCTCTACGACATCCTGCCCGGATATCTGCCGATGCCTGCTCACAATCCCGAGGGCGATGGATCGCTGAAGGAGTGGATTAAGACGCACAAGTCGCCGAAGGGGTGGTGGTTCAACATCGACAAGTACATCGTCTCGCTGCTGAAGGCGTACTACGGCGATGCGGCGACGAAGGCGAACGACTTCGGATTTTCGTGGCTGCCGCGACTGACAGGCGATCACTCGCACTTCGGGTACTGGCTGGACATGGCCGACGGCAAATTGGAAGGGCTGTTCGTCATGGGACAGAACCCCGCCGTCGGCGCGCCGAACGCGCGGCTGGAGCGGAAGGCGCTGTCGAAATTGAAATGGCTCGTGGTGCGCGACCTCGTCGAGATCGAGACGGCGTCGTTCTGGCTCGACTCGCCGGAGATTGCGAATGGCGAATTGCGCACCGAGGAGATCGATACCGAGGTGTTTCTGTTTCCGGCCGCGTCGCATGTCGAGAAGGCCGGGACGTTCACAAACACGCAGCGGCTCCTGCAGTGGCGCGAGCAGGCCATCGAGCCTCCCGGCGACGCGCGCAGCGAGCTGCACTTCATCTATCACCTCGGGCGATTGCTAAAAGAGAAAGCGACGGATGCTCCGCGCGATGCGGGATTGCGCGCGCTGACCTGGGACTATCCGACTCATGGCGCGATCCAGGAGCCCGATCCCGAGGCGGTGCTGCGCGAGATTCATGGCTCGTCGGATGCCGGCCCGATCAAACATTTCGGCGAGTTGAAAAACGACGGCAGCACCTCCTGCGGCTGCTGGATTTACTCGGGCGTTTTCGACGGCGAGAACAAAGCAAACGGCCGCGACGCGCGTGGCAAGTACGGTCACGGCTGGGGCTACGCATGGCCGCTCGATCGCCGCATCCTCTACAACCGCGCATCCGCCGCGCCGGACGGAACTCCGTGGAGCGAGCGCAAGAAACTCGTTTGGTGGGATGAAGCGAAGGGCGATTGGACCGGCGACGACGTCGCGGACTTTACGAAGAAGAAGCGGCCGGACGCGAAGGGCGATCCGAACAAAGGCGGCGACGAGGCGCTCCCCGGCGACGCGCCGTTCATCATGCATCCCGACGGCATGGGCTGGCTCTTCGTCCCCTCGGGATTGAAAGACGGACCGCTCCCCGCGCACTACGAGCCGCTCGAGTCGAACCTCGCCAACGATCTCTATCCCGATCAACTGGCGAATCCTGCTGCCGATCGGAAAGAGCGTCCCGATAACGCCTACGCGACCTCGCCCGATGTGCGCTTCCCCTACATCCTCACCACGTACCGCCTGACTGAGCATCACACCTCGGGGGCGATGTCGCGCACGCTCGCGCACCTCGCAGAGCTGCAGCCGGAGCTCTTCGCCGAACTCTCGCCGGAACTTGCGTCCGAGGTTGGGGTGGTGAATGGAGACTGCATCGTCGTCGCAACGGCGCGCGGAGAAATCGAAGCGCGCGCGCTCGTCACCGGACGGATGCCGTCGCTCGATGTGCAAGGCCGCCGCGTGCACCAAGTCGGACTGCCGTATCACTGGGGCGGACGAGGCCTCGTCACCGGCGACGTCGTCAACGACCTCGTGGCGATTTCCGAGGAGCCGAACGTGAGGATCATGGAAGCGAAGGCGCTGACGTGCAGCGTGCGCAAAAGCGAGCCGGCCGCGTTCGGTTATCGCGGATGACGTAGACGGCGGCGCGCTCTTTGCCGTATTCGAGGTATGTCCCTGCCCCGGTTGCTCCTCGTCGCCGCCCTCCTTCTCGCCGCCGCCGCTCACGCATCCGAAATCCCGCTCAGCGATGTGCGCTTCGGCCCGGCGAGTTCACTGTTCGGTGGGCAAGGCACGGTCCCACAGACACGCGTGTTGAGTAGCATCGCCTCGGGTGGTGGAACCGATCTCGTTGTCTGGCTGAACGAGTATCACTTCTTTGATAGCCCGGTGCCCGAGTCGTACGTGTACATCCGAACGTACGAAGCCGGCGGCCGGCCTCTCCAGCCGGCGCAGATTGAAATCGATGGCAGTTACGCGGAAGGCGCCTTTTCAGGCGCGCTTGCCGTCTGGAACGGGAGCGACTACTTCGTCGCCTTTGGACGTTGGTACGGGCGCTACGGGTCGTTCCTGCCAGGCCCTGACGTGGAAGCGGTGCGTGTTACGGCGGAAGGGCACGTCATTGAGGGTTCGCGCGTTTCGCTGATATCCGAGGAGCATCCGGACGGCGGGACAATCAATGCATTGGCGTGGGATGGCACTCACTACCTTGCGAGCGTGCGCGGCTTTGACACGAAGCTGTTGCTGCTCGATCGCGACGGGCATGTAGTGAGCTCGCAGGACGGTTTGGCGCTGTCGATTGCGGCGCTGCCCGGCGGCGGATTTGTGATGCTGCGCGTTGTTGGCGGACAACTCGAGTTGGTGCGCTTCGCGCGCGACGGATCACTCAGTACGCGGGCGACGCTCGGTCCCGCCGGCCAGGGCGAGGCGAAGATTGACGTGCATGGAGACCGCATCGCGGTTGTGCGGCACACCGCCAGCGGCGTCGTGGCCGAGGAGTTGGACAACGACGCGCGCGTGCTCGTTTCGATTGCCTTGCCGAATGACGCAACGGTCCGGTCGGTAGTCTGGCGGGAGTCGGCGTGGGTGGCTGCTTACGATCACCCGGCCGGTGGCTGCGTCGTCCGTTTCGGATCGGGAGTCGACTCATCGACGACTTGCAGCGTCACGGCGCGCCAGCCGATCGTTGGCGTCGATCGCGCGGCGTGGGTCGAAAGGGACGTGGAAGTGCGGACCAGTAGCGACCTGTCACTCGCCGGCGGCGATCTCGCCTCGGCGACGGTAACGTCGCAATCCGAGGCCGCCGCGATCGCTACGCCATCCGGTTCACTCGTGACATGGATCGAGGAAGGCGCGATACACGTCGGCGGTTTCAGGCGCGACGGCTCTCGCCGCGCCCACCGGACGATCGACGTCGAGGCTGAACCGCATCACCCCGTGCTCGCGGCGGCGGGCGCGCAGACGCTTTTGGTGTATGTCGACGGCGACGCCTTTGGCACCGGCAACATCCGTGCGCTGCGCCTCGATATGGATGGACAGCCGCTCGCGCCTGCGTTCACGGTGGGTCACGGTTCGTTGCCGTCAGTCGCGAGCGATGGCCACGAATGGCTGGTCGTCTGGCAGTCTTCCAACAACACCGGCGCGCCGGGGCAGGTGCTTGCCGCACGCGTGACTGCGAACGGCGATGCGGCCGGCGAACTTCTCGTATCCGCGACGTCCGCCTGGAAATCGGGAACATTGGTGGCGTGGAGCGGCGCCGGATACATCGCCGCGTGGACCGAACAAACGGGGCGTTTCACGACGCAACTCGTCGATCACAGCGGCGCCCCAATTGCCAACGCGGTTCCACTCGACGACACGTATTCGGGCGCACCGGGCTCCCTCGCTTGCGGCCCGGTTTCCTGCCTCGCTGCCTGGGGTAACGGCGTCTTAGCTGCCGTTCTCGCGCCGGACGGCACTCGGCGTTCGGAGAATCGCCAGCTGCTGCCGTTCCTGTACCCGTACGTTCCACCACCGCCTGTCGTAGTGGCTCCGGCCGCCGACGGGACGTTTCGCCTCGCGCGGGACAATCGATTCCTTTTTCTCGACGCAGCCGGCGCGCCGCTCGCGAACATTACCTGGTTGAGCGGTCACGCCGATGTCGCCGGCATCGTGGACGGCCGCATCTTCTACACGCGAGAGACCGCGCCGCAAGAGTTGCTCGGCCGCGCGAAACGACTCTTTGCGCGCGAAGAGCCGGCGCTGCCGCGAATGCGCGCCGCGTCGCGCTGAGTTAAGCTCGCGCGCATGGCCATCACGGGCTTCCTGACCGATTCCACGCTTTGCATCGGATGCAAAGCGTGCGAGGTGGCCTGCAAGGAGTGGAACGACGTCCCCGACGACGGTTTCGTCTGGAGCGGACTGTCGTACGACAACACGCTCGCCCTCGGCCACTCGACATATCGGCACGTCAAGTTCGTCGAGCGCGAGCCGAAGGCGGGGTGCGGCGGAAATTCGAGCGAGCAGGTGACGTGGGAGTTTTCGTCCGACGTCTGCCGGCACTGTGGGAACGCGGGATGCCTGGAGGCGTGTCCGACCGGCTCGATCGTGCGGACGGAGTTCGGCAGCGTCTTCGTGCAGCCGGACATCTGCAACGGCTGCGGATACTGCGTCGTCTCCTGTCCGTTCGGCGTGATCGACCGGCGTCCCGGCGACGGCCGGGCGTTCAAATGCACGTTCTGCTACGACCGCCAGAAAGCGGGAGCGGAGCCGGCCTGCGCGAAAGCGTGTCCGACCGGATCGATTCTTTTCGGACGGCTCGATGATCTCGAAGTCGCCGCCGATCGCCGCATCGCGCAGCTTCACGCGAACGGCATGGACGATGCGTCGATCTGGAATCCGAAGGAGACGAGCGTCGGCGGCACACATGCGTTCTTCATCGTCCGAGGAGATGCGCGGCAGTACAACCTGCCGCCGAATCCGCAGGTGCCGACGGTGCTGTTGAAGCAATCGTGGAGCGCGGCGGGCATCGCAGCGGCAGCAATCGCGGGCGCATCGCTGCTCGCATTCGCGTTCGACAAGCGCCGCGCGCGCCGGAGCGCTGGCGTCCCGCCGGCTGGCCCGGCGGCGTC
>DASYJY010000213.1:0-44401 GCA_035995985.1 Thermoanaerobaculia bacterium | reverse complement strand
CGGGAACATCCCCACGAAACTCGAGAACTGCTCTTCGCGGATGTTCCCTTCGAGATGCAAGCCATCGATCGGGTTCGGCCGGTCGAGCACGATCACCTGCACGCCCGCCTCGGCCGCCGTGCGCATGCAAAGCGCCATCGTGTAGATGAAGGTGTAGTAACGCGAGCCGATGTCCTGCAGATCGACCACGAGCGCGTCGAGGTTCTCGAGCAATTCGCGCCGCGGCGCGAGATCGCTTTCGCTGGCACCGTACAGCGAGTAGACGGTCAGCCCCGTCATCGGATCCGTCGAGTGATCGACGTGGGCCATGTCCTGCGCCTCGCCCCAGATGCCGTGCTCGGGACCAAACAGTGTCGTCAGCTTCCATTCGCGTCCGCGATGCAGCAGGTCGACGACATGCCGCAGATCGCTCGTGACCGCGCTCTGATTCGTAACGAGGCCGATATTTTTGCCCGCGATGGCGCGGGGATCATCAAGAAGTACTTCCAGTCCGGGCCGGACGATCGTCAATGTTCAGTTTTCCCTTCGAGGAGCTGCAGCGCATGCGGGATCAGGTGCAGGATTGCCTGCAAATTCTCCCGCGCGCCGCTCTCACTGCCGGGTAAATTCACGATGAGTGCCGTCCCGCGCGTCGCGGCCATCGCCCGCGACAATGGCGCCATGGCCGTCTTCTGCAGCGAGGCCGCGCGCATCACTTCCCCAAACCCCGGAATGACCTTTTCGCAAACCCGTAACGTGGCCTCGGGTGTGACATCCCGCGTCGCAATCCCAGTCCCGCCGGTGGTGACGACGAGCCGAACGCCGTCGCCGGTCGCCGCTTCGATGGCGGCGGCAATCGCATCGATGTCATCGGAAACGACGACGATTGCATCGACGTCGTAGCTCGCCGCCAGGATTTCCCGCACCGCCGGTCCCGAGGTGTCGACGCGTTCGCCGCGGGAAGCAGCATCGGAGCAGGTGATGACGCGGGCGCGGATCATTCGGCCGGATTCTATCTGCGTTCATCTGCGTCATCTGCGGATGAGCTCTGATCCACAGACCACGCAAAATTACGCAGATAAGATTCGAGGTGAATGCTCCGAACCGACTTTGACTACGACCTGCCGCCGGACCTCATCGCCCAGGAGCCGCGCGAGCGCGGCAAGTCGCGGATGATGGTCGTGCATCAGGACGGCATCGAGCACGACTCGTTCGCACACTTTCCGGAGCGGCTGAACGCGGGTGATGTACTCGTCATCAACGACACGCGCGTCATCCCGGCGCGGCTGTTCGCGAAGCCCAAACCAGGCATGTCGCGGCCGATCGAAATCCTGCTGACGCGGCAACGCGACGGTGTTTGGGAAGCCTGGTGTAAGCCCGCAAAACGCGTAAAGGTTGGCGATGGGCTGATCTTCAGCGACAAGCTGCGCGCTCGCGTCCTGCAGAAAAACGAAGGCACCGTCACGATTGCCTTCGACGGCGACGTCGAAGAGATCGAACGCATCGGCATCCCGCCGCTGCCGCCGTACATCGCGCGGGAAACGCCGCGGGATGAGGATCGCGAGGCGTACCAGACCGTGTATGCGGCAGAGCGCGGCGCCATCGCCGCGCCGACTGCTGGATTGCACTTCACGCGCGAGATTCTGGATCGCGTTTCGGCGCGCGGCGTCGACATCGTTCGCATCACGCTGCACGTCGGCATCGGCACGTTCAGGCCGGTGAAGGTGGACGACGTCGCCGATCACGTCATGGACTCCGAGCGCTACGAGATCAACGCCGATGCCGCGTCGCGACTCAATGCAGCGATCGATGCGAAGAGGTCCATCGTCGCCGTCGGCACGACCTCGGTTCGCACACTCGAAAGCGCGATTCTCGCAGGCGACGGACGCTTTCAATCCGGCAGCGCCGAAACGAACATCTTCATCACGCCCGGTTTTCAATTCCGCGCAGTTGACAAGTTGTTGACCAACTTCCACCTGCCGGAGTCGACGCTCCTGATGCTAGTCTCCGCGTTCGCGGGCATCGGCACCATCCGCCGCGCCTACTCCGAAGCCATCGCTCATCGCTACTTCTTCTACAGCTACGGCGACTGCATGTTCCTCGAAAGGATCCGATGAAACGCATCCTCTTCTCCCTCCTCGCCTCATTGATCGTCATCTCCGCCGTTCCGGCGCAGACTCCACCAACTCCTCCGACCGACAAGAAAGCCGAGTCGAAAAAGCCGGAGAAGGCCGAGCAGGAGCCGCGTCCCGCGTCGCAGGAACAGCAAAAACAGGAGTCGCAGAAGAAGGATGCGCCACCGCCGGCGGCATCGCAGCCGTCGCCGAATCCGATTACCGCGGAAGGCGCCGCCGAGAAAAAAGAAGACAAGAAGTGGGACGTCAACAACCCGCCCGGTCCGCAGTACGACGTCCCGATCGACGTCACCGAAGGTACGTGGCTCTCGCTCGACGTCAGCCCTGATGGCAGCGAGATCGTCTTCGATCTCCTCGGCGACATCTACACGATTCCGATGAGTGGCGGCGACGCGAAGCCGCTCACTACCGGGATCGCCTGGGACATGCAGCCGCGCTACTCGCCGAATGGAAAGTGGATCGCCTTCACTAGCGACCGCGCCGGCGGCGACAACATCTGGATCATGAACCGCGACGGCTCCAAACCGCAGCAGGTGACGAAGGAAACCTTCCGCCTGCTCAACGAGCCGTACTGGTCGCCCGACTCCGAGTACCTCGTCGGCCGCAAGCACTTCACCGCCGAACGTTCGCTCGGCGCGGGCGAGGTCTGGCTCTACCACCGCAGCGGCGGCGAGGGATTGCAGCTCACCAAGAAACGCACCGACCAGAAGGACACCGGCGAGCCCGCGCTGTCGCCCGACGGCCGCTACCTTTATTACAGCGACGACACCACGCCCGGCGCGATCTATCAATACAACAAAGATCCCAACACGCAGATCTACGTCATCCAGCGCCTCGACCGGCAGACCGGCGAGATCGAGCCGTTCGTGACCGGTCCCGGCGGATCGGTGCGCCCGACACCGTCGCCTGACGGTAAGTCGCTCGCCTTCATCCGGCGAGTCCGCTACAAATCGACGCTCTTCATCCTCGATCTCGAATCCGGAAAAGAAACGCCGGTCTACGACGGACTCGATCGCGACATGCAGGAGACGTGGGCCATCCACGGCCTCTATCCGATGATGGCGTGGACCCCCGACAACAAGTCGATCGTCTTCTGGGCCGCAGGCCACATCAGCCGGATCGATGTTGCGTCGAAGGGTGTGACGCCGATCCCGTTCCACGTCCGTTCCACGCGCCGCATTCAGGAAGCGCTGCGCGTTCCCACCGAGGTCGCGCCGTCGAGCTATCCGGTGAAGATGCTGCGCTGGAGCACCGTCTCGCCGAATGGCAAACAGGTCGTCTACGGCGCGCTCGGATATCTCTACATCCGCGATCTCCCCACTGGCACGCCGCGTCGCCTGACGAAACAGACCGACCACTTCGAGTTCTACCCCGCCTGGTCGCGCGACGGAAAATCGATCGTCTACACGACCTGGAACGATCAGACCCTCGGCACCCTCCGCATCGCGTCAGCCGCTGGGGGTGAAGGCCGTGTCATCACCGACAAGCCCGGCCACTACATCGAGCCTGCCTTTTCACCTGACGGATCGAAAGTCGTTTACCGCACCACCAGCGACGGATTCCTCCGTCCCGCCATCTGGTCGCGCGAGACCGGCATCTACGTCGTCCCGACCGCCGGCGGCGCATCAAAACTGATCACGAAGAAAGGCGCCGTTCCGCAGTTCGGCGCATCGAACGACCGCATCTTCTTCATGACCTTTGAGGACGAAGACAAGCGCGGCCTGCACTCCATCGGCATTGACCGCACCGACGAGCGCGCCCATCTCCTCTCCGCCTTCGCCACCGAGTACGCGCTCTCTCCCGACGAGAAGTGGGTGGCTTTCCGTGAGAAGTTCAACGCCTACATCGCGCCGTTCATCCGCACCGGCAAGACCATCGATATCGGTCCCGACACGAAGTCGATCCCGGTCGCGAAGGTGACGAAGGAAGCGGGCGAGTATCTGCACTGGGCCGGCGACGCCTCGCGCCTCTACTGGTCCCTCGGACCCGAGCTGTTCTCGCGCGATCTCAAAGACTCATTCGCCTTCATCGCCGGCGCGCCGGAGAAGCTCCCGGACGTTCCCGCAAAGGGAACGAACATCAGCTTCTCGCAGCCGTCGGACGTCCCCACCGGCAAGCTCGCGCTGACCGGCGCCCGCATCATCACCATGCACGGCGACGACGTCATCACCGACGGCACGGTCGTCATCGATCGCAATCGAATCACGGCCGTCGGTCCGCGCGCGAGCACCGCCGTTCCCTCGGACGCGAAGGTCATCGACGTCGCTGGCAAAACGATCATGCCCGGCATCGTCGACGTCCACTGGCACGGCGCGATGGGCGCCGACGAGATCATTCCGCAGCAGAGCTGGGTCAACTACGCCGCGCTCGCATTCGGCGTGACCACGCTGCACGATCCGTCCAACAACTCCTCCGAGATTTTCACCTCCGCCGAGATGCAGCGCGCCGGCGAAATCCTCGGGCCGCACATCTTTTCAACGGGCACAATTTTGTACGGCGCCAAGGCTCCCTTCAAAGCCGATATCGCCAGTCTCGACGACGCGCTGTTCCACCTCCGCCGCATGAAAGCGATCGGCGCGATCAGCGTGAAGAGCTACAACCAGCCGCGCCGCGACCAACGCCAGCAGGTCATCGAAGCCGCGCGCCAAACCGGGATGATGGTCGTGCCCGAGGGCGGCTCGCTCTTCGAACACAACATGACCATGGTCGTTGACGGCCACACGGGCGTCGAACACTCCATCCCTGTCGCCAATGCGTACGAGGACGTCGTGCAGCTCTGGTCGAAGTCGCACAGCGGCTACACGCCGACGCTCATCGTCGGCTACGGCGGTCTGTGGGGCGAGAACTACTGGTACGCGAAGACGAACGTGTGGGAGGACAAGCGCCTGCTCACGTTCGTTCCGCGCCGCGTCATTGATTCGCGCGCCCGCCGCCGCACGCTGGCGCCGGACGACGAGTGGAACCACATCAGCAACGCGCAACTCGCGAAAAAACTCAACGACGCCGGCGTCTCCGTCCAACTCGGCGCCCACGGCCAACGCGAAGGCCTCGGCGCGCACTGGGAACTCTGGATGTTCGTCCAGGGCGGCATGACTCCGCTGCAAGCCATCCGCGCCGCGACGCTCAGCGGCGCGCACTACATCGGCATGGACAAAGACGTCGGCTCGCTCGAACCGGGAAAGCTCGCTGACCTGCTCGTGCTCGACGCGAATCCGCTCGACAACATCCGCAATTCGGAGTCGATCCGCTACACGATTGCCAACGGCCGCATCTTCGACGCCATGACCATGAACGAGATCGGCAACCACCCGCACACGCGCCAGCCGTTCTATTTCGAACTGCCCGGAAACGATTCGTGGGGACGGGCGACCGCGGCGGCGACTGATGATGAGGAGTAGTTACCAATAGCCTGTGGTAACTGCAACATCACCCATCACGACCGCCTGACACGCCAGCCGCTCGTCCGCCGCAAATCCGCGCTGCGCCGACACGTGTAGCTCGATCATCGTCGGCGCGCTGAGATTCTCCGCGCCGGCGAGCACGCGCACGAGGCATCGCCCGCACACGCCGACGCTGCCGCAGGAGTTGCCGATCGGTGCATCGGCGCGGCGGGCAGCATCGAGCACGGTTTCGTTCGCCATGGCATCGGCGGCGCTGCACAACGGTGTGAACGTCACGCGCATTCGGACGATTTTCGCATTTCGCGAAGAAACTTTCGGCGCCTGCCGGCGTCTATACATGCGAGACAACGGAGGAATTCAATGAGCAGCGCGATCAAAACGACGGATGAAACGAGACTTGCCGAGGAGATAGTGGGGACGCTGGATGCAGACGCGGTACGGGTCTGCTCGGACGACCGTGACTCGATTCGCTTCTCCATTCGCGCCGCCGGGATGAAGCTGCGCTCCATCGTCCTCCGCCGCTGGGCGCTGCGCCGCCTGCTCAACGATCCCGCCGGCCCGGTCAAGATCGAGTACCTGCAGCGCGAGCTCCGCACCGCCGCCAGCCAGCGCATCGAGTACGCCTACCCGCGCAAGAGCATCGTCCGTAAGGACCTGCCGGCCACGTTTGCGCCGCTCGCCCAAGCACGGTAGCTGTAACCGAATCGTCAGTAAAGCGATAGTTTCGCCTTCGAAACGGGAGTAATATCCCGTCACGGCTGCTGATCTGGACGCTCTCGACCTCAAAATCCTGACGCACCTTCTTCGCGACGGCCGCGCTCCCGCGCAGCAAATTGCCGATGTCGTCGGACTTTCGCGGCCCGCGGTCGCCGACCGCATCACCAGGCTAGAGCGCGAAGGCGTCATCCGCGGACATACGGTCGTCGTCGAACCGAAAGCGCTCGGCCGCGCCGTCACCGCGTTCGTTGCGGCACGCGGTCAACGACTCGACGCGAAACAGCAGAAGGCCTTCGATGCGCTGCTCAAGAGCGACGAAATCGTCGAAGCGCACACCGTCGCAGGCGACGACTGCTTCCTCATCAAAGTTCGCACCGATTCCATCACGTCCCTGAATGTGCTCGTGTCGAAGCTGACGGCGCCGCCGCTGTCGCTCGCCACGCGCACCACCATCGTCATGCAGACCCATTGCGAAAAAATCGGCGGCATCACGCTGGGGGATCGATGAAGCACGATCGCGCCCTCGCCTACGCCGCCTTCGCAGTCGTCTGCATCGTTTGGGGAACGACGTACCTGGCCATCCGCATCGCGGTGACGACGATGACGCCGTTTCTTCTGACCGGCGCGCGCTACCTGTTCGCCGGCATCGTCCTCTTCATCATCGCCAGGCTGCACGGCGACAAGATTCCGAAGAGCCGCCGCGTGTTGGGCGACGCTGTCGTCTGCGGCATCCTGATGGTCGCCATCGGAAACCTGACCGTGGTGTGGGCGGAGCAGTGGGTGCCGAGCGGATTCGCCGCACTGTTCGTCGGAACCGCTCCGTTTTGGGCGACGCTCATCGAACTGCTGCGCCGCTCCGGCGAGCGCCTCGAACGCCGCGCCGCGGTTGGGCTGCTCATCGGCTTCGCCGGCGTGGCCATGCTGGTGACGCCGGGCGGCGCAGGCAGCGCGTTCGATCGCCGCTTCGTCATCGGAGCCATCGCCATCCAGTTGGGCAGCATCGCCTGGCAGTACGGCACGATCCGCGGCAAGTACTCCCTCTCGTCGATGCCGCCGCTGATGTCCTCCGCGCTGCAGATGCTGGCCGGCGGCTTCGTCGTCACGATCGCGGGCCTCGGACTCGGCGAGCTGCCACACTTTCATTCGACGCCGCGCACGTTCGCCGCGCTCGCGTACCTCTCGCTCTTCGGCTCCGTGCTCGCCTACACGTCGTACGTCTACGCCGCGCGCCACCTGCGCTCGACCAACATGTCGCTCTACGCCTACGTCAACCCGGTCGTGGCCGTGATCCTCGGCTGGTTCGTACTGCACGAGCAACTGACCTGGGTCTCGATCGCGGCGATGGCCATCATCCTCGGCGGAGTAGCGATGGTGCAAAGCGGCCGCGGGTCGAGGCGAAACGTCACGATTTCGCGCGAAGCGCCGAGGCAGAGGGCGGCGTAGACTCACGCGATGTTTCGCCCGCGCCTCGCGCTCGTCATTGCTGCCATCGCCATCCTAGCCACGCTCGCGTTGACCATGCATGGCGCTCCGCCGAAGCTCGGTGCTGCGCCGGTCGTCGTCGAGCTATTCACCTCGCAGGGATGCTCGAGCTGTCCTTTCGCCGACGCGTTGATCCACGACATCGCCAGCGATCCCGCAGTGCGCGGCCGCGTGATCCCGCTGGCTTTCCACGTCGACTACTGGGATTCGCTCGGCTGGCGCGATCCCTTTTCGTCCGCTGAGTGGACGCAACGCCAGGCGCGTTACGCCCGCACGATGCGCCTCAACTCCGCCTACACACCGCAAGCCGTCGTCAACGGCACGCGCGAATTCGTCGGCTCCAACCGCTCCGCGCTGAGCGCCGCGTTGGAAAACGCCTCGAACGAAAAACGGCGAACGGAGATCACGCTAACCGCGCGACGCGAAGGCAACTCCGTCATCGCCACGATCCACGCGACCGTTCCTGCGAACAACGACCTGATGCTCGCCATCGTCGAAGACGGCGTCACGACGAAAATCGAGCACGGCGAAAACGCCGGCCGGACGATTACGAACGACGCCATCGTGCGAAAGCTGATCCGCGTGAAGCCGGGGCAGGCAACTGCTTCGATCGATCCAGCGTGGCGCAATCTCAGCGCCGCCGTCTTCGTGCAGGATCGCGACACGCTCGCGATCGGCGCCGCCGCAACCGCGCAGGTGCGGTAGCTTTCGTCGTCAACTTTTCGCCGGGTGCGATCGCGCGCCTGATCCTTGGTTCTCAATCGTAACCGCGGG
Source organism: Thermoanaerobaculia bacterium (assembly GCA_035995985.1). Classification (GTDB taxonomy): domain Bacteria; phylum Acidobacteriota; class Thermoanaerobaculia; order Gp7-AA8; family Gp7-AA8; genus JADGNZ01. The sequence goes on along the minus strand of DASYJY010000213.1, from coordinate 35,913 downwards.
GGTCGCGGTTGCGGCGGGAGCCGAAGGTCGCTTTGATCGCCGCCGCATGTGTTCTCCTGTGCGCCATCGCCGGACTCTGGCGGCACGCGCCGCCGATCAAATCTACGCGCCTGTAGCGAGGCCGCGTCATAGCACTTGTACGTACGAATCTGCTACTATGTACGAACTATGATCAAGAAGCTCACCCGCACGGGAAATAGCGTTGCTCTGGTTTTGGACAAGCCGCTGCTCGATCAGCTTGGACTCGCCGAAAACGCCGAGGTCGAGTTGTCGACTAACGGTCAGGTTCTCGTCGTTACGCCGAAACGAAGCGCGGCACGAGAACGAAAGTTTCGCGAGGCCGTCGTCGAGATCAATGAAAAGTACGCCGGTCTCTTTCGGCGATTGAGTGAGTAGAAGTGGATCTTTTTTTTCTCACTCTTGACGAGGTGCTCAGCCTTCACGAGGAGCAGCTCCGGCTGTTCGGAGGATCGTCCGGGATACGGCAGCTCGATCTCCTCCAGTCGGCCATGGGAAATGTCGAGGCGACCTTTGGCGAGATTTTTCTTCACGAAACAATCTTCGAGATGGCGGCCGCTTACCTCTACGGTATCTGCCGCAATCATCCCTTCGTCGACGGCAACAAACGAACCGCGACGGCAGCTGCACTGACGTTCCTGCGCATGAACGACATTAGAGTTCACGCCACCGAGGACGACTTTTACGATCTCGTCATTGGTGTTGCCGAGGCCCGAGTCAGCAAGGCAGCGGTCGCTGTCTTTCTCGAAAAGAACTCGGCGTAGTCCTCACCGCAGGTAGTGGCACGTGTACCCGTTCGGATAGCGCTGCAGATAATCCTGGTGGTAATCCTCGGCTTCGTAGATTTTCGTGAACGGGACGACCTCCGTCATGATCGGGCGCGGCCATTTTGATTGCGCGCGTTGGATCGCGCGTTCGGCGGCGTCGCGTTGCGCATCATCGTGGTAAAAAATCGCGGAGCGGTATTGCGTGCCGATGTCGTTGCCTTGTCGGTTCGCGGTGGTCGGATCGTGGAGCCGGAAGAAGAAGTCGAGGATGTCGTCGTACGAAATCGTCGACGGATCGAATTCGATCTGCAGCGACTCGGCGTGGCCGGTGCGGCCGGTTTTTACGTCCTCATAGCGCGGCCTGTCGAGCGTGCCGCCGGCGTAGCCGACTGTGGTGTCGGTCACGCCGGGCAGTTTGCGGACGAGCTCTTCGACGCCCCAGAAGCAGCCGCCGGCGAGGGTGGCGGTCTCCGTCATTTGCGCGCGTCCTTCTTGAACAGGTGGACGTACTCGCCGTACCCCTCGGCTTCGAGTTTGTCGACGGGGATAAAGCGCAGTGACGCCGAGTTCATGCAGTAGCGCTGACCCGTCGGCGCGGGACCGTCGTCGAAGACGTGGCCGAGGTGAGAGTCGGCGTGTTTGGAGCGGACCTCGGTGCGGGCCATGAAGAACTTGCGGTCGGTCTTGTTCACGACGTTCGCCGGCTCCAGCGGACGGGTGAAGCTTGGCCAGCCGGTGCCGGATTCGAACTTGTCCGCCGAGCTGAAAAGCGGCTCGCCGCTGACGACGTCGACGTAAATGCCGGCTGCGTGATTGTCCGCGTACTCATTGCGGAACGGCGCCTCGGTGCCTTCGTGCTGCGTGACCTCGTACTGGATCGGCGTGAGCTTCTTTTTCAGCTCCGCGTCGGAAGGTTTGACGTAGTTGGCCATCCTGTCTCCTTTGCTGTGAACCTGCGGGTTTCCGGGCGCGGCGACCACCGGGTGCTGCGTGACCATCGTGTAAACGCCGGTTAGGATGATGGTTCCGGCGGCGATCGGCAGCCATTTTTTAAAGATCGTACTCATGGTTTCTCCTTGTGCGAGCTACGAAAACGACGATGTCGGCGGATTCGTTCCAGCTCAATCGCGGCGGAAATGCGCTCCGCGTGACACCGGATTCCGGAGCGCTGAGTTGGCCACGATCATCGCCATCTGCTGTCCGTGGAAAAGCTCCAGGATGGGCTTGCTGATCGTCGACTCGTGGTAGTACTTCGTGAGGCGGCTGCCGAGCTCGCGCATGTCGGCCACGGCGCGCTTCAATCGTTCGTATGTCCGCACGATGCCGACGTAATTCCACATCGTGTGCTGAATCGTGGTCCAGTCCTGAAGGATCAGCGCGGGGTCCTCCATATTTTCGCGGCCCGGCGGACGCCAGTCGGGGATCGAAAGGAGGAGCGCGTCGTCGATCGACCCCACGCCCGGCGGACGCGTGCCGTACGAACGGCGGATTGCAGGTGCGTCGCCGAGGCGGGCGCGGCGGGGGACCGGACCCGTGGCGGATTCGACGGGTGTGGTGGACGACTCGTACTTTTCGCGGATTGAGACTGCTGAGAAGTAGCCCCAGGTCAAGCCCTCGAGCAACGACGTCGAGGCCAGACGATTGCCGCCGTGAAGGCCGGTGCAGGACGTTTCGCCGATCGCGTAGAGCCGCGTCAACGTCGTCTCGCCGACATTATTTGCGAGGATGCCGCCGCAGAAATAGTGGGCGGCGGGAACGACCGGAATCGGATCGCGTTCGATGTCGACGCCGATGTCTGCGCATGCTTTGCGGATGTTCGGGAAGCGCTCCGCGATCGGCTCGTGGCCGGTGTAGAAATTGGCGAGATCGAGGTAGACGAATTCGTCTTTGTTCGACGTCATCTCCTCGACAATCGCGCGCGCTACGACGTCGCGCGGCGCGAGATCCTTCAGCACCGGCGAATACTTTTCCATGAAGTACTCGCCCTTTTCATTTCTTAATCGCGCGCCCTCGCCCCGCAGCGCCTCGGAAATTAGATAGTGATTGGCCTTCTTGTCCGCGAGCGCGGTCGGATGGAATTGCACGTACTCCGCATTCATCACCCGCGCGCCGGCCCGCTGCGCCATGACCACGCCGTCGCCGATCGCGTTGCGCGTGTTCGTCGTGTGCAGGTAGATCTGGCCGATGCCGCCGGTGGCGAGGATGGTGAAGTCGCTGAAGATCGTGAAGACCTCGTTCGTCCGGTTGTCGAGCAGGTAGGCGCCCGCGCATTCGTTCGTGAGGCGGTAGCGGACCTGGATGTCGGTCGGATGATGCTGCGTCGTCAGGAGATCGATCGCGGTCATCTCCGTCACGAGCGTGATGTTCGGCTCGTTCTTGACGCGATTGAGAAGCGACGTCTCGATGGCGCGGCCGGTGGCGTCGCCGGAGTGAATGATTCGCGGGAGCGAGTGCGCCCCTTCCTGCGTCAGATCGAGCTCGCCTTCTTCGCTGACGGAAAAGGGAACGTGCATCTCGTCGAGCAGCAGTTCCTTGACGACGCGCGGTCCTTCGACGGCGAGAAAACGCACCGCCTCTTCGTTCGAAAGGCCGGCACCGGCGGCAATGATGTCCTCGATCAGTTTCGCGGGCGTGTCGCCTTCGCCTTCGTAGATGATCCCGCCCTGTGCCCAGAATGTGTTGCAGTCTTTCGGATCAGCGGCCTTGGTGACGAGGAGGACTTTGATCCCTGCGCCGGCCAGGCAGAACGACGCGGTGAGTCCGGCGATGCCGGTGCCGATGATGAGGACTGGATAGTGGTCGCGGTTCTTCAGCGCAGGCACGGACGCGCATTGTATTCGTCGTCCGTCATCACGCGATCTCCCACCGTTTCGTCAATTGCCGCGAGGCGATGAAGAAGACGATGGCCCAGCCGATGAGCACCGCTGCCGGAAGCGCGAGCGACGACAGCGGGAGCTCGCGCCAGAAGACGTTCGTGAATCCTTCCAGCGCCCAGGAGTTGAAGAGAATCAATCCCGCTTTCTGCAGGCCGGCCGGCATCAGGAAGCGCGGGAACATCGAGCCGCCGATTGCGGAGAGCGACAGGACCACGAGCGTCGACAGCGCCGAGAGTTGTGCGCGCGAGCGGCAGATCCCGGCGAGCAGGAGTCCGAATGCCGAGGTGGCGAGGGAGGTGGAGAGCGCCATGATCAGGAAGCCGGCGATGTGCTCGACGAGCTGCAGCCGGAACACCAGTGCGCCCCAGATGAACATCACGCAGATCTGCGTGAAGCCGAGCGTCCAGAGGTAGACCAGTTTGCCGAGGAGGAGTTGCGTGAGTGTCAGGCGCGTGGTGAGGATGCGATCGAGCGTGCCGCTCTCGCTTTCCTCGAGCAGCGCGCCGCCCGCGTTGGATGCGGTGAAGAGCAGGAACATGACGCCGATTCCGGCGGCGTACAGCGCTGCAATTACGTTCGATTTGTTCTGCCCGATAACGTCGGTCTTGTCGATGCGGATGAGCGAATCCGCCGAGGGCGTTGTCGACGGTCTCGCGCTGAAGGTGCGATAGCTCTTCATGTTCTGATCGATGGCCGCCTTCTGCTGCGACGTCAATCCGCCGCTCCAGCGATCGACCTCTGTGACGCCCGCGTCCATCATCATTTCGGGCATCGCCATCATCATGTTCTTCTGCAGCAGGCCGCCGACAACCTGATCGGCCATCGGATCGGCGGAGTCGGCCAGCAGACGAAAGGCGGGACCGTTGTTGGTACCGCCGAACTGAATCTTCGTCGTGCCGAACCCTTGCGGAATCACCAGCGCGACCGGCGCATCGCCGGCGCGAACGAACGCCTCGGCTGATTGCGTATCGAACGGCGTCGCGCTCTTCTTCGGCGTTAGCACGATGTCGAGCGCCGACTCACGTTTGAGCGCTTCGATGAGACGCCGCGAGGTGTCGCTGCGATCGAGATCGGCGATGGCCACGGTCGTCTTCGGCGTTTTCGATTTCTGTGCACCGAAAATCCCGGCGAAGATCGAGAAGAAGACGATCGGAACGATGAAGCTGAGCATGAGGGCCGCGCGGTCGCGGCGGAGATTGAGCCATCCGGCTCGGACGACAGAGACGATCATTCGCGTAGACCCTTTCCGGTGAGGTGCAGGAAAACCTTTTCGAGCGACGGCGACTTCATGGTCAGGTCGCGCACGGCGCTGCCCTGCGTTTCCGCCTCGCGCATGACGCGCAGCATTTCCGCGGCATCGTCGATGAGATGCGTGACGTGCGAACCATCGGCGAATTCGACGATGACTTCGCGTTTGTTGCCGATCGTGTCGCGCACGAGTTCGTCCTTCGTGCCGGTTGCGATCACTTTGCCGTCGTCGATGACGGCGATGCGGTCGCAGAGGCGCTCGGCCTCTTCCATGTAGTGCGTCGTGTAGATGAGCGAAACGCCGTCGGCGCGCAACGACTCGATCATTTGATAGATGCGCTCACGCGACTGCGGATCGACGCCAACCGTCGGCTCATCGAGCAGCAGCACGCGCGGCCGGTGCAGAACGCCGACGGCCATGTTGAGCCGCCGCTTCATGCCGCCGGAGAACGATTTCACCGGCTCTTTGGCGCGATCGGTCAACGCGGCCCAATCGAGCGAGTGCACGATCGCGTCTTCGAGAGTTTTTCCGCCGAGCCCGAGGTAGCGGCCGAAGACGGTGAGGTTCTCGTGCGACGAAAGATTCGGATACAACGCGATCTCCTGCGGCACCACGCCGACCTCGGCGCGCGCATCGGTGTCGCCGGCCGGCGCCGGTTTGCCGAAGATGGAGACGGAGCCGCTGTCGGGCTGGACGCGCCCCATGATCGTCCGGACGAGCGTCGATTTCCCCGCGCCGTTCGGACCGAGCAACCCGAGGACCTCGGAAGGCCGCAGCTCGATCGAAACGCCGTCGAGCGCGCGGCGGGATGCGAACGTCTTCACGACGTTCTCGATTTGAAGTGGATTCATGCCGCCAATGTAGGGCGTGCGCGTCCGATCGCCCCGTGTCGAAAGTCATGAGGGCGGGATGACAAATGTAAGGATAATCGGCACATGCGCTCCATCCTGATCCTCGCTCTCATCGCATCGCCGGCAATCGCACAGGAGCCGCCGAAGGTCGCCGCCGCACCGGTCGACAAGACGCTTCACAGCACGTTGCTGCTGCCAAAGGACACGACGAAGCCGATGCCGATCGTGCTGCTGATTTCCGGTTCCGGCCCCACCGATCGCAACGGCAATTCGCCGATGCTGAAAGGAAAGAACAACTCCTTGCTGATGCTTGCGGAAGGGCTGGCCTCGAACGGAATCGCCTCGCTGCGCTACGACAAACGCGGCGTCGGCGAGAGCGCCGGCGCGATGGTGGCGGAAGCCGATCTACGCTTGGACACGTACATCGACGATGCGATGTCGTGGTGCGAGCAGCTTCGCAAGGACAAGCGCTTCTCCGCCGTCATCATCGCCGGCCACAGCGAAGGCTCGCTGATCGGGATGCTGGCCGCGAAACGCTGCAGCGCGGATGGCTTCATCTCCATCTCCGGCGCCGGCCGATCCGCGGCCGACATCCTCCGTACGCAACTGGCGGGCAAACTTCCGCCCGGACTGGCAACGCAGAGCGAAGCGATCATCAAGTATCTCGAAGCCGGCAAGATGACGGAGAACCCGCCGCCGGAGTTGGACGCGATCTATCGCCCGAGCGTGCAGCCCTACATGATTTCCTGGTTCCGCTACGACCCGGCCAAGTGGATCGCCGCGCTGACCGTTCCGGTGCTCATCATTCAGGGAACGACCGACCTGCAAGTGACTGTCGACGATGCAAAGCGACTCGCTGCCGCGAATCCGAAAGCGAAACTGATTCTGATCGAAGGGATGAACCACGTCCTCAAGGAAGTGCCCGACGACCGCGACAAACAGATCGCCTCCTACAGCAATCCCGACCTGCGGCTCGCTCCCGAGTTCCTGGTGGGCATCGTCGATTTCGTGCGGAGGGTGGAGAAGTAGAAAACCGGCAAATCGGCGCTACCATCATCCGCGTCCAATGTCCCTTCGCCGTGCTGCGCTGATCGTATTGCTGGCTGCCGTGCCGGCGGCGGCGCGCGTTCTGCCGGCCGGCATTCGTCCGTTTCGCACGTACGGCACCGAGGCGGGGCTGGGGAATCTCGCGGCGATGCGGCTGGCGCAGGACACGGCCGGATTTCTGTGGGTGGCCACGCAGGACGGCGTCTATCGCTACGACGGCAATCGCTTCGCCCGTTTCGGACTGGCCGAGGGGCTGCCGTCGAGTTACGTGGCCAACGTGCAGGCCGCGCCGGACGGATCGGTATGGGCGATTACGTACGGCGGTCTGGCGCGTTTCGATGGCCGGCGATTTAACGCCATCACCGCGCCGCAACCGAATGCGATGTCGATCGATGACGCCAACAACGTCTGGATCGCCACCGCGCGCGGAGTTTTTCGCGGCGCTGCGAAACAACCGTTTGCAGCGATCGCAGGATGGCCGAATGAAGAAGCGACAGCAGTCTGGTTCGACAAACCGTTGCACGCGACGTGGACCGCGTCCGCGGATCACATCGGACGTTTCGCGAATGGCGCCTGGACCTTCTGGCCGAATCCGGGCAACGAACGGATCGACGCCATCGTCGTCGATCGTCAACACACGATCTGGGCCCGCTCGGCCGCGCATCTCTGGTCGAAAGCGGAGACCGAACCCGCCTTTCACGACGAGAGCCGCGCGCTGCCGGCGACCAGCACCAGCGGCTATCTCGACATCGATCGCCGCGGCAATCTCTGGGTTCCGACCGACCGCGGCGTGGCCACGCACGACGACAGCGGCTGGAGCGTGATCGGAGCGGCCGAGGGGCTGCCGATCGAGTGGGCGCGCGATGTTCTCGAAGATCGCGAGGGCTCCATCTGGATCGCCAGCCTCAGCGTCCACCGGATGCTCGGACGCGGCGAGTTGACGACGTACGATCGCCGCTCCGGCCTGCCGAACGCCGTGATCTGGTGCTTCCTCTGGGATCACGCCGGCCGCCTTCTCGTCGGCACCGACCTCGGCCTCGCGCGTTCGACGCCGACCGGATGGGAGACGGTTCTGGGCACCGCCGGACATCAGATTCGATCGGTCATCGAGGAAGGCGATGGGACGCTTTGGATGGCCGGAAGTCCGGCCGAAGTCTTGCGCGTCGGTGGCGATGTTCGCGCATATCCCGTCGCCGGGCGCACGGTCCTGAAACTCGTTCGCGACAATGACGGCGCGCTGTGGGCCGCTACGCGCGGCGGCGGACTTCTGCGCAAGGCACCGAATGAAGATCGTTTCGCGTGCGTCGCCGTTCGGAACGGCACCTCGGACGAAACCTTCCGCTGGCTGATGATCGATTCGCGCGGACGCCTGTGGGCCGCGGGCGAGCACGGAATCGCCTGTCTCGATCGCGGAACCTGGCGGCGCTACACGATGCGCGACGGCTTGGCGCACAACCACGCCGCGTACATCGTCGAGACAGCGTCCGGCGATTTTCTGGCGACGTACTTCGAGCCGCTGGGTATGGTTCGTTTCTCCATCGACGACGGCGCCGCGATGCACGTCATCGACCATCTCGACGCAAGCCGCGGACTTTCGTCGAGCAAGATTTTTCTGGTCGGCGAAGACGCGCATCGGCGGCTGTGGGTCGGCACGGGCGTCGGCGTCGATCTCGTGAACGGCCCTCTCATCGAGCACCTCGGCATGGCTGACGGACTGGCTGGCGACGACATCGACGCCATGGCCTTCCTCGCGCAACCAAACGGCGAAGTCTTCCTCGGCACGAGCTCCGGATTCAGCCACTACATCCCTCGCCTCGACGCGCCGCGCGTGGAGCCGCCGCCGGTACGCATCACATCGTCGGCCATCGGAGCGAAGCACGATTTCTCCGCATCCTTCGCGGCGCTGACGTATCTCAAACAGGATTTGATCGAGTATCAGGTCCGCCTGGTCGGACTCGAAGACGACTGGCGACCGGCGGTTTCGCGCGATGTTCGGTACGCGATGCTGGCACCGGCGCAGTACCGATTCGAAGCTCGCGCGCGCTTGCGTCCGGGAACGTGGAGCGCGCCGGTATCGGTGCCGTTCACGATCGCGCCGGCGTGGTGGCAAACGTCCTGGGCGCGCGGGCTGATGATTCTGGCCATCCTGGCGCTGATCGTCCTCGCGCATCGCACGCGCGTGGCGCTCCTGCGACGCCGCAATCGCGAGCTCGAAGCGCTCGTCGCGCAGCGGACGCACGAACTTGCCGACGTCAACACGCGCCTGATGGACCTCAGCGTGACCGATGCGCTGACCGGCATGAAGAATCGTCGCTACCTCGATCTCTGCATGACCGAGTACATGGCCGACGCGCTGCGGCGTCACGAATCGCTGTCGCGGATGGGCGTCGATCCGACGCGCGAAAACGCCGACCTGCTCTTCTTCCTGCTCGACCTCGACCGCTTCAAAGAGATCAACGACCGCTTCGGTCACGCCGCGGGCGATCGCGTGCTGGTCGACATCCACGAACTGCTGAAGACGACCATGCGCGACACCGATACGCTCGTGCGCTGGGGCGGCGAGGAGTTCCTGCTCGTCGCGCGAAACTCGTCGCGTCACGAAGCCGCCGCGATCGCCGAACGCATCCGCGGTGCGATCGCCGGCCACGCCTTCATCGTCGGACGCCGCACGACCTCCCTCCGCCTGACCTGCTCGATCGGCTTCGCCGCCTTCCCCTTCCTACCGCTCGACCGCACGCGCTTCGGATGGCAGGAAGTCCTCGACGTCGCCGATACCTGCCTCTACGCCGCGAAGCACGCCGGCCGCAACCGAACCGTCGGCGTCATCGCCGGCGACAGCCGCGATCCCGAAACGCTCGTTCAGCGCATTCGCCAGTCGCTCGATGAAGTCGTTGCGTCCGGCGAAGTGACGTTAGCCACGAACGGCGATGCGACCGCGATCGCGGTGTGACGCGTTACGCGTACATCAGACGGCCGCGCGGCTCCGGCACCGGACGGCCCGTTTCCTGAGCCATCTCGATCCACTCCGCGATGACGGTCTTCACGTTGTTCACCGCCGCCTCATAGGTGACGCCGTCGGCGGCGCAGCCCGGCAGCTCCGGAACTTCAGCGATGAACGCGCCGTCTTCGTCGCTCCAATAGATGATGATTTCGTAGCGCGGTTCAGTGGTCATTCGACTAACGCTCGTGGCTACTCAGCCGCGTCTCCCATCGTTCATTTTTTACGCGCCACTTCTCGCCGTCGTGGATGAGTTGATACGTCCAGGTCTCGTAGGTGCCGGCTGAAACCACACCGCGCATTTCGACCGTCGCCGCGTCCGACGTGGCGTAGCCGTGTACCAGCGTCGGATGCTCCGGCCGGATCGACTTCCACAATTTGAAATCGACGTCGTCGAACGATTTGAAGACGGACGCTGCTTTCATCGCCTCGAGATCCTGGCTCTGGATTGCGTCGAGCCAGGCGAAGATGGTCTGCACTGGTGGATCGTTTGCGCGCAGCGGCTGGCCTTTCGATTCGGTGACGGTGTCGTCTTTCGCGCCGGCATCGCGGAGGATGCGAACCACGTCCATCTTCTCCGCATCCAGCGCCTGTGTTAGCGCGGTCGAATGCCATTTCGTGCTGAGCGTGTCCAGCTTCGCTCCCGCGTTCACGAGCGCGCGCACGACGTCGATGCGGCCGGCGCCGGCCTGTTGCATCAGCACCGTCTGACCGTCGCCGTCGGCCGCGTTCACGTCGGCGCCGTGCGCGATCAGCCATCGCGCCATCGCGCCGTCCTGTGCGACGCCGAGCGTCGTGCGGCCGCTGTCGCGGACATTCACGCCGGTGCCGTTCGCGAACAGCTTCTCTACCGCCGCGAGATTCCCCGCGCTCACCGCGTCGATCATTTCGCTCGCGTGAATCGAATGCATCGCCACCGGCGTCTCGGCGAAGAGTTTCGAATTTCCGGACGCGACCTGCAGCAGCGTGTAGACCGCGCCGTTCACCACCGCGCCGACGATCAGTGCTCCGATGAGGTTCCCGATGGTCTTGCGCCAAAGTCCGCTCACGATCTTCTGCGGATCGCCTTGCAGCAGCCGGATCACGGCGCCGGCCGGCGGAATGAGTCCGTGTTTCGCCGCCGACCAGCGGCCGATCGCGCAGACCTGCTCGCCCGGCGCCACCATCTGCTCGTGCAGATGTTTGTCCGTCAAATCGCGGTCGTCGGTCAGCTTCCAATCCTTGCGGAACTGGCCGTCGTCATCGGTCAGCAGCTCTTTGATCTCGTGGATGATCGTGCCGGGATGAAAGCCCTGCATGTCCTTCAGCTGCGTCGCCTCGAGATAGGCCGCCGCATTTCTCCGCCCTTCCTCCGTGTTGTAGGACTTCTTCGGAAATCCTTCCAGCATCGGAAAGCCGAGGATGCGGACGGAGCCGTGCGGGGAATCAATCGCGCACGGCGCGAGCGCGAAACCGGAGTAGTCCTTGATCTCGCTCGATCCATCGTTGCTGCGTGAAATGTGATCGATGTCGTAGTTGTAGAGGACCGCCGCGTTGCCGCTGAACGGCGCACGCAGACTCGATCCGACCGCGCGGATGTGTCCGACTACCGTCACGATCGCGTCGTCTTCAAACTGCTCGCCGCCGTAGCCGCCGAACGATGACTCGCTTGACACGCGCATCGCGTCGCGCGCCGAGGTGATGGCGCCTTGCAGCGTCGACACCGAGATCCACATGAAGAAGCTGGCCACGCCGGTCGCCCACCAAAATGCGGGCGGTTCGACATGGCCGTGCAGCGCATACCAGTAGCCGCCGAAACAGGCGGCGAGGATCAGGAGGCTGATCAGACATCCACGCTTCATGATTGTGGCGAACGCGGCGATTGTACTCGCGCCGATCGTCCCCTACACTGCCGCGCACATGGCACTTCCGAAAGTCTCGCTCACGCAGAAGATCTTCATCGGTCTGGCGATCGGTGTGCTCGTCGGCTGGCTCTGGCCGGCGTACGGAACGATGCTCCGGCCGCTCTCGATGCTCTTTCTGAACCTGATCAAATCGATCATCGCGCCGCTGATTTTCGCGACGCTCGTGATCGGCATCGCCGGCACCGGCGACATCCGTCAGGTCGGCCGCATCGGATTCAAAGCGCTCCTCTACTTCGAGATCGTGACCACCTTCGCGCTCTTCATCGGCCTCGGCGCGGTCAATCTGACCAAGCCCGGCGTCGGCGTTTCGCTCGCGGGTGTGCACACCGAGGAGAACAAAGCCGTTCTCGCGGATCGAGCAACGAAGTTGTCGAAAGAATCGTCCGAGGCCGCCGCGCGCGGTGACAGCGCCACCGCTGCCGCGAAAGCGTCGCAGGCCGCCGATGCGGTAGGGAAGGGGCTCACCGCGCCCGATCCGCCGGCCAAGCCGCAGAAATTCGGCGACATCATTGCCCACCTCGCGCCTGCGTCGATTTTGAAAGCGATGGCCGAGGGCGACGTGCTGCAGATCGTCGTCTTCAGCGTCCTGTTTGCGCTCGCCGTCACGTCGATCGGCGAAAAAGCGCGGCCGGTCGTTGTGTGGTGCGAGTCGCTGGCCGACATCATGTTTCGCTTCACCGAGTTCGTGATGAAGTTCGCGCCGGTCGGCGTCGGCGCGGCCATGGCCAACACCATCGGCCATTCCGGGCTCGGCGTCCTGCGCAACCTCGGCATGCTCGTGCTGACGCTGTACGGCGCGCTCATCGTCTTCCTGCTTTGCGTGCTGCTGCCGGTGGCGCTGCTCTTCCGCGTTCCGCTGCGCGACTTTTTCCGCGCCGTGAAAGTGCCCGCGACGATCGCGTTCGCGACGACCTCCTCGGAATCCGCGCTCCCGAAGGCGATGGAAAACATGGAACGCCTCGGCGTCCCGCGCCGCATCGTCGGCTTCGTCCTCCCGACCGGCTACAGTTTCAACCTCGACGGCACGACCCTCTACCTCGCGCTGGCCTCGATCTTCGTCGCCCAAGCCGCGGGAGTGCATCTGACGTGGACGCAGCAGATCATCATGATGCTCACGCTGATGCTGACGTCGAAAGGCGTGGCCGGCGTTCCACGGGCGTCGCTGGTCATCCTCCTCGGCACGCTTGCATCATTCGGTCTGCCCGCCGAGGGCGTGATCGTCATCCTCGGCGTCGACGAGTTGATGGACATGGCCCGCACCTGCGTCAACGTCATCGGCAACTGCCTGGCCACGGTCGTCGTCGCGCGATGGGAAGGCGCCTTCCGCACAAACGAATGGATCGCTGAGGAAGCGGACCTGGAGCAGGTGACGGGGCTGCCGGCCATCGCGAGCTAATGATGCGTTTCGCGCTTGTCCTCGCAGTCCTGCTCACCGCCTGCTCCTCGGCGACGCCAGACGACGCGAACGCACCGAACGTCTCGCTCCACCTCGCACAAGAAGACTCCGCTCCGAGTGCGTACCTCTACGGCGGCGCGGTCAATGTGCACTACTCGCTATCGGTCGCAAATCGGACGAAGGAGCCGGTCACGCTGACGCGCATCGAAATCCGCACCGTCAGCTCCGGCGCGTACACGATCCGCCCGACCACGACGCCGATCAACATCGACCTCGCGCCCGGCCAGGAGAAGACGGTCCCGATCTCGCTCTGGGCCAACGCCCGCGGCGGCAACCTCTCCGCGCATGAATCGGTGACCCTCCGCGCCATCGCCTACATGACCGGCTCGTCAGGCCCGTTCGTGCGCCTCTTCACCGAATACATCAGCGAACCTTGAGTTAAAAGTCGATGCTGGCGGGCTGCTATTGACGACTTCTGAGGCACGAGGCCGGTGGCTCCGCCGGCTCGGCGCCGGGTTGAACAGCGAGGCGGCGTTCTACGTTGTCCTGCTCCTTCTGGTTTGGGGGCTGACGGTGTCACAACGCGGCCTGTGGCAGGACGACACACTGCTGCTACGGCGGGCGCGCGACTTTCAGGGCCACGGTTTCCTGGCCGCGTTTTCGCCCGTCGTCAGTCCGCTGCGGCGTCTCTACTCCCTTCCGTGCCGCCTGGCGCTGGCTACGCCGCAGCCCATCTGGACGATGCACCTGATCTTCGGCGCGGCCTGGCTCGGGCAGGCCCTCGCCGCCGGTTGGATCTCCTGGCTGCTGATGCCGGGCAGGCGTCTTACGCGATTCCTGGCGATCTGCCTGACGCTCACGGCGACCAGCGACTACCTGACCAACAACCTCACCGCGATCGGCTACAACATCAGCGCGCTCATGCTGCTGCTGACCATCGGCTGCAGCCTGCGTTACGTGCTGCGCGGGGGCGCTGGCTGGATCGCTCTCGCGTGCGCCGCTGCCTCGGTGAGCATCTGGACCATCGACGTCGCCATCCCTGCCCTGCCGTTCGTTCCGTTGATCCTGTTCTGGTGTGGCGGTACCGCGGCTTGGCGCCGGATTCTCCTGCTGCTGTCGGCGCTCGGTCTGACCCTCGCTCATGCTGCCCAGGTCGAGTGGCAGTTTCTGCACGATCCAACGAGTTACGCCGCGGTGGCACTTCAGCCGATGCGTTTCGCGGACCGTCTCGTTCGCACGATCGGTTTCTGGCGCGAGAACTTCGCGCCGTGGCGTTGGGTCTTCGCACGTTCGGTCTGGTATCCGCGGCCACCGGCGGTGATTCCCTGGTGGGCCATGGCACTCGCTGCCGCAGCGGCGGCGGCGTGGTTCGCGTTCCGGACACGCAGGACACAGAATCCTGATCTGCCGGAGTGCACGACACGGACGCTCCTGCTGGCCGGGATCTTCGCTGTGATGGCCTTGATTGCGAATGCCGCCTATGCCGGACTTCAGATGGCTGAGCTTCACTATCGCACGCACATCCTGTCGCGAACGTGGGCATCGTTAGCGATCGCCATTTCGGCCGGCTGGGCGGTGCAACAGTGGCCTCGCTTCCGGAACGTTTTCCTGCTCGTGCCGGTCCTCTTTGTCGCGTTCGGAGTCTGGGGAGGACTGGAGCGTCAGGACCTGTGGGTTTCGACTTGGCGGCTGCACAAGAAAGAGCTGATGTCGATCGTTACCTCAGCTCCCGCTTTGAAGCCCGGCACGGGTGTCATCCTTCGCAGCGCGCCAACGCCCGATTTGTATCTCGCGACCGAGGCTGACTATCTGGCCCAGAGCTGGCTCATCCTGCTCTACGATGACCCAGCCATTCACGCTCTGCGCATGAGTCCTGACCGAGGTACGGGCTGCCGCGCCACGCCCGAGGGCCTGTCGTGCTGGCACGAGCAACAGGCCGAATGCGTCGCCGCCGGCACGTGTGCGGCCGATCGCTTCCCCTACGAAACGCTAGTGATCATGGAGTTCGACAATCAGAGAGGAACATGGCGCCTGGTTTCCAGCGCGCAAGGCGATCCGTTGTTAGGCGGATCCGCCGCGGCGCTGGCTGGTTATCGGCCCGCCGGCCGCATAGTGGAACGTCCATTGACGCCGCGGCAGCGCGCCTTGTTGCTCGAGTAGCTCGCGGTGGATAGCTCAATGGCCCCGGAGCTCTCCGTCGTCATCCTTTGCTACCGCTCCGGCAGCGCCGCGCGCTCCTTCGCGGCGCGGATTGGCAAGTCGCTGCTCGATGCAGGTGTCGACGACTATCAGCTCGTGCTGGTTGGCAACTATGTGGCCGGTAGCGATGACACGACCCCGGACGTCGTACGGGAGCTCGCTGCCGCGGATCACCGCATCGTCTGTTCGGCAGTGGTGAAAGAGGGAATGATGGGATGGGACTTGCGCAGCGGACTGGCGCTCGCGACCGGTCGATATCTCGCCGTCATCGATGGCGACGGCCAGGTGCTGGTTGAGGATCTGGTGCGGATCTACCGGCTGCTGCGCGAACAGCGGCTGGATCTGGCGAAGACGTATCGAAGACAGCGCGGCGACGGCCTCAAGCGCAAAGTCATTTCACTTGTCTTCAATGGGCTCTTTCACGTTCTCTTCCCCGGGGTTCTGGCGCGGGACATCAACGCCAAGCCGAAGATCCTGACCCGCGCGGCCTTCGAGCGGATGACGCTGCAATCCTCCGACTGGTTCATCGACGCCGAGATCATGATTCAGGCCCGCGGTCTGGGACTTCGCGTGGGCGAGACCGAAACGGAGTTTCTCGGTTTGACCGGTCGCCGTTCCTTCATCACGATGGCAGCTGTCTTCGAGTTCCTGCGCAATCTCCTGCGCTACCGGATCCTGAAGTTCCGGCGGAGGGGCCGCAAATGAGGCTCCTCGTGACCGGCCCCGGACGCCTCGGACGTCCGCTGATTGCAGAGTTGCATCGGCGCTCTATCACCGGGACGGTCCTTCATCGCAGCGCGTCGGACGACGACCTGCCGCCCGGCTGGCGCTCCCTCCGCGCTGACGTGACGCGACCGGAGACCCTCGCCGGAGTCTGTACCGGCTGCGATCAGGTTCTCCACTTGGCGGCCGTCACGCACTCAAACCGGAGTGGCCGCTACATGGACGTCAATGCGGCCGGAACGCGGAATCTGGTGGCCGGGGCACGACGGGCCGGCGTCCAGCGCTTCACGCTGGTGAGCACGCGCGCGATCTCTCCCGCGGGCGGCGCCTATAGCCGGTCCAAGATCCAAGCCGAGGAAATCGTCCGCGATTCCGGCCTGGACTGGAACATCCTCAGGCCCGCCGAGGTCTATGGCGCGGGCGGCGAAGGAATCTCGACGTTGATCGAACGCTGCCGCCAGGGCCGCTGGGTCCCGGTCGCCGGCGATGGCAGCCCGCGGCTGGCGCCGGTCTACATTGATGACGTCATCGACGGCATCTGCCGCGCAGTGATGACGCCGACCGATGGCGGCGTGTACGTGCTCGCGGGCCCGGAAGAAATGAGCTACCTGCAGCTGATCGAGCGCCTGGCGGCATTTTTCCACACCACCCCCCGGACCATCAGCGTACCTGCCACCCTGCTCGCCCTCGCCGGACGAGCGCTCGCGCTCCTCCCGCTCGAAAAGCCCCCGCTCTACGCCGACCAGGTCGCGCGCCTGTTCAGTCCCAAGAGCCACGACACGGAGAGCGCATTTCGAACTCTCGGTTTCGCCGCGAGGCCGCTCGAAGAAGGTCTCAACGCCATCCTCCATGCTCGGTCGTGAGGAGCCGCGTGCTAGAATCCGCGCCGCGTTTTGAGGCTGCTTCTCTTGAAAAAGACGTGATCGTGCGAGCGTAGCTCAGTTGGTAGAGTAGGAGCTTCCCAAGCTCTTGGTCGCGGGTTCGAATCCCGTCGCCCGCTCCAGAAGATCCCTCGCGAATAGACCTCGAAATGACGACTTCGATTCGAAGGAGTCTCTATCGTGGTCTCTATTTTCGTTTTGCAGTCGGGTGCTCACGGCATTTCGAGTCATTCCTACCTTGCCCTCCTGAACGCCGCGATGCTGCTTGCCGTGGAGGTATGCGATGGAGGAACGCATCTCGTCCGCGGAAGCGGCGAAGCTGATCGGCATCAAGACACAGACGCTCGCCAAGTGGCGCTGGCAGGGACGGGGTCCGCAGGGGTGGGTGCAGGTCTCGACGACGCACGTGACGTATCAGTTGAGGGAAGTGGAGGCGTTCATCGCCGGCTGTGCGGCGGCAAGGAGCCGGCAGACTTGAAGGGGGTGCGGCGATGAAGCAGCTCCCCGGTTTCTCATACGACGCGCGCAAGAAGCGCGCAGTGTTCGACGGGTACGTTCCGGGTATGCGTGGTCGCGTGCGGCGACATCGCGCGGTCGAGAATGTGACCCGAGACAGAGCGCTTGCGGAGTGGTCAGCGTTTCGGGCGGAACTGCAGAGCGGCCGGGCGATCGAAGGGCCGCTCACGCTCCGGCAGTTCGTGGCGCGGTTCTACGACGTGATCGCGGCAAGGCACGAGGAGAGCACGCGCAGGACGCAGCGGAACATCATCAAAAACCACCTGCTTCGGTACTTTGGCGATGCCGACCTCGATGCGATCACGACGGTTCGGGTGATCGATCTCATGGCCGACATGAGGCACCGAAACTGTTCGGCGGCATATATCAACGATGCAGTTCGGCTTCTCAAAATGCTGCTCCGGCAGGCGGTCGAACGCGATGTGATCGCCGACTACCCGATCAAGAAGCGCGTGCCGAGGGAGAAGGAACCGCCGCTCCGGCTTGAGCCGCGAACCGATGAGCGCGCGCGGTTTTTCGCGACGTTCGACAACGAGGCGGCTTTCCGCCGTCACATCGATTCGCGGCGGAAGCTCGGTCCCACGAAGGAGAGCAGCCACTTCGAGACGGCGCGAAGATTCGGCGGCGGGCTCCGCGGGGGCAGCAAGGCGACAGGGCGGTACTACGAGCGATTCCGTGAGCTTCGCGAGTTTTTCATCGTCGCGGTGGAGACGGGACTGCGGAATCAGAGCGATCTCCGGAACCTGCGGTGGGAACAGGTCGAGCTTGAGGCGGGCTTCATTCGCGTTCTCATGCAGAAGACGCAGCTTGAGGCGGAGATACCTATCTCCAGTGCGTGCCGACAGGCGCTCCTGATCTGCCGCGCGCGGCGACCGGACGAGACGGTCTATGTGTTCGTAGATGCCGCCGGCAAACGCTATCCTACGGCGAGGATTCGGCGGACGTTCGCACTCGCGAAGGCGTTAGCGTCGATTACGCGGCGCCTCCGACCTCACGACCTCCGGCACACCTTCGGATGCCGACTGGCGAGCAAGTCCGTGAGTCTGCAGATCATCGCGAAGGCGCTCGGGCACACGACGACGCGAATGGCGGAGCGGTACGCACGGCCGTCGCAGGCGGCGATGCACGCCGTGGTGTGCGCGCTGGACGGTGATCCTCTGGTGCCCGGCGCGTAAATCGCCTGGCACCGTCTGCTCATGACATTGATCCATTTTCGCTGGTCGAACGATGGTGACTCTCCGAGTCGCGGTGAATCCGTTGACGCCCGCGGGAAGCGTATGAGGTGCTGTCGAATTACGAGTTAGGCCGACGAATCGTGACTTGCGCGCCGGCACGCTTTCCGTGAGGCTGCGCCTACTTGCACGATCGCCACGAGAACGTTCAGTTACGCCGGTCCGTGGAGCGCGGGATCTCAAGCCCGTTAGGCCGACGGTTAGGCCGGTGGAATCATCCAGACAGCAGTCTCATGCGTCAGTTCAGGAGTGTACCGCATGAGACACCAACAACCATCGATTCCGTTCCTGTGGGTAGGGATTTACGCGCGTGTGTCACTCCTATTATACGAAGGCACCAGATCGCGCGGCGTCGACTAGCATGCTTCTCGATGGCATTCGCTACAGGTGAAGGGCAATATGAATACTCGAATAGGACCTCCAGTCAACTCAACCGGTGCGACGAACGATTATCTTCAGTACTTCTTCCTGCGCATGAAGCGCTCAGGCGGACTTGTGGCGACTACCTCTGACCCTGACGGGGGTTTCATCAGCGCCAGCACCATGCTGTCTCATGGGCGTGGCTCGCAGCTCTTCAAATTTCAGGCGATTTCTGTGGACAGCAAATATGTTCACATCATCAATCAGGAATCGCAGCTTGCTCTCGGTATTGCTCCTGGCGCGAACCCGAGTGATAATTCAATTTACCTATTTACACCGGATCCGAATGATAAGAATCAGATGTGGTCTGTCGACGCCGCGAATCACATACTATTGCATGACAATGCCCTGATTTCCTTGGAGGGAAACGGGTTCGTATTTCAGCTGAGCCCAAACCTCGATTCGGACTCAGTAGAGTTCGAGTTTCTGTATCCGTCAGATTTCGTGTATATCCGAAATTGTTTTACAGGGCGATCGCTGACATCGGACGCGGCCGGAGTAGTCTCCTGGCAAATGATGAGCGCTTCGCTCGATGATTTCCAGCAGTGGGGGATCACTTCTGATGGCTTTCTGGTCAGTCGAGCCACGGCTCAGGTTCTCCAACTATCTGCGGCGACACCGTCCGAAGGACTCGCGTTGTCGACGGGCACGCAGATCGCGCTCGGCGCTGGCGATGCCTATCAACGCTTCGATGTCGATCAACCCGATGGGACGTTCCATAGCATCGCCGGCACCGATTATGTCATCGCGAGCACCGATTCTGGTCAGGCTGTCATGACAGCCTATTCGGCGACTCAATTCAGGCAACTGGTCGAGTTCATCTCACCTTTCCAGTTTTTCTCGCTCGAAGGCGGATCGTGGTCTTACGGTCCGCAGCCATGGTTTGGTCGCTCTGCTCATACCGCTGAGATCGGGTTTTCGCAGACCGGCAATACGGACCAGTTGTTTACTGTTTCCCGGTATGGTGAGCTGATTAGCCGGGTGGATGGTTATGTCTTGCAGAGTCAGGGATCAAGCGCGATACCGCAGTTTGTCGATCCTGCGCCGGACGCGATTGGCTTTGATTCCACCACCTTTGTTTACAATCAGGTCCCTTCGCCGTATTACAACTACGGTTCCATTACGCTGCGCAGTGGCGCTCTAGGCTTGATCGCAGTTGGGGGTACCCCCCCGGCGCCTTGGATGCATCCCCTTCCGGCACCCGACGGGAGCACTGCGTGGTGGCAGCTCGTAGGCCCGCCAAACAGTTTGTTTGCCAGCTATCAGGAGCTGGCGATTCAGTTCTTCTCCGACCCCGCTCCGTTGCCGGGCGAAGGTGATCCGCACCATGAATTCGGTCCCGAGTTGACCGAACTCTTGGCGAGACTCAGCAAGACCCAGAAGGTGGTCATGGCTATTATCATCGGCTTTCTGGATCTCGCCTGCGGCATCTCCATCGGAACGGTCGGCGAAGTGGCCGCGGAACAAGTGGTAGGTCTCGTCCTCGGAGACCCGGAAGTTGCAAAGAAGGTGGGAGACGTTATGGACCAGAAGGGCACCATCGGCCCCATGACCATTATTGCGGTTCCCCGCGCGATCAGCACAAAACTCTGGTTAGCGATCTTGAATAAGCTACTACCCAGGAGCTTTTGGGGACGGACAATCATGATCATGAAGCTTACCGTGACCATCGCCAGTTGGTTCATTGGTCTTGGTGCCGCCCTAACTGGATTCAAGCTCGCTCAGTTGGGCGTCAAGATTGCCGGGATACTTATCGAAAGCCCCGAAGTCGCCGCTGCGGAAGTCGTGTTGCTGGCAGAACATGTGACTCGGCATACCGACGGTCTCGCGACCTGACTGCCTGCGGGCTGTAAGGCGCGGCAGCCTAACTCGAGGTAGAACCTCGCGCGGCCCAGCTTCGGCCCGCCGGCCGAGCCGGCTCTTTCAGCGCAACTTGCGCGGCGTCACGCCGCCTGCATCGCGCCCTTCAAATGCGGGCATGCGGCGTGCCGCGCTCCCACGCGGGCCCTGGCCGCGCGGGTTAACCTCTAGACCGTTAGGCGGCCAAGAAACGGAGGTTGAGCCGTGATCTGCTAATCTTGCAACGAACACCCTAGCGCTCTTCCTATGTCGTGGTATGCCGCATATCTGATCCTGTTCGTAGCGTCGGCCTTGCTTTCAGGCCAGACTCGGCGTGTCCCGAGCGAATACGCAAGGATGTTCCTTCCAGGCTTTGTGTTTGGCCTGCTCGTAGGTGGCCTTCACCTCACGACAATCTGGGTAATTCTGCTCTTCTCAACTCTATCAGCAGCGGCCCACTTTGTTGCTGAATTTCTGGCGGTGAAAATCGTCCATTTCGAGAAGAAACAGCCTCCGTCGCAGCCTCCGCATCGGGAGAAAGAGCGCCGTAAATCTCAGCATAGCGCGAGCGAATCGATCGAGACGCCACTGGAGACGGTCCGGCTACCCAGACAAGAACAATGATTCTGGACGCTCGATCAATGAGCCATGTGTTTGCTGAAGTGGCTGCTCAAATGATTGCAGAGGCGAACACAAGGTTTGCCACAGGGTCAGTCGCGCTTGCCGGCGCGGTCTCTGGATTTGTTGGCAGCCTGTGTCTTGTGTTGGCCATGACGCTTGTGGACGGCTCTGTATTCGGATGGCGTGATTACCTCCGGATAGTGTCAATTGGTACGCTTACCGGTGTTATTTTTCTCTTCATTGCAGTATCGCGGCGATGGCCGGCGGCGATTGGTTATTTTATCTGGCAGTCGGCAGTCGGCATTGCGCTGGTCATACCACTTTATGACGCCTCCCATCATCTTCGATTGCCAATGCGTAGCTTCCAGGCCAAGCTCGTCGGTTTTTGGCATGGAACGCACCACGCTCCGGAAGGCGGATGGTTTGCCTTCTTCTTCGGTACATCGGCACTGCAAAATTACTCGTCAGAGTTATTCGGTATCATAATCGCACTGTTTGTCGTCGACCGACTCATAAGCCACCGAGTCGAACTACGGGAACGTCCACGTCGCGATATGGCGTGTGTTCTTGCATTCGAAATGATGGATAACTTCATTTCGAAGTACTTACCGGAGCGCTATAACCACAATGGCATAAGCGCTCGTCGTTTCGGCGCGTACAGCGCATCCTCTGGCGTCTATGCGTTCCACGAAGCCGTTCTATCGTGGGCAGAAGTCGAGGCGCAGATCTCTTCTGCTGAACGAGAGCGATGGGAGAGGATAAACTGGCCGGCCGATCCCAATCGTGACGAACATGTTCGGTGCGGTGAAGAGACAGCGCTGAAGCGGATGTTGGCTGATATTAGACAATATGGTAGCGAGCTGGCGGCTTTTCTGCTCCAGCACCAAGGCGTTCTCGACGAAGAAATCTCGCGACGAATCGGCGAGATACGGTTTACTATCGTTACCGGCTTGGCTGGTTACTATGAGCCATTGAAGCCCAACTATGACTGGGCTTTCGGCGTGGACATTAGAACACTCTTGCCTAAGGTTCTCCGCCAGACCATCGAGCTGAGCCTCCGCCTTGATCGAATCTACCGACACGAAAACGGCGGTGGCCTTTCGGACTAAGGGGAATGCCGCGGCATTTCGCGTGATACGCGATGGGCCGCCTAACTCCACGCAGGAGCGGACAAGCGGCTTTTGCTTGACGCAAATGGCGAGCGGTACGCACGGGCCGTTGCAGGCGGCGATGCAGGCCGTAGTGAGCGCGCTGGACGGCGATCCTGGTACCCGACTCGTAATCGCCGGGCACCGCGACATCACGCGCATTTCGAGCCGTTGCGAGGGTGCGTCTCTCCACGCGCCTACGTTGGAAGGGTGCAACGGAGTGGAACGCTTCGCGGCGGAAATGCGCTGATCTGCGGGGACTCCCGGGTCCGTCTGCCGCGGGTCGGTTCGGAGACTGTCGATCTGGTAGTGACCGATCCGCCGTATGGACTGGCCTCCGACACGACGATCATGCGAGGTGCAGGCAAGTTCGGCCCTGCGGCGGATATTCGCACTTCCTTTGAGTGGGACGAGCGGCCAGACGCAGGCTGGATTGGCGAGTGCCTGCGCATTCTGCGGCCGGGCGGGACGATGATCGCGTTCTACGAGCGCGAGCACCTCCACGAAATCATTGCGGAGGCGAAGCGACATGGAGGCTCGCTGCGCGATGTCGGCGCATGGCACAAAACAAATCCCGTTCCGCAAGTTCGGAAGGTGAAGTGGGCCAGCGCGCTTGAGCTTTTCGTCATCATCACGAAGCCCGGCATGCGTCACACGTTCAACTGGCAGCACGGGTATCACCACAACGTGATCGTCGCTCCGATCTGTACCGGCCGTGAGCGAACGCCGCATCCGACGCAGAAGCCTTTGGCGGTTGTTCTGCCGATGCTCCGCTACTGGAGCAATCCCGGCGATCTCGTGCTCGATCCGTTCGGCGGAGCCGGCACGACAGCCGTCGCGGCAAAGGGCCTCGGCCGTCGCTACCTCGTGTTCGAGATTGATCGGAGGTTCTGCGCGTTGGCCGCCGAACGTCTCCGCAAGACGCCTGAAGGCTGCTTCGAATCGGCATCCGAGGCTCTTAACGCCCGCTCCGCGTGAACAAATCTGCTGTCCATGCCCGGAGCGTTACGAGGCATTCCGAGGGTGGTGCTCGCCGCCTTTTTAAGCTGGTCGGGTGAGCAGTCAACGGAACCAGAAAGGAGATTTATATGGAGCAGTTTGATGAGATGGATGACCGGAGTGCGCTGCGGCGCTTGCGCTGCATCCGGCAGATCGCCGATGCGGACGAAGAGACGCTCGGCATCGTGAGCTCGGTCCTCGACCGCGTGCTCCCTGCCGCGAAGCCGGAGCGGAAGAAACGCGGGCCGCGGCGGCGGGATGAGGAGAAAGGCGGTGCGGCATGAGGCGCCAGGTTCTTCCCATGCTGGCGCTCGTCGTCGTCGCGGGATGCGGGAAGAACGGTGGCACGATCGGCGAGTGGTTTGGCGCAACGGACAAGCCGCAGAAAGCCCCCGTTTTCTACGACGCACTCTGCGACCCGAGCTCCGGCTCGACGTGCTCGGCCGAGACGCTCCGCGAGACATCAGAAAGCGTGCTCCGTGAGGCGGTGGACCGCCCCGGTAGCATCATCCGACTTTGGATGCAGGGCCGCACGATCGAGGGGACGCGGCTCGTCGCGACGGCAACGGTGCCCGTCTTCCGCGTCACCGGGCGCCGCGCCCGTGCGGACGTGGAGAACCGTTGGGTTGGCGAAGAGCGGGACTCGTTTTGCTCTGCGGCGGAGCCGGGGCTCCTGAAGCGCATCCGACGTTCGCCGATCGCCGAGTCCTTGGGGCTCATCGCGCTCGCGTCGCCTCCGGTGCGCGGTAAGCGGCAGATCGTCGCGATCACTGATGCGCTCGAAGTCTCCGACTACGGCGAGTTCGAATGCGGGCATCTTCCGAAACCGGACCGCTTCGCGCGCCTTCTCGGCGAGCGCCGCGTCCTCCCGCCCGGATCGCTCGCCGGTGTCGATGTCCGCTTCTGTCACGTGGACCTCGGCGTGATCGACGGCGGCCGCTGCGCCGTCTCACTCGCCAGAGCGGCGGACGTGCGCACGATCTGGCATGCCGCACTCGCGGCGGCCGGCGCAACGCACATCGACATCCACCCTGGCGCCCTCGAACCACAACCCACCACCACAAAGGAGGCCGGTAATGTTCAAACAATTCAATCAGAGTGAGCTCGAAGGACGGGCGAGCGAAGACGCGCGTCTCGGCATCTACGAGCCGGATGCATACATCACCGCCACGATCGGGCCGGAGCCGTCCTTCGATCCGGTGGGGAACCTGCGGCACGCGAACGTGGGCTCCCGCCTGCAGAACCCCGCGATCGAAGAGACGGAGGCTGACATGCGGCGCGAGGAGGACGAGATGGCGCGGCATCCCTCCGCGCATCTTCTCCTCACGTTCCTGATGATCCTTCTCTTCATGGAGTGCGCGGGAGCGATCTACGTCATGCGCACAATGGGCGTGGAGTCGCCGGAGCGGGTCATCTTCGGGACGGCGCTCGCGGTCTGCATCTTCTTCATGACCTGGCTCTGCTCGCGCGCGAGGAACCGCGCGATCTCGCTCGCCGCGATCGCGGCGCTCGGACTCTTGGTCGCGGCGCTCACCGTGATCCGCGTTGACGAGAACACGGGTGGGGGCTCCTCAGCGGTCGGCTGGGCTACGGCGCTCGTCATGATGGCGGTGACGGTCGGCCCCGCGGTCATGGCGGAGCACGTTCTCCGGCTCATCGGGCCGGTGCTGCCGATTGTGCGGCGCCGGTACCGTTTGCGCCGGCGCGCGGCGCAGGCGCGCTTCGGCCAGCGCACCGCCACGTGGTTCGTGAACCGCCTAGCTTCGCGCCGCGACGACTGGCAGCAGACCGCGGCGCGCATCCGCGCCTCATACGACATCGCCCACCGCCGGGCACGCGCGGCGCTCGGTGAGGCGGCCTTTCCTCCGGCTTCAACAAATGCAGTCGTCCCGTACCGCAGCACAAGCGATTTCCCACGAAAGGAGAACTGAGACCATGACCAGAACCGCAGTAGTTGAACGTGAACCAGAAGTAATCAACCCGGCGCGCGTGGAAGTCTTCACGGCCGGCTCGAACAGGGGCGCGCGCCTCATGCAGCCCGCGATCGGTGAGTTCAATCGGGCCTCCAAACGCTTCACGATCGCGCCCGTCTACGTCGATCCCGTCCCCGAACGGGCCGCGACGCTCGCCCGCGAAGGGGCGCTCCGCGGTATCGACGCGCGCGCGATCGAAGCGCGCATCGAGGAAGTGCTTCCGGCTCGGAAGACCGAAAAGTTCCCGCTCATCGTGAGCGTGGACAACGCCGATGCGGTCGCCTCAGCACTCGATGCGGCGGCCACGGGCGGGCGGCCAGTCCTCGTGTACTTCCTGGTGCGCATGCCGAACGAGGAGCTGCTCGGCATCCGGGCGGTTCTTGAGGAAAACGATGTCGAGAACCAACGCATCGGCGCGCGCTTCTTCCGCAAGCTCGCGGAAGTGACCGCGCGTTCGGGCGCTTCGGCGGTGGTCGGGAACCAGGGGCGGCCGGAGCATCTCGCGATGGAGCCGGCGTACCGCGCGTGGTTCGCGGAGCATATGAACGCGAACATGACGAAGCTCGTCGCGCACATTCGCCCTGAGTCCGATCCCTTCGAAGTGACGACGGACGGCAGGAAGACGATGTCTCTCATGCTCCGAGACAGCTCGGGCGGATGGAGCGATCCGACGGATCTCGCCCGCGCCATCGTGGAGCATCCGTCGATGCCGGTGACACGCGGCAAGGATTTCGCCGTTGGCGAGATCGGGCCGGACGGCGTGCGCGTGCACGTCCTCCGCGTCCGCGCGACGGACGGCAAACCTGCGATCAATGCCTCCGCAGTCGTGTCACCCGACGCGTACCGTGCCGCAGACGCCGAGCGGCGGGAAGCGATCCGGCGCGAGCTCGCGGAGGCCGTCGCGCGCGCGGAGCGACAGACGGTGACGCGTACCAGACCGATCTTCACGACGGATTGAGCGCTCGCGATCTGTGGCAATTCGAACGCCGCCTTCGGGCGGCGTTTTCGTTTCGAGGCATTCCGAGGCACCGCACCTGTCCGGGGATACGTTCGGATCGTATGGAAACGTTGAACGTCTTTTTGCAGCTCCTCCTCGTCATCGCGGTTTTCCTCTACTTCGTCGGGTTCATCGCGTCGCCGGTGCGATGGCAATGCTGGCGATGGGCTGCGATCCTCGTCGTCGCCGTCTTCGCGATCGCGTTGCTGTTCGTTGAGGCGCACGCACATCCGATCGCAGCATTCGTCGCGCTTCTGTGCGCATCATTGGCCGCATACCGGATCGTTGAGGCGCGCAGAGCGCATCGCACGGTCGGCAATCGTCACGCGCCGCCTACGTTCCTCAATCTCCGGGTCACAGGAAAAACGCCCGTCGAGATCGAAGAGACGGAGCCGCTCCCGAATCACGAAGAAGAGGAGGAGCGATGAATCTCCTCGACCTTCTCTTCACGGCGAACCGCAGGAATTCGTATCAACGCGCACGTATGAACAGCCGGACGCGCACTGCGATGGACGGCACTGCGGAGGCACACCGGAGGATCGCGCGTGAGCTCGCGCCGGCGCGCGATGGCTTTGCGTTCGGCACCCTGGGAAGCGAGGGCGAGCCGGTCGAGCTCTCCGATGAGACGGCGTTCGCGAGCGCACTCGTGATCGGCGCGAGCGGGTCAGGGAAGACGCGTTTCATTCTGAATCTCCTGCGCACCGCAATCGACCGATCGTTACATCACGGTGGGGCATTCGAGGTAGACCTCGAGCTGGTCGATCCGAAGCAGGAGACGTTCGATCTCCTCAGTCAGTACCTCGCGGCGGCATGGTTAGCCTCCGACGACCACACCCGTGAGCGGCTTGCCTCGGCGGTGCGCGTCATCGACTGGTCGAAGGATTCGGTGACGCCGTTTGCGCCCTTCGACAACAGCGCAGGCGAGGTGTCGAACACCTACCTCGCGTTCCTCAGAACGGACGTCGCGATCCAGGCCGGAGAACACTCCTACTCGGGTGCGCTTCGGCAGGCGTTCTTCATGCTCGCCTGCGTTCTCGTCGAACGGCGCTTCCCGCCGAACTACCGTTTCGCGATGCGCTTCCTGGACGACGAGGCGTTCCGGCTGCGCATCCTCGAAGACGTTGCCGATCCGGATGTGCGGGCCTTCTTTACGAACGCGAAGCACACGCTTCCGAAGCAGACGCGCGACGCGCTCCTCCGGCGAATCCAGTCCGACATGTCCTTCCCGGAAGTGCGACTCTCGATCGGCATCCCGCCAGCGGAGCTTGACCGCATCCTGCCGCGGCGGACGACGCCGGTCGTCCTCGGAAATTACGGCTGCTCCATGACCCTGCCGCTCGCGAAAGGAAAGGAACGCGCGAGCTATCGCCTGATCGACGTGCTCCTTTCGGCGCCGCGGCGTGATCCGCGGCGGCGCGGACTCCTCGTGGTCGACGAGGCACCCATGCTCCTTTCGGAGGAGAACGAGCTGACCGCCGCGCTCATGGAAGGCGCGCGGACGCTGCGCTCGGCCGGCATGGGGATTCACTTCGCGGCGCAGGACTTTGCGAACGCGTTGCCCTCACAGATGGTGCGGACGCTCATGCTGAACACCCGCTGGTGGGCCGTGTTCCAGTCGCGCGAGGAAGCGGAGTGGATCTACCCGCACGTCGTGCGCGCGAACGAGAACGCGTCGGAGGCGGAGCGTCATCGAGAGTTCGTGCGGAGCGTGCAGAACCTTCGCCGGCAGCACTACTGGCTGTATGTGAAAGGGCACAGCGCGCTCCCGCTCCGGGCCGCGGATGTTCCTGACCCGGCCATTCGCAGCGCGTCAGAGTTGCGCGCCGTCTTCAAACAGGAGATCGCGTCACGGTCGGCCGTCGATGCGCGCACGGCCGCGGACATCATCGCGAGGTGGGAAGCGAAGGTCGTGGACGGCGGAGAAGCACCGCCGCCGCCTGCAGCGACGAAACAGCGCGCATCGCGGGGTGTCGATCAACTCCTGCGCGACCTGGGGCTGAAGCAATGAACACGAATCACGGCTCGCTGAAACGTCTGCCGGTCGGGAGATGGTGCTTCCTGGTACTGCTCCACGTGCTTGCAGCGCCTGTTTATCTCGTGCGGTTCCTCATTCAAAGCGTGCGGACGCTTTCCCGGTTCAGACAGGTTGTCGGGGGTGCGATCGAATGCCCGCATTGCGATGCTCTGAACCAGCTCGATCTTCTCGCGACGTGCCGCCGTTGCGGTGTGACGGAGTTCGGATCGCGCCTGCGCTGCACGAACTGCGGTCAGACGAACGCCGGATTCGGGTGCGAATCGTGCGGCGCGTTCATCCGGGTGCTCTGATGCACGACCCCCGTCGGGTGAAGGCACCGTCCTCCCGCGACATCAAGGCGCTGACCTTCATCGGAGAAGGGTTTGAGGTGGCGCAGTACCAGTTGCATGTTGCGATCTTTCCGAGTGTGTCGGCGGTCGTCGTGTCGCACTTCGTCACGCGCGCGGTACGGAACGGCTGGATCAATATCGAGCGGTGGAACGGCGTCGGAATCAACCGCCTCCGGTTGGCAGCAGCCGGGCGCGAGCTCGCAGTACGCGCCGGTGGCGACGAACGTTCGCTCTTTATTCCGAAGCGCGCAGTCGCGCCGAAGGATGTGCCTCACACGCTCTGGATCAACGACGCGCGGATCGCCCTTCTGCTGAACGGTTCTTGCACTTTCGACGTGGTTCTACCCGCGTGGCAGTTGCAACGCCGCTTGTCGCCGGCTCCCACGGCAATCCCTGACGTGCTCGCAATCCGAAACGGTAGCGGCGATGCACCGGCGCTATTGCTTGCGTGTGAAATTGATCTCGGCGGCGAGCGTCTAGCCGGGACGTTTCTGCCGAAGCTCAAAACGCTCCATTCACTTCTTTCAGAATGGAGAGGTAGTGGTACCGCGCAGATTCTTGTGCTGACGCGGGGCATTCGACGGGCGCAGCTGATCAACAGCCTCGCAGAAGCAGATGGCTTAGCCCTCGTGGCGACCTGTTTGCCGCAGGCGAGCGGGCCGGGAGGTTTAGCCTCGATGCGAGCAGTCGTCGAAAAGGTATTAAGTCACGCCGTTAATACGAGTTAACGGGTATGACCGTGTAAGTTGTCAGTTTTCAGTTGTTTATGCTGTCCGATATCGGGCGGCTTCTCAACGCAGTAGAGGTTGGGGTCACCTCAGCGCGGAGTCACTAATGGCGAAGAACGGGTGGGCGCAGGGCTGCGCACGTTCCTCGAACTCCTGCCAGCCCCGGCATACCTTGGCCATGCATGGAGCCTTGCCTGCCGGCGTCCTGACCTCGCGGTCAAACCATTCGAGCGCCTTGATGAGGTCCACGGGGCGAACGAGTCCTCGCCGTGGAGGCGTGAACTCAACGGTACATACGAATTTACATCGATGGCGAATAAGTAGTTAATTGTCAATGAGTTGCAGAGGTGACGGCAGTGGCGCTTCTCCCTAGAAGTCGTTTCCACATCACCAGTCAACCGTGGCGGTTCGACCTCTCGGTTCACAATCGGCTGAAGACAGCGCCGACGTCTGCATGCGCTAACTTTCGCGGTTCCGGCCGCGCAGGGTAGGGAAAAACCGTCCCGGATCACTCCTATCCTAGAGAGATTTAGTTTTTCGCGGACGCCAGGGTGAATGGCACTCGTGTGCGTGGCGTTCGCGCACGATCTTGATTCGCCCGTGCAAACTCAGGTTGTCCCAATGAAGTTGGTAGTGTAGACAACAGTCGGAAGGAGTCACGCCATGATCGTTCAGTCGAGCGTCCGAGGTTTTGTAAGTCATGTCCGTATCCTCGGAATTGTGTGTCTATACCTCTTGGTCATGCCATCGGTTGCTCGAGCCCAAGCCAGCCTCGCGGCTGAAAATATCATAGACGATGTGGTGGTGGGCGATACGACTTTTACACTGTTCCGCGACGCTCGAAACCCTGAGCAGTGGTACTACGTACCCAATCAACCCCGCCTTGTTACGAGGTCGGTAGGCTCGACGAGCGAACCCGAATTCAGCCTGATCAGGTACCAGTTCGCAGAGCCCGCAAACCCGGAACACCTCCTTGAGGAGGGAATCCTGCAGTTTGCGGCAACACTGGCTGCTCCGCCAAACGCGATCCAAGCATTCAAGACGGCGATAGCGGCTCGGACAGAAGCCAAGAATGTGCGCATTTCAGCGATCCCGTTCAAATCGGCGGAAGTGTCCCTTTACACGTACGCTGCGCCAGGCCAGAAAAGCTCGCTCATCTCCTTCGCGCCGTATGGATCGGGGTTAGCCCCACTCTTCGCAAGTCAAAAGCTGGTCTTTTCAGTGCCGCTTACCAAGATTGGGACTGACGTCATGGACGCCTTGGTCTCAAAGACGGGCATGCCAGTCGCAGTAACCTTCACGTTTAATGCGCTCACCCCCCCGGCCGGTTTCAAGGTCACGATGAACTGGTCACAGATCTTTGAGCACTATAGCAAGGACGAAAAGTTCCGTGCCTCGGCATCCTATTTTGGATGGTTTGGCGCGTCTTACGAAAGTTCCGTCCAACAAATTCGCGAACAACTATTGAGCAACAAAGATATTACTATTGAGGCGATCTCGGGCGAAGCTTTCAAGCAAGAAGAGATAGACAAATATCTCCAGCCGATCTTGGCTCGCATTAACGATGAGCTTATCGAAGCGTCGCGGCCTCCGGCCCAGATTGACCCGGCCTCGGCGAGTGCGCCGAGCGCTGGCGGGTGGCTTGGCTCAGCGGGCTATTCAGTTGCGATCAAGGATGTCAAAAAAGTCAAACGTGGCAGCGAGACATGGACGATGACGGTGCAGCAGATCGTCGATCGCAAGACGGTCGCTCAGGGGCTGATCGGCATCGGTGAGTACCCGCAAGAGGTGCGCGACAAGCTTGTCACCATGGTTCCGCCGAGCAAATTCTCGTCAGCGTATCTGGTCTTGCCCTCACCAGCGATCCTTGGCGAGCTCGGTGTCAGTTCAATTGATTTACAGGTCTCGCTACAGAACGCAGGAAACACTTTGGCATCGCAGGTCGTCAAGTGGCAGCCAGGAGGCGCCTGGAAAGATATTGGTGGCCGTGAGCGGACGTCACTTGTATTCCCGTTGACCGGCCTATCGCAAGAAAAACCGCAGACTCTTGGCTTTCGCGCGAAACTGAGGCTCACGACGAATCGCCAAGTGCTCGACCTCGAGTCGGCCGTGCCGGCCACAAATGGCGAACAGGCCATGTTAGGCGTCAACGGTGCTTTGTTTGATGTCCTTGAATTCGACGCATCACAACTGCCGTTCGCCTCTCTGAGTTCGTCAGGCGACCTTCTGCAGGGCAATGTCTCCGTGAAAATCGCGGATCAAACCATTTCAGTACCGATAAGACCCAAGAATGTGGACGGCAAGTTCGTGCCACCCGATCCGATTCGCTTATTAGTCCCTCACCTCGGCACCGCTCAACGCGCTCCGTCCGCGCAGATCGTATTCCAGTTAAAGGGTGGCCGTACTGCGCGCTGGCGCTACAACGGCAACGACATTGTGCGGCAGTTCGGCGGTACTAGCGTTAGTTTGGACGACGCAGATATCGTTCGCCCTTAGGTAGCTGATCGCGTTCGATTGGAGCATTGCGATGCGAGCGAGACAGAAAGCGCAGGTAGCGGCTGTTCTGGCGGTTGTGATTCTTGGATCTCAAGGGCTCATCGCTCAGGTGGATGAGACCACGCGCTCTGCTACTATGACGACGTCGCATCTGATTGCCGGGCCTCAAGTCGCGCGGCTCGGGAGTGCCTACGCGGACGCGGAGATCTTAAACCTCTTTGGCCGCGGCCCAACCACGATCGCTCCCGTCGTCGACCTCCAAAGCCGCAAGCGGCAATCACTCGTTGTGATGGCCGACGAGATTGATTTGAGCGGCATTAACTTGGCGACAGAAGCTGCGGGAGCGGCAAATCTTATCGTAATAGCGCGTCAGATCAACATGAACAATGCGGGTGCCATACACCTGACAGGACGCCACGACGGCGGGGCCTTGGTTCTCGTGGCTTTCGATGGATTTCGTGGCGGCGGTGCGCTCTCTGTTAGTGCTGCCGGCCAGGATGGCGCTAAACGGGCTGGTGAATGCAGGCCCGCGACGCGGCCCGCCGGGACCGACTTCAATACCAAGATCAGTGCCGACAACGGCGGCAACGGCGGAGATGTCATCATCTATAGCGGCAGTGGCAGTGGCAGTGGCCCCTTAATCACCGTTCAGAATAACGGAGGCGCTGCAGGCGAAGGCTGCTCGTGGACGTATCACTTAACCCAGACGATGGATGAGAAGTGTACGCCGGAGCTAACCATAATGGTGCCAAAACTGGAGGGCGGTCGGCTGGTGCAAGTCCCGGTTGTGGTGGTTCGTCGGCAATGCGAGCCTTTAAGCAAATCGAGCGTCGTTGAGAATTTAGATACTCTAAGGGATGGTCGAAGAGGCAACGACGGACAGTACCTTCGGCTGGCGTCGCTATCTGACGTCGTGAGACTTCTGTCGGAGGATTGGACATCGCAGTGGTCACATGGAATGTTGCTCGCAGTTACACGCGCGGCAGAGGACGCCATTCGCAGAAAGGACACAGCCGACCTCGTCAAGGTGTTTCGTAGATACGGGTCTCTCCCTTCTTTGCCGGTTACGCCGGATGAGCTGGAGAAACAGACGGACCTTGTTAGGAACCTCAATGACCTGCGGCGCCGGGAACTTCCGCCTTTGTGGTGGCGGACTATCGCTGTCGAGCAATCAGGTCTGCCGTCGGCTTCGCTTATGGTGCTGACGGACAGCGTCACCTTAGAAAACCGAATACCTCCGACGACCGCCTTGTTGCGAACCGAGCGAATCGAAGAGAAAGGCTATCTGGGATTTGTGCAATCAGACGTCTCTCGGCCCGGTCTGGTGAAATTCCATTTTAGCGCGAGGCTCACGACTGATCCATACGTGGAGAATTTGTTGAAGACCAAGTTGGCGGCGCAGGGCGAGCGTTATAGTGGTCAATTCGCAGGCTGGAAATTGGTGGCACATATGGAGGCGCTCGCCGGCGTCAGCAAGGACGACACTAACGTTGCCGTTACCGGAAATGTATTGGAAGCAACCGTCGCGGTTGACGAGGTCGGGGCGAATCTCTTTCTGTGGAAACTTGGAAGTTCCCCAGGACTGCGCTTTACTGTCGATTGGCAGTACGCAACCGAGGACCGAGCGCCACAAACAGGCCCAGCGTTTGAGGTTTATGTTTCGGCGCGGCGGCGAGAGGATGCAACCGTTCGTGCCGCGGGGCTAAAGCTTCGTAACACCGGAAACGCCGCGGCCGCCGTGGCCTACATCGTCGGAGCGGGCGGACAGGTTCAGTCATTTGGTGGCTCCCCATTGCAGCTCAGGCCTGGGCAAGAGGTGGATTGCCCCTGCGGTAGCGAGACGACCACGGTCGATGTACCGCCAACAGCAGTGGAGTTGACGAGCGTTAACCCTTTCTCTCTGACGGAATTCTATATCGCCGCCGACCAGAGCATCTTTCACAAGATACGCGTGGCGAACTTGTTGCCGCCATATGATGAAAAGCGCGGTGGTGCGCTCAGGTTCGTCGAGATCTATCTTGAGTATTGGGAAAAAGGTAAACCAACCGACAAACATAAAATTGGACCCTTTCGGTTAGTTTCGGCCGCACAAGATGGCGAGTTGAGATTCGACTTCATCAAGTCGCCCGCGAGTCAGGTGGTTGTAAGAGTATCGGGAACTGCATACTATGATAATGGCAGCCACAGTGAGGTGAAGCCGTTTGACACGGAGGATCTCGCGATAACGATAACGCCTGATCGGCTGGTAGAATGACCGACGCCTACGTTGTCGGAGCGGCGGAGTCAGATACTAGAGGGCTAGAACTTCGGACTTGAACACGGGGGTCTGTCGCGAAGGCCAGATTTACATCGCCATCAGGCGAGTAGCTTCGGCTGCGAGTTGCGCCCAACAACGCGGAACGAGTCGGGATCAATGACCCTCCCGCATCGCAGGCAGACATAAAGACCGCTCCAGCCGGCCACGGGCTCAACCTCGTTGCCTTTCTCGTTACAGGGATAGAAACCGTCCTCCGAGGGCTCATTGCCGCATACACAGATCCAAGCTTCCTCGTTGCCAGCTCGTGAGTGATGACCTCGTTCTGGACCATGGCGGGCATACCTTAACCGTACCTCGGCGAGGAGCAAAGTCAAGAGCAGTCCGGTGCATCTTGATCGGCGTGGCGACGGTTAGATGACGGCTTGTGGCGTGACGTTTGGACGTTAGCGCCCGGTCTCCGGGGCCTGGGCTGCCCGGCGCGCTGGACCGAAAACCAGAATCACTTCCTCGGTTTCGTTTTCTTCGGGTTGCGGCGACGAGTAGGCGTGTGACGCTTGCCAGGAGGGTCTTCCCGATAGACCGATCCGAGCACTGCCGACGGCAGCACCTTCTCGGGTTCGCGTTTCGTCCTTCCGGTTCCGGAGGCCACATGCACGTGCTTACCCTTGGCCAGTGCATACTTGATGGCGCATGCAAAGAGGAAGAGCTCGTGGGTCGAGGTACCAAAGGAGGCCTCGTGGAGGACGATGGAGTCGCCATCATCGGTGTCGCAGGCCCGAAGCCAGGCTGGCAGGTGCCGAGCGATCAATGATCGGAGTTCAGCCTCGGAAAGGGGCTCCGCGGCGTTTGAGGGAAGGGTCTCGGCCATGAAAGGGAAAGCGTTTGAGCGCCTATGAGCCTTGTCTAATCATAAGAGCGGGGGATGGTTGCGTCAAAGGCGGACGCAGAACGTGGCGGCTGCTCGTGATAGTAATTTGAATTATTTCAACTACAAGCGATTGAGTGCTATCCAAGAACAGCATTGATCCTAACCGGAATCCCTTAAGATACTCCGTAAAAGTTCGGATACAAATCTATTACAACAACAATGGCAGAACATTGAGGCCGCGCGATGGAACGCCAGAAAAGTGGGCAGCAGTCGCCTCAGGAAGACATCGCTGCAATTAGAAATATCGAAGGTAAGATACCTCGCGTCGGCGCTACTATCACCCGTATTGGCTGGGCGCGTATTGAAAACGGGCGTCAGTCATCAATATTGGCTGTCTCTTTACCGCGGTGCGCAAGTATGTTATGACTTAATCAAAGGTCGGCCATGCGAAGTCATACATAACACATATGCCTGAGAGATTTAGCGCCGAAAGTGCCGACAGCATTGAGAA
The DNA here is from genome assembly GCA_035995985.1 of Thermoanaerobaculia bacterium. GTDB lineage: Bacteria > Acidobacteriota > Thermoanaerobaculia > Gp7-AA8 > Gp7-AA8 > JADGNZ01. The sequence goes on along the minus strand of DASYJY010000213.1, from coordinate 35 downwards.
ATACAAACCGGCGCTTGAATTTATCGAAAGCTTAA